>NZ_JXIQ01000083.1 GCF_000934845.1 Mesobacillus subterraneus
GCCACAGGACGTGGCTTTTTAGGCGGGCAGCGCTTGTCGGGGCTGTTCGAGGCGCTTGCGCTTTTTGTTATTATATCGATTTTTTCATTGTTTTATGCGGGATACCGGCATCCATAAATTCCTCTGAAACTGTTTCATACCCAAGCCTGCTGTAAAAGGGAAGGGCGTGTGTTTGTGCATTTAATTTCAAGGTTGACAGGCTCTGAGACTTCGCATATTCCTCGATTTTATTCATGAGGGCGATACCTGCTCCAGATTTGCGATTTTCTTTTCGAACACAAATTCGCTCGACCTTTCCGATTCCATCAAGGATACGGAATCTTCCTGCACCCGCTGCTTTTTGGTGATCGTCATATAAGACGAAATGAACAGAGTCGGATTCGTATTGATCAATTTCTTCTTCTTCCGGAACATTCTGCTCATGAATGAAAACGGTCCTGCGCACTTCAAATGCATCTGCTAATTCTTGTTCATTCGTAACTATTTTTACTTCCACGATTTTTTATTCCTTTCTAAGCCTGAATGTTTCATAAACTGTCCACGAACCATTGTCCAATTGATACAGCAAATGGAGGCGATCAGCAGTATCTTCGAATTGGACTTTTGTCATCCTCAAAGAACCATACACGTCCGAATGCTCATCATCTGACATATTCTGTCCGATGGTGATATGCGGCACAAAATTATACTCCTGGTCTCCTTCGAATGCTGAATTAAGTTCAGAATGGAGGGAGACTAAATCTTCAGGTGATTCCACCTTCAGGTATATTACATTATTTACCGGTTTAAAAGAACCAATCTTTGTAATATTTAGAGAGACTGGATTAAAATTCCTGGCAATCGCATCGATTTTTTGGACGACATTTTTAATTTCTTCTTCAGTTGCTTCAAATGGCGATTTTAATGTAAGATGCGGCGGGATTAATGCATAATGTGGATCATACCGCCTTCTTAATGAATTTGCATAATCTTGGATTTTCTTTGATGGAAAAATGACAATACCGAATTTCATCTAAAAACCCCCGTTTCATGATAGTGTTAAGCAACCCGAAAATATGATTGTCCTTCATTATAACAAATTTTCGAAATATATTATATAGAGAAGCATTCATCAAGAAAACATTGTTTTCATGGCTCGTTTGAGGTTGGGTTGCCAATAGGTCCAAGTATGGTCGCCGCTGAATTCTTCGTAAAAATAGCCAAAGCCTTTCTCCTTAAATATCCTGGAAAGCTCTCTGTTGGGAGTTAGGAAATCTTTATCCGGGGAGGATGTTCGAACCACTGTCTCCCGTTCGCCGACCGTGTGGTATATATTTAGCAACTCAGGTGTATGGAAGTTTTTAACTGCCAAAAGTACTTCCTCATTCACATAAGGAGATTGAAGCAGAACCTTACCAAAAGTATGTGGATACTGGATAGCCGCTAGCAAGGAAGCGGTTGCAGCAAGTGAGTCTCCGACTAAGGCGCGCCCCATGCCCATTTGGTAAGTTGGATATCGTTCATCCAAATATGGGATAAGCTCATGAGCCAGAAAACGAATATAGGCGTGGTGCTTTTCCCCTTGTGGATGGTATTTTTGTCGCCTGTCTTCTACTGAATGATAGGGGACTCCAATGATAAGGACTTTTTCGATTTCATTTTTGCCCAGGAGTTCATCGGCAATCCTGCCAATTCGGCCTAGTTGGAAGTAATCTCGGCCGTCCTGTGCGATCAGTAAGGAATATTTATATAATGGGGAATAATTGGCAGGCAGATATGCAAGCAAACTCAGTTCTTCCCCAAGCTCTTTGCTTTGAAAAGTTATTTCTTCCATTTTACCAATAGGAAACTCCATTTGCTTACCTCCCAATTCATCAAATTGCACTAACTTTCAGTTCGATTTTAACATAGGTAGTTGAAAAAAGCATTTCAGGCCATAAAAGGTAGAGTTAATTTCAAATATTTTTTCTTTGACAAAAGCATGAATAATTATGTTAAGATTATATTGAATATTCTATATAATAAGGGGGAAATAATGTGGTAAAAAAGAAATTTCTTTTGTACATGGTGCTAACGTTTGTTCTTTCCATGACGCTTGCAGCATGTGGGGGCGGTTCTACCCAAACGAGCGGCGGCGAGGGACAAACACAAGAAAAACCTAAATTTATGAGCATCCTAACGGGCGGGACAGGTGGTACATACTTCCCATTGGGCGGCGCGTTTGCCAACATTGTCTCTGATGCAACTGGAATTGATACAAATGCTGAAACAACTGGAGCTTCTGCAGAAAACATGCAGAGTATTAAAGACGATAAAGGAGAAATCGCATTCACCCAAACGGACATTGCATCCTATGCTACAGAAGGGAAATTAATGTTTGAAGGAAATGCGATAGACAATATCAAAGCAATTGGCACCCTTTATCCTGAAACGATCCAGATTGTAACGACAGAAAAAACAGGAATTAAGACCGTTGAAGACCTAAAAGGTAAGAAAATCTCCATCGGTGCTCCCGGATCTGGTACAGCAGCAAATGCTGAGCAAATCCTTGAGGTGTATGGTATGTCTCTTGACGACATTCAAAAGCAAGATTTAAGCTTCGATGAATCAGTTAATGGCATCAAAGATGGAAATATTGATGCAGCGTTCGTAACTGCGGGTCATCCTACTGCAGCGGTAGAAGAATTGTCTGCTACAGACAAAGTTGTGATTGTACCAGTGGATGCTGACAAAGCAGATAAACTCATCGAGAAATATCCATATTACACTAAAGAAGAAATTGGTAGCGGAACGTATAAAATTAGTGCAGCGGTTCCGACTGTTGCAGTTCAGGCAATGCTTGTTGTAAAAGCAGGACTTTCTGATGAAGTTGTCTATGACATCACGAAAGCGATCTTTGAAAATTTGGATAAGGTTCAACATGCAAAAGCAAAACAAATTAACCCAGAAAACGCTCTGAATGGTGTAGGAATCGATGTTCACCCAGGAGCTCAGAAATATTTTGACGAAAAGGGAATCAAGGCTGCTAATTAATAAATAGACTTTGACCGGACAATAACTTTCAAGGTTCCTCTGTCCGGTCCCTTTTTTTGATTGATGTTCGTACAGTTTCGTAAATGGATAGCAGACGGGCGAGGCGGAAGAAAATGAAATTACTTAGGAAGAGATTTCTCTTCATTCTAGTGTTCCTCTTTCTCTTATTGGCGTTCAGTTTCTTTTACATACCATATAAAACAGCTCTTGTTTTTATTCAACCGGAGCGAGAGGAAATCCTGTGTTTTATCCCAATCTCAGAGGGCGATCGTTTCAAGATAAAATATACGCATTCCATCCACCTTTCAGATGTGATAGAAAGCTATCAAATTACGGAGCAAAGGGAAATTCGCCAATATGAATTAGAATACGAAGACTTTGCAATCGGAATGCCATCCCAACCAGCAGAAGGGGAAAGCTTTGAAATGAAGGATGGCAAATATTATATAAAAAATATGAACAGAAGGTTTGATAATTTCATCCTGCGTGTCGGAAAAGTTCGCGCGAATCATACTTTTGTTCAAGATAATTTATCTTTTCCGTTGTCAAAAGCAATTGAACCTGGGACAAGCGTCAAAATACAAGTGGAAAAAATAAACTTACTACAGCAATTAAGAGGAGTGAATATCCTTGAGCACAACGAACCATGATACATTAACGCTAGAACAGCAGCAAGAACTGATGGAGAAATACGATCCAGAAGCTGCTTCAAGGAAATTAAAAGGGATAATCGGGACAATTGTATTTATCTTGTTGTTAACCTTCTCGCTATTTCAGCTGTACACTTCTATATTTGGTGTATTAACAGCACAGCTTCAGCGATCGATCCATTTGGGATTTGCGCTTGCACTAATCTTTCTGTTGTTTCCTGCCCGTAAAAAAAACCTTTCGAAAAATAAAGTTACCTGGTTTGACATCCTATTAGCTTTGCTTGCAGTGGTGGTCGGTGCATATTGGCCTGTAATGATAGACGAGCTGGTAAATCGGGTTGGGAGACTTACACCAGTTGATTTTTCTATTGGGCTTGCTGCAATCGTGCTCGTTCTTGAAGCTACCAGAAGAACAGTGGGGCTGCCAATCATGGTAATCGCCGCTCTTTTCATGGCATACGCAGTATATGGACCTTATATGCCTGGATTCCTGGCACATCGTGGATTGGATTTTGACAGCTTGATTCAAACGATGTTCTTTACAACCGAGGGGATTCTTGGGACCCCGTTAGGTGTTTCGTCCACATTCATCTTTTTATTCTTATTGTTTGGATCCTTTCTAGAAAAAACAGGTGTCGGCCAATATTTTAATGATCTTGCCGTGTTTATTGCCGGAAAGAGAATTGGCGGACCAGCGAAGGTTGCGATTTTTTCTAGTGCTTTACAAGGAACAATTAGCGGAAGTTCGGTTGCAAACGTTGTTCAGTCTGGAGCTTTCACTATTCCAATGATGAAAAAATTGGGGTACGGAAAGGAATTCTCTGGTGCTGTAGAAGCTTCTGCTTCAACAGGTGGTCAGCTAATGCCTCCAATAATGGGCGCAGCTGCGTTCTTAATGGTTGAATTTATTGGCGGCGGGATCACTTATTGGGACATTGCAAAAGCGGCAACTATCCCTGCTGTTCTCTATTTTACCGGAATTTGGATCATGACCCATTTTGAAGCAAAAAGAGTAGGGCTTAGAGGCTTAACGGATGATGAAATTCCTGGACGGAGAGAAATTTTCTCCAAGCTTTATTTGCTCTTTCCGATTGTGGCTATCATGGTTTTGATGTTAACTGGCATGAGCGTTATGAGATCAGCTATTTGGAGTATTTTGATTACCGTAGTGGTAAGTGCGATTAGAAAAGAAACACGGATAGGATTCAAAGGAATAATAGCGGCTCTTGTAGATGGAGCGCGTTCGGCACTTGGTGTTGTAGCTGCAACGGCTTCAGCAGGTATTATTGTAGGTGTTGTAACGAAAACAGGTCTTGGGTTGAAGCTTGCAAATGGTCTATTGGATCTTGCTGGAGGAGCATTGATCCCAACATTGTTCTTTACTATGATTGCCTCCCTAATTCTGGGGATGGGTTCACCAACAACTGCAAATTATGTTATCACTTCTACCATTGCAGCACCGGCAATCATCTTGCTTGGAGTACCGGATTTATCAGCACATTTATTTGTTTTCTATTTTGGAATTATCGCGGATATTACGCCCCCTGTAGCACTCGCAGCATTTGCAGCAGCTGGTGTATCGGGTGGGGAACCTTTAAAAACAGGAGTAATGTCATCAAAACTGGCAATTGCTGCCTTCATTATTCCTTACATTTTTGTTTTGTCACCTCAAATGCTGATGATAGATACAACGTGGTATGAGTTGATTTGGGTAGTTTTAACTGCGTTATCAGGAATGATATTAATTGGAGCAGGTATTATAGGACATTGGTTAAGGAATCTATTCTGGTATGAAAGAGTTATCGCAATGATTGGCGGATTGCTGCTAATTTATCCAGAGAAAATTTCCGATATTATTGGTCTTGGTTCATTTATTTTAATCATTGCCTTGCAATTACTGAGCAAGAGAAAAAATACCCCTAAGGCAAGTATAGCAAGTTAATTTTGAGAAGAAGTCCGCTTTTATGGGGCTTCTTTTTTCTCATTCTTCCGTTCTGCAGGCATAATCGAAAAGATATTTTCAAGAACCATTCACACTAAAATATGTTGACACGATGCTGAATTCAGTTTATAGTAATAAATGTCCTCATCAAGCAGGACAAAATTATCACGATTCCTTAGCTCAGCTGGGAGAGCGCTACCTTGACAGGGAAACACTCACATATTACGATCTGATAGTTCAGCGGGAGAATACGTCCTTGACAGGGACGGGGTCGGGGGTTCGAATCCCTCTCAGATCATAGCTTTAAGGCACATTCCATAATTTGGCGTGTGCCTTTTTCGTTCTTCTATAATAAATCATTATCATCAATATTTATGAAGTCGGGGTGAAATCGGGGTGAAATGTGCGAAAACGTCTACTGATTAACAGAAAACATTTAAAGTTTCTCTTTTTATACAAATTGAATAAAAAAGTATTTACTTTTGTCTGAATATTATATAAAGTTAAATTGCAAGGGAATAAAAGGAAGAGGAGGGGATTAATATGAAAACTTTAAATTGTATATTTTCATTAAATAAATACGGTGGCTCTTTCCCCTTCAATAAGGAAATGTAATTTAATTTCAATTTACTTATTAAGACCTTCGTGTTTATACGAGGGTCTTTATTTATTTGGAAAGAGTCCCCTCTGAACAACTTAATTTAAACAAATTCAATTGAAAGAGGAGACAACTATGGAAATTAGAGAGTATAATCCAAGTGATGAAAGCGGTTGGGTGCGTTGTAGAGTATTATCATTTCTTGATACAGCATATTTTGATAATGTTTTGAAAGAGAAGGAAAAATATGATAATCCATCAATAGAATTGGTGGCAGTAGAAGAAGAACAAATTGTTGGGATATTAGATATTGAATATGAAGCCAAAGAAGGGACTGTTTGTTCAAGAGGAACAGGTCTTGGAGGAATGATTTGGCATATAGCCGTTCATCCAGATTTTCGTAGAAGAGGAATTGGCACACTTCTTCTAAAGAAAGCTGAACAGTTATCAAAAGAAAAGGGATTAAATCGTTTAGAAGCATGGACAAGAGATGATGAATGGGTAAATAATTGGTACGAAAAGAGTGGATTCCTTAATGTTGAATCGTACTTACACGTTTATTTGGATGGTGGGGAGGAGCTAAAAGGAAATATTAAAAGCGAAGTTCCTGAACTGTATCCTGTTCATACATTTGCACATTATGTAGGAGTAGAGAAAGAAAGCATTAAGGGGAAATTTAACAGAGTCCATGAATGTATTTGTTTCGAAAAAATGTTGACTTAAAGGCATATTGTCAATAAAGTATCAAAAGAGACCTTCAACGCAAGTTGAAGGTCTTCTTGTGACTTTTAATTAGAAACTGAACAATTCTGATGCTGAACGATCCATTTCTTTTGTTCTATGAGCATAGATGTCAGCCGTAATTCTTGTAGTGGAATGCCCTAACCTAACACTTACGGTTTTAAGGTCTATTCCCTGTGACAATAAATAAGTGGCTGATGTGTGACGAAGGTCATGTGGTCGGATATATCGAAGTTTATTTCGTTTTAAAAATCGCATCCATTTTGTTCTTGGATAAGATTCATAGTAGGGTAGACCAAATTCGTTAGCAAATACAAAGAAGTATTTACCACCTTGCCACTCGTCTTGTAGTAATTCTTTTTCTTTAAATCGCTGTGCTTGGTAATTTTTAAAGAGTTGAATCAAATTTGAAGGTAATGTGATTTCACGAATAGACCCCTTTGTCTTCGAATCTTTTAGTAGGAATCCACCTTCTTTTAAGTGTACCAAAGAATGAGATACATATAGGATTCCATTTTCAAGGTCTATATCCTCCCATTGAAGCCCTTGAAGCTCTCCTCTTCTTAAACCGCAAGAAATAGCAACACTATAGTACAGCCTCCAATTAAGCTCTAATTGTGGCAGGCATCTATATAATGCCTTTATTTCCTCCTTGGTGTAGGCGTCTCCTGAACCAATTGTTTCTGTTTCCTTTTTAACAATAACTGGATTTTCCTTGATGAACTTCCATTCTACCGCTCTTTCAAAAATATTTTTTATAATTCTTCGAATATAGTTGAATGACGAATTACTTAATCCTCCTGGTGTGCCATCTAATCTTGCACCATCTTTCAATAAATCATTTAGGAAACGTGTTATTTGAAATGGTTTAATCTGTTCTAATTGTAAATGTCCAAACTTTGGAATAATTCTTGTTTGAAGATGTAATTCGTAAAGTTCGAGGGTCTTTGGTGAGAGGTTTCTTAGGGCGTACTCTTCCCGCCAATCATTAATGAACTCCTTTAGGATCATTTTTTGTGGTTTTATATAGTGTGAGGATTCAATTTCTGCAACGAACTTTATCAACTCTTGATTAGCCTTCTTCTTTGCTTCCTTCTCATTCTTCGCTTCAATTCTAACCGTTTTCCGCATACGATTAGGTTTGCCGTTTTCATCGACACCATTGTAATATTCAAGTCGATAGCTGTTTTTCCCTGTTTTAGAAAATGTTCCGTTTCCCGCCATAACATCAACAGATCCTTTCTTTGTTAGTTAGTATTATTTCGCTTTTGTTTTTGTCTTCTTTTGCGTATTTTATGGGTGTTTTCACAGGTGCTTCTCTTTACACCTCTTTTTGCTGGACAGAATTTTTGGGAATCATGTGTTACTTCAAATATCGCATTACATTCCATACACTTTCTTAAACTTTTTCTATTTAAAATGGCATAAGTAAGTTGAAAATAAGCGACTTCCAACAGGTTCCGAAAGCTAACACATAATGAGATTCCATCAAGATATTCTATAGTTTCTTTCCAACTTTTTTTATGATTTAAAATCTTTGCGATGACTTCGTTGGATTCCTTCTCTTTATTGGATATGAATTCTCCGTTTACAAGAAATGAAGGGTAATGCGAAACTTGTTCTTCATTCATGATTTCATACCATAAATTTAATAGCTTTTGGTACTCGTCTAACTCTTCAAAGAAGTAAAAAGTTTCCATTTCAATTAATGTTATTGTTTCGTCAATACCTTCTTTGGTTACTTCTGATAAACCCATTGGTAAACCATAAACGTTGACAAACTTTATAAGGTCTTTATCATTATTTATTTTTGCTAAATCCAGGTAAAGGTTAGGTGTGTGGAATAAGGGATTATATGGATCGAATAGCCGTTTATTTGTTTGAGGTTTTAAAAGTTGAAGTCTTACGAGGTCATTCGGAGAATACCAGGCAGGTTCACCTACTAATTCTTCATCAGCGACTTGTTTCGCTAAAACTTCTTCGTATTTTTTTGAAAATACGGCAAATCTCGTTAAGCATTTCATTTCAAACACTTGATAATCTCCTTTCCTTGTAGGGGTAAAACAGGGTTCGACAGTTTTAGTATTGTTACACTTTTCTTTTGCTGTTACGATAACTCTGTAATCAAATAATAACAAAAGTACCCCTTGAAGTCAATATTTAACGGTGTATAAAAAAGGAGAAACCAACATGATTAATAAACCATTAAAAGTAGAAGAAGTCGCAGATCTATTAGGAGTGTCTACAGATGTCGTCTATAGCATGGTAAAACAGGGTGAAATTCCATACTTTAAAGTAGGGAAAAGATTAATTCGCTTCCAAGCAAGTTCTATCCAAAAGTGGATGAACGAGCAAGAACAATGCCATAATGCCTCATAAAATCTCCCCCTTAAATACCTTCGAAACAACTTCTAAAACAAGTAATGAATAATAAATATTGTATCTTTACAAAAGCCCCACAAACTTCTTTCACATTGCTTTCATAATTTCTTTACGCCCATCTATGATATAAGGTTATCTTTCAATTTAAGAAAAGATCCTTTGCGTTAGGTATGAATTTGTATCTAATGATGGAGATAAATATGAATCGGGCGGGAAAAATTATTGGGTTATTGTAAAAGAGAAATAACCAGTATTCACAAGTAATTTGACATCGTATTATTATTCCCAACTAATTTAAAGTACAGCAAATAAAAACAAAAGGAAGTGTCGTTATTGATCCACACAGTTAAAATGTTTTTCCCCATTACACAACATGAGATTAGGTATCTTCAACTAAAGTATGAAATGCAATACCAGAATATTGAAGGTTTCTTTAAGAAGACATACCCTGCCTTCACATCATTATCAATTAACAATTATGGAAATGGTACTTGGAAACTGTATGCGGTTATTGATTTAATAAAACTACTTGAAACCCCACACTTTTCGGAAATAGATTATCCAACTGTGGAGCATCGGATAAAACACTTTTTACAATATTTGTTTGGACATTCTTCCAGTTACAAAGAACACGTTCTGCAAAGAATTGATTATCGTAAAGATGTAATCATACCAGATAGGTGTGAAAGAAAAGCGTTATTTCATATGTATAAAAAATCCACATCAAAACATGGGTATCATAAAAAAATCATAGGTAAAATGAACAAAGAAGAAGGCAAATTTGAGGAATATAAAACAACTCAGTATCATGCAACAAAAAACAGTACAGAACTATGTATCTATGATAAAACGGAGGAGCGAATCTCCAATGACGAACCGATAGCAGACTATGAAAAAGATGTGTTAAGGTTTGAAGTAAGACTCAAAAAAGCACACATTAATCATATGGCAACAAGCGAGAAAGGAAAGTTCAGACCAAAGCAATTGCAGGAATATATGAAAGATGAATTGTACCAAGAATATGTGGATAATTACACAAAACCCTTCCTATATTCAGGCGACTACTACACTATTTATGGAGCAAGAAAAGTGCTAAAAGCAAGCGAATTACCCGATTCATGGAAACGAAAACTTGATACCTTCTTAGTAAAGGTGTCTGAACATGGTATAGACTATATGAAAAATTCAATGAAACGCCCTACCTTTCATAAAAGAATGAATCTTCTTGTCGAGCTTGGCATAAACCCCATCCTTATCCCAAAAAATCAAAGTGAATTCCCAACATTTATAAAAAACCCATTCCTTCGATAATTAACAATTTAAACATGCATCATGAAAGTGAAAGATCAATAGAGTGCAAAAAAAGAGCCGTCATTGGCTCTTTTCATATTTATAGATAAAATCTATCAACGCCTGTGAACAAAGATGTTGTAGTGTAAGACCAGGGAAATTCTTATTACAGAAGTTTGCGAAGTCCTCGTATATCTCTTTATTCATGCGTAGGTTTTTATTTACATAGGTTGCTTTACTACCATAAATGCGTTCATCAAGTATAAGCTGTGTATCGTTTGAACCTTTGGCATTGACGATTCTTTTTAATACATCAATATTTTCTTTCACGAATGTGATGTCATTGGTATTACTTTTCTTAGAAGTGTTAGCACTCCTTCTATCATTTTCACTTCGAATAAACGGAAAGAACTTTTTCTCACCTTGATGATACAGGTAGTCACCTTCTCTCATGATTTTTGAAAATGAAGATGATGGAATACCAACTTTTTCTGCAATCTCACTTAATGAGTAATCTTGCAACATTTTATTCACCGCTTTAACCCGATCTTCAATTGTCATTGTAAAGAACGTTTCTTTATTCATCTCTTTATCAGCTCCTTTGTTTTCTTATTATCTTAGATTCTATTAGTGAAATTATTCAGAGTAACTTTAATAAAGGGCTTCCTCGCTTTTTAGTATTTAGTATAAAATCTCATAGCGCTGTCCATACTGGAGAAAAAAGTAAAATTCCAGGGAGTGGACCGCTTTATGAAAGAGAACCAAGAAAAATATAATGTATTTGAATCAGCGTTAGAAATACCTGAGCCATGGTATGTTTTTCATCATGAGTTAGCCAAAGAGGAAGAAACACTTCATATTTATCTTGAATACAGAAAAGGTGCCAAATTTTCCTGTCCCAACTGTGACTCACCAGGATGTAAGGTTCATGATATTCAGGATCAAGACCGTACTTGGAGGCACCTCGACTTTTGGCAATTTCAAACAATACTTCACGCAAGAATGCCTAGAGTGAAGTGTGAGTCGTGCGGAAAAATTCGTACCGTTGTTATTGATTGGGCACGCCCAGGATCTGGCTTTTCCTTGCTTTTCGAATATCATGTCCTGTCATTGATGGTGGAAATGTCGGTTGCAGCAGTTGCACGTAAAGTTGGTGAACATGATACCCGTCTTTGGCGAGTCTTTAAATACTACGTTGAT
>NZ_JXIQ01000084.1 GCF_000934845.1 Mesobacillus subterraneus
CTCGAGGGGCTAGGCACTGGAGCTAGACAATTCTCGAAGTGGATTATACTTTCTTATTCTATAAAAGAAAGAGGGCACTAAAGCCCTCTGCTTAGTACAGTTTAAACTTTTCTGCTAAAAACGATATCTTTTTTATTCCTGGCGTGCGATTTCATCATTTGCTTCTTGTTCCGCATCTTTCATCGCCTGCTCAACTGACTTATCGCCATTCAGTGCAGCCATGAACTGGTTATCGAATGCCTGTGAAATAACTGGCAGGTTCACACCTGAAGACCAAACGGTTCCATACTCTGCACCTTCAACATGCGCTTTCAGAACTGGGTCTTCATTAACCTTCATTTCTTCAGATGTAGAGATGCGTGAAGGAAGAGTTCCAGAACCTTCGCTCCATTGTTTTAGGCCATCACCAGTCATATAGTTAATGAATTCAACTGCTGTTTCTTTATTCTCTGAATCTTTGGCAATTGCATAACCAACAGTGAAGGTCATTGTTTGCTCTTTCCCATTAACCTTAGGGGCTGGAAAAACTTGATATTTTACGTCACTGTAATCTGTTTTCAAGGCGCTCAATACCCAGTTTCCTTCAATCATGAAGACAGCTTTATTCACGCCAAACGCTGCCCCTGCCCAGTCAACACCAAGATCCGTTTTTGGGTTTGCAAGATAACCTTTATCCTGTCCTTCCACAAGAGATTCAAGATATGAAATTGCTTCGGGGCTAGAAGTGAAATCTGCTTTTCCATCTTCTGTTACCGGATTCAAGCCACTTGCAATCATAGCACTAAGGTGGCGTGCCATTGTATTATCGAATACCATTGCAGCCTGGCCTTTATCCAATTTTGCCTGTACTTTCTCAGAAAATTCGAGAAGTCCTTTCCAGTCAGAAGGGATATCTTCAACATTGAAGCCTGCTTTTGTTAGTAGGTCAGTATTCACATAAAGTGATAAAGTAGAATAGTCTTTCGGTAAAGCGTATAGCTTTCCATCTTCCCCTTTGAAGGAATCAATCAGGGGCTCATAGAAATCTTCCTGGTTTTTTGCTTCATTTGAAATGTCTGCGAGGACACCACTTTTGATGAACTTAGGTGCAGCGTATGCTTCCATATAAAAAACATCCGGAGCATTTTTCGCTGCAAAACGTGCAGTTAGGGCATCCTGGAAATTATCCTGGATCACTTCCACTTTCACATTTTTTCCTGAAGCTTTTTCAAAGCTGTCAATTGTTGCTTCGAGCGCCTTTGTCTCAGCTGGAGAAGAACCCCATACTGCAAGGGTAATTTCATTTCCACCTTTAGCATTATCAGTCTTTTCGGACGAAGAACTACAAGCTGAAAGTCCAACCATCAAGGATGTTGCTAGTGCAAATGCCGCTATTTTTTTCATGCTTTTAAACCTCCACATTTTGTTTTTTATAATTTATTTTTGTTTCACCAGTTACTTCATACTTCTGTCCAAACACTTCAATAATTAGAGAGACTTCTTTTTCTGTAGTTATCGTCAATGTAGAATGATCCATGTGCAGTTGTAGCTTACTTCCCTGCCAATTGATGGTAAAACTTAAGTCCTTCCAGTGCTTTGGCAATCTTGGATTGATTCTCAGCTTTCCATCCACCATTCTTACTCCGCCAAATCCTAGAACTACAGATTGCCAAATGCCCCCAAGTGATGCGGCGTGGACTCCATGGTCAGATGAATTCATTGCAGGACCTAAATCAATTTCTGTTGCTCTCCTGAACAAGGAGTATGCCAATTCTTCTCTGCCAAGGTCATTTGCAAGAATGGCATGTGTGGAAAGGCTAAGCGATGAATCATGCAGCGTTTTTGGCTCATAGTAATCAAAGTTTGCCTGTTTCACTTCAGGGCTGAATCTATTTTCAAGTATCAGAAACAGGATCATGATGTCTGCCTGCTTGGAAACCTGGATTTCATTCACCTGCTCAAGATTATAATCATTGAAAAGTGTTCCTACTTTTGACTGGTTCTTATATTTTTCAAGATCGATTACCCTTTTGTTCAGGTACGTATCATCCTGTGGGATCACCATATCTTCCTTTCGTGGCTGTGGCAGATAAATCTTTTCGAGCTTTTCTTCCCATGATTTATACGAATCTGTCAATTTAAGCTTGGATTCAAGACCTTCGAGAATTTCCGGATTTTTTCCTTTCAATTCTTCATAATATTTCATCGCAAGGCTGATATTGAAATGAGCCATATGATTCGTAAATGCATTGTTGTCCACATGCTCTTTATATTCATCCGGTCCAACGACGTTATTGATCTGGTACTCTTGCTTCTGCTCGTTCCACTCCAGTCGGCTTGCCCAGAAACTAGCAGTATCAAAAATGATTTCATAGCCGTATAGATTCATGAACTCCTGGTCATTCGTGATTTTATAATATTGCCAAACAGCAAAGGCAATATCCGCCGTAATATGCTGTTCAATAAATCCTGACCAGATTTTGGTCTGCTTACCTGTCACGATATCCACAGCTCCCCAGATCGGCGTTACTTCGCCATCTGTCGGCCAGGCCGCTTCCCATGGATACATAGTTCCTTCATACCCGTTCTCTGCTGCTTTTTTCCTAGCCCCTACAAGGCCGTGGTAGCGGTATTTCAGCAGTGATTTTGCCACTTCTGGATTAGAGTAGATAAAGAATGGAATGATGAACACTTCTGTATCCCAGAATGAATGTCCTTTATAGCCCTCACCGCTTAAAGCTTTTGCCCCGATGCCCATTCGCTCATCATGGGCCGGTGTCATGACAGTTAAATGATAAATGGCAAACCTTAAAGCCAATGCATCAAATGGATCCTCACTGTTCACCGTAAAGTTGTACTTGTTCCAAACTTTTGCATCCCAAGCAGCAACATGCTCCTTATATACATTTTCATATCCTTTTAAAGAAGCTGTGCGAAGATTTTCCATCGACTTTTCACGCAATAACTCTAGTTGATATTCTTGTGCGGCATATTCTTTATCGCGACTGGTATGGATGGTTGTCAGTTTCTCCATGGCCAGAGTGTCACCGGGCTGCAAATCCAGGCTGTATTGAAGCCAAACTTTCCGGCGATCCATTCCCATTATTGGCTCAACATCTACTTTAATGCCATTTACAGAAAGTTCATGGGCAGTGTTCAGCACAACATCTACTTTTGATTCAGTTGTGGTTTGCACCAGCTGGATGAATTTCTTATCAAATATTCTCTTGTCGCCTTCATGGAAGTGCTGGACACCCGAATTTGTCATTTGTGAGTCGATGCCTGAATCAAATCCAATGGAAACAGGATGTGTAAGCGACTCTACTTCCATTTTCATCCCGATCAAGTGAAGATTATCGAGTGATACAAATCTTCGGAAGTTAAAACGCAACTCTTTTCCTTTAGGTGACTTCCATTCGAAGCTTCTTATCAGTTCGGCAGTTTTTAAGTTTAGTTGTTTTACATAATTTTTTACGGAGCCAAATTCCAAGCTGAAACGCTCACCGTCAATCGTGATATTAACGCGTGTAATATCCGCGATATTTGGCAATTCTGTTACTTCATTCCTATCAAACTTATTAAACGTTCCTGCTACAAATAGGTTTCTTGTCTCCTCAAGGTAGGGCTCCTCAGCCACAGACCTCAAGCCCATGTATCCATTCCCAAGATACATAATGGATTCTGTCTTTCCCAGGGTGTCAGCAGAAAAGGAAACATCTGAAACAACCCAGTTTGCATATTTTCCTTTTCCTAAATCATAATTCATCATTACCCAACAAAACCTCCTTCGAAAACGTTTTAGTATAGGTGAAAAAAATAAAACGTTCTCTGTTCGATATGTTTACTTCTTGCAGTCAGAAATGACAGCGGTTTCTGAAAACGTTTTCGGTCATCTCTAAAAAAATATAGACATGCGTATCTCATTTTTGAACGTTTTCCGAAAACGTTTTAGGTTTATTACACTTTTAAGTATATTTCGTTACTTTTGTAAAGTCAATTTTAATTTTGTGAACTTTTTGTTGAGCGGTTCTCGTAACAACTGTTGTGTTGCCACAAGAACTGCTCCAATAAGGACCTGTTTTTTATAGAATAAGAAAGAAATTTAACTTCGAGAATTGTCCAGCTCCAGCGCTTGTCGGGGCTGACCAAGGCGCTTGCGCTTT
>NZ_JXIQ01000085.1 GCF_000934845.1 Mesobacillus subterraneus
AGCCCCGCCAGCCACAGGACGTGGCGTTATCGGCGGGCAGCGCTTGTCGGGGCTGAACAAAGCGCTTTTTTATTGATAGGATGCTTCTAGTTGGTCAATTAGAGATCCTACATAACTGACGGCTTTTCGTACAGGTTCGGGAGTCGACATATCGATGCCGGCATGCTTCAGTAATTCTAGCGGCTTCATCGTTCCGCCTGCGCGGAGCACCTCAAGCCAGCGGTCGACAGCTGGCTGGCCTTGCTCCTGAATCAACTGCGAAACAGCAGTCGATGCAGTCAGACCGGCAGAATAGGTGTATGGATACAAGCCCATATAGTAATGAGGCTGACGCATCCATGTGAGTCCCGCTCCTTCATCGATTTCGACTGTATCGCCCCAGAAACCGGTCAGGACCTCTGTTTTCATTTCAGTAAGGGTTGTCGCCGTAAGCGCATTGCCTGCTTCTGCATGGGCATAAACACGACGCTGGAATTCAGCCTCAAGTAGGTGGGTCACAAAATTATGATAATAGGTTCCTAGCAGCTGCAGGACGACCCAGCGAATCATCTGCGGGTTATCCTTATTTTTTTCAAGAAGGTATTGGGCCAAAAGCATTTCGTTCATTGTCGAAGGCGCCTCTATGAAGTACATGGATGGGCGCACGTTCATGATACGCTGATTTTTATTCGCTAGGAAGAAATGGCCTGCATGGCCGAACTCATGGGCCAGCGTGAAGCAGCCGCGCATATTGTCCGCCCAGGTGATCAAGATATATGGGTGCGATCCATATGGGCTTGAGCAAAATGCCCCGGTAGATTTCCCGACATTATCAGCAAGGTCGACCCATCTTTCTGCAAAGCCTTTTTCAATCATTGCGGTATAATCAGGTCCCATAATCTTCAAAGAATCAGTAATCAACTGCTGTGCCTCATCAAAACTAATTTCAGGGTCAAAGTCAGGATCGAATGGAGCCTTCAAGTCACAAAACATCATTTTATCCAAACCAAGTACCTTCTGCTTTAATTGAGCAAACCGGCGCATATGCGGGGCCAGTTCCTTGTAAATGATATCAATTTGATTGTTGTACATTTCCTTTGTAACCTGCTGTGGTTCCAAAAGCATTGCAGTAACGGATTCATACTTCCTCAGCCTTGCAAGAGTCACCTGTTTTTTTACTTCAGTTGCATAGGTGGCAGCGATGGTGTTCTTATACTGTTTAAGGGTGGAAACAAAAGATTCATAGGCTTTTCTACGGATATAAGGATTCGGTGAAAATTCATATCGGCTCTCAAATAGCGCAAAGGAGACTGGCAAATCGTTGTTTTCTTCGTCCATGATGGACGAAAACTCCATATCCGCTAGTTTTGCCATATTGTAAATGTGGTAAGGCGCTGAATGAACTTCCCCTAAAGCAGCGAGGACTTGCTCCGTTTCGGGTGATAATTTATGCTTTTTCGTGTCGAGAAGCTCCAGGAGCGTCTTTTTGAAAGGCAGGAGTCCTTCCTCTGCTTGAATGAATTCTTCCACTTTGCCTTCCTCAAACTCGAGAATTTCTGATGAAATAAAGGATAGGGCAGCCATCGCTTTCGTGACGATCGATCCAACCTTTGCGGAGTTAGCCTGATTAGCTGGGTCAGTGCCGTCTGCGGACTGCTTCAGACTTGCATATGTATGGGCCTTGACCAATTTCTGAGTTAACTCTTCCTGGGCAGACAGGCATTCCAGTAATGCTTTCGGCCTTGTATGTAAGGTTCCCCTGTAGTCGTCGAATTTTTTTACTTCGGACTCAATCTCCTCTAATGCCTCGATCCATTTTTGCTCCGAACGGAAAAGATCAGTAAGATCCCATGTCAATGATTCAGCAATTTCTGAGCGAACAAGACGTTTTTCCACCGTTTGATTCATTTTTATCTCCTCCTTTGTCCTTCCATAATACTACGAATATCGAAACAATGTTAGAGAGAAAATGAAATATTTTGAAAAATCAATATAAAAAGACGGCTGTTGAGCCGTCTTTATTACCATTTTGCATGAATTATGCTTCCTGTTTAACGGTACGAACACTGTAAAAATGGTATAAAAGGAAAGCGATAGCAGAAAGAATAATTCCTGAAATATACGGCAATCCAATTGCAATCGAGAACAGCCATCCGCCTAATGGCGGTCCGATAATTCTGCCGAGCGAGTCAAAGGACGACAGGAGCCCAGTTGTTCCACCATGGCCTGTCGTAGATTTCTTGGTTAAAAGGGAAGAAACGCTTGGCCGAATCAATCCATTGCCAATTCCAAAAATGGTCAGGTAAAGAGCGGCCGTGCCAAAACTCTCCGTCAGAAGAATCAAGCCAAACCCGATCGCCGATACAACAATGCCAAGCTGAATGACCTTCCCTTCGCCGAGTGTTTTCGTCAATCTTCCGACTAAACCACCTTGGACAACCGCACCGGCAAGTCCCATGATCATGAATATATAGCCCAATTGAACCGAACCGAGAGCAGCTTTTTCCGCGGCAAAATAGGCAAAAGTAGCTTCGAGACCAGATAAAGAAAGGGAAACAAATAACTGAAGCAAAAACAAAAACGACAAAGGTTCTCCGACGGCTTTCACTAGTGAACTCCGCTCTCGTTGCTGACTAGTGCGCTGATCTGCTGAAAGCGACTCCTTTAAAACAAAAGTGACAACTAGGAATGTGACTAGGGATGTGGCACCTGCAATGTAAAAAGGGGTGCTCAAACTTGTTTTTGAAAATACGCCACCGATCGCTGGTCCAAAGATGAAGCCAAGTCCAACAGCAGCTCCGATGATTCCCATCCCTTTTCCGCGGTCCTCTTCTGAGGTGATATCTGCGACATAGGCCATCACCGTTGGCATATTGGCTGATGACAAAAATCCGCCGATAATCCGCGCTGCAAACAGCATCCAAAGCTGAGTAGACAGAGCCATCAGAAAAAAGGAGAGAGCCAAGCCAAGAATGCCAATCATGATGACTGGTTTTCTCCCTACCCTGTCCGAAATGCGACCCCACATCGGTGCGAATAAAAATTGCATCAGCGAGTAAACCGCCATCAACAGTCCAAGTTGTGTAGGGGATGCCCCGATTTCCTCCGCATAAAAAGGGATGACGGGAATGATGATCCCAAACCCGACCATCACAAGAAACATAACTAAAAATAAAATAGGCAGAGCCTTCTTTGTATTCATTCGCATATTCACTCCATTAAGTTAACGATATTGAAAATTATATCAGAAGAGCAGGGGTATAGCGAAAAGTTGACCTGATATTTTCATTTATTGGTTTTGAGTCTGAAACAGATTTTCTGTAATATGGGTAATAAGAAATTTTTACAGAAAAAGGTGTAGGGATGGAAAAATATGTGGTGATCGGAGCAGGGATTCTCGGTGCCTCAACTGCTTTTCATTTAGCAAAGGACGGAAAGAGCGTAACAATTATTGACCGAGAGGAGCCAGGACAGGCAACAAATGCAGCAGCCGGAATTATCTGTCCGTGGCTGAGTCAGCGGCGGAACAAGGCTTGGTATTTTTTGGCGATAAATGGTGCGGCTTATTATCACTCGCTGATCCAGCAGCTAGAAAACGACGGGGAACAGGAAACCGGGTATCAGCAAACTGGAGCGATAAGCGTAGATATCGCTTCAGATAAAATTCGAAAAATAGTAGAAAGAGCGATACAAAGACGGGAAATGGCACCCGAAATAGGCGATATCCGCCAGCTAAGCGAAAAGGAAACAAAGGCGTTATTTCCGCCGTTAGCGACGAAATATGCTTCTGTCCATGTAAGCGGGGCCGCGCGCGTGGATGGCCGTCTTCTGCGGCTGGCATTATTAGCTGCTGCCAAAAAACACGGTGCCAAATGGATAGCAGGTAATGCTGCTCTTGATTTTAGCGATGGCCAGGTAACAGCGGTTACGATCAACGGAACGAGGCTAGAGGCGGACAAGTTCATAATCACAGCAGGTGCATGGGCGCCTGAGCTAGTAAAGCCACTTGGAATGGAGCTAAAGATCACTCCGCAAAAAGCCCAAATCATCCATTTGCAGCTTGAAAACGAGGATACAGGAGAATGGCCTGTTGTAATGCCGCCAAATGCTGCGTATATTGTGACATTCGCAGACGGAAAGGTAGTGATGGGCGCCACCCATGAAAACGATATGGGATTTGACTTGCGGCCGACGTTAGGCGGGATGCAGGAAATCATCGATAAAGGTCTGGAGCTGGCACCTGGCCTAGCTGATGCAACCTTTCTTGAAACCAAGGTTGGTTTTCGGCCAGTCGCTCCGAACTTTCTCCCGATTATCGGCGCCGTTCCAGGATTCGAGAATCTTTACTTGGCAAATGGACTCGGGTCTTCCGGCCTGACAGTCGGTCCTTATCTTGGTTACCAGCTTGCAAAATTAGCAACAGGAAAAGAACTTGATATCGATCTCGCCTTATACAATCTATCAGAAGCAATCACCAAGGATATTTCCTAGGCAATGAAATATAGGAATTGAAACGCATATAAATCCCTGCATAGCGGGTATAACACTTAATCAGTGTTTACTAGAAAGCAGGGAGAACCATTTGTATGCAATGGAAGGGCGGAAAAAGCACAGCTGATAAACTGAATTCCCTCCACGACAGTTTGATCAGACGGAATTCAATAAATAGCAAGTCCGGTTCTCGAAAGGCTATCAAGCTGGCAATCTTGGACAAGGAGATACATTTAACACCAGAGATTTTAAGTTTCTAAAATACCACATTAGGTATATAATAATAGTGCAAACAGTTTATATTTTCTAGAAATGAAAGCGTAAGCAAATTAAGCGGAAGAAGGGTCGCTGATGGCCAAAAAGAAATTTGTTTATTTCGTTTCGTTGAGCTCCAATGTTCCTTTTGTTTTGAAAAAAGCGCTGAAAAAAGCAGAGGAAGAAAATGAGGTAGCGCTTTTCTTTGATTTGGATGGTGCAAGGGTATTGGATAAACGGTATTTGAAAATGGTGGAGAGAACCCATAATATCGATTTGCAAAAACTGATGAAGCAGGCGATGGATTTAGGAATCAAGTTTTATGGCTGCCAGATGAATGTGCTGATCGCCGATGGGCTGGAACTTGTGGAAGGAGCAGAATTGGCAGGAGTGGTAACTTTTTTGGAAGCCGCTTACCAGGCGGATGCAGTGCTAAGTTACTGATGGGGGGAAGAACTGATGGAGAAAAAGAAAGTAGTAGTAATGGCGTTGCATGATGAACTGGAGTCTGCTTATCCACCCTTGAATGTTGCAGTTGGCGCTGCTTCCTCAGGTGCGGATGTCATCCTTGCCTTTTCCCGGAAAGGGGTCAACATCCTTGATAAACGGTATGTTTCGGTCCCGTCCGAGGAGCTGAAGTATCTTTCAAACGCATTGAATGACTTTGGCGTAGCATCCGTCCATGAACTCCTGGGAATTGCTGTCAAAATGGGTGCCCAGCTGTATGTCGTTGATCTGGATGTAAAAGACAATTTTGAATTCATCCATCCAGCCGAACAAGTACCAATTAAATGGCTATTAAATGAAGCAGCATCCGCAGATTTATTCATGCATTTTTAAGATGAATTAGCAGCTATCCGAGTAGAAAACGATGGAATCATGACAGGTTCAGGGTGCAGGGAGGCGAAGTTGTCAAGAAAACGATGGAATCTTGACAGGTTTAGGTTGCAGAGAGGCAAAGTTGTCAAGAAAACCACGGAATCATGACAGGTTCGGGCTGCAGGGCACCAAAGTTGCCAAAAAACCTGCAGCGTTAAACAGAGATCTTCTCGGAAAATCCGTTTTTGAAGGTGACTCTATTTTTGCCGAGCTCCTTCGATTTCAGCAAAAGCTGGTCGGCGTGTATATAGCCTTTTTCCATGGAAGTATACTGATTCACTTGAAAGTAATATAGCCCGAAAGAAGAGGTGATTGTAATTTGATGCTTCTCCGATTGGTATTCGACCTCGACGGAGCTTGTTTCGACTCCATGGCGAATTTTTTCGACGAGATCGATGGTTTGGCTAAGCGATTTCTTTCTCAGAATTATGGTGAACTCTTCGCCACCGCTGCGGAATAGGTAGTCTTCCGTGGACAAATAGGATTTTAGCGTATTGGCAAAATGCAGGATGACCCGGTCCCCTACTGCGTGATTATAAGAGTCATTGACCAGCTTGAACTTATCGATATCAGCAACGACGATGGCTATTGTTTCATCCGTATCGTTTAATTCGCACATTGTTTTATCCATCCATGCTCTGTTCGGAATCCTGGTCAGAAAGTCTGTATAGGCCATTTGTTTAAACTTGTCCCGTTCAATCTTGTTTTTGATACTTTGTGACTTCGAATGGAACGAGCGGCTTACCAGATAGTTGAGAATGAACAGGCCGACAACCATTTCCCATTCCTGTTTCATCAATAGCAACAGCAGCAGGCCATTCGTGAACGCTGTTTTACCGAGATCAAGCCAATTATTGCTCTCCCGGAAAAATCGGATAGCCTGCTTGAAATCCTTCATTTCGCCCATCATAAAAAAAGCGGTCGACAAAAAAGTATAGGAAATCAAAGTAGTGATCACTGTCAGCATCAACATCAAAATCCAAAAACCAAATGGGATGTTGGTGAACGCTTCGTGTCCCCATTGATACAAAAAGAAACCAATCGAGTAGTTCAGCGCATGTGCACCAATATTGTAAAATGTGTCCCAAAATTCATCTTTATCAGCGGTGTTGGAACGTTTCCTTGTAAAATAAACGGTGAACCGGTAGATTGTCTCAAAAATGAATAATCCGATTGGTCCTGCAAAAATTCCAAAGGATAGACTGTAGCTGATGCCATAGTCGAATTTTATTGTTCCGTTTTGCGCAGTAATCCGCAAATGATTATAAAGGCTAGAAAACAACCAATAAATAAACAATGCAATGAAAAATACATTTTTATCTAAGGTAAAGACACCCAGCCCAAAAGCAGCAGCAATGGCAGCAAAAAATAATGTAAAATCATATAACCTAGCTTTCAGCATAGGAAAAAAGTCCCCTCTCCAAACGTACACCCTAATTTTATCCTAATCATAATTACAGTTGCAAAATAATTTTTTGATTTGTGCAAATTTTGTGGGCGTTTCCCTTTCTGTAGTCGATCATAAAAGTCTATAATATCTTTATAAGCATAAAAAGTCACCGGTTATCAAAAAAATATAAGAAACATTTTCAGAATATTTAATTAATTATTGTTGGAGAGGGATGGAAATGAAGCTGCTATTTGGCGGGATTTTGCTGCTTTTGGTGTTCGCTGTGACGGGTATATCCAAGTACCATCAGCGGAAGAGCAGGTTGATGCAATTGCCTGCCAACAATCCGCAGGCTTTTATCGAAAAAGGCTCGCGCCAGGAAGGAAAAAAACTGGTTGCTGTCATCGGCGGTGATATAGTTCACGGTACGATTAGCTACAATTTTGTTGATGATGCAGCCAGGAGACGAAGCTGCAAGGATTATCAATTTATCAATGCTGGCGTGAATGGGAGTACAGCTTATGATGTCCTCCAGCGCCTGGAAGACGTAATTGCCTGCCAGCCAGATTTTGTAGTCGTCCTAGTTGGGTTAAACGACGCTGCGGTTAAAATAGCACCGGAGTTTGCCAGGAAGAACACCAAGTTAGCAAAGCAAAGCGAGAAACCGTCTTTACTGGTATACGAAAAGAATCTTTCCCTGATTGTTTCTAGATTGAAAGTGGAGACTTCTGCGAAAATCGGACTTATGTCGCTGCCGGTAGCCGGTGAAAATCTCTTTTCAAAAGAGAATATGGAATTGGACCAATACAATGAGGGGATAAAAAACATTGCCGCTATGCATCATGTTTCCTATCTTCCTTTTAACGAAAAGTTAAAAGCTTATTTAAAGGGAAAAAACGAGACGAGAGGAGGATCGCTTAAAAATAGTTGGAAGCTCTACAAGAAATTGGTCATCGACCATCTTGTATTTGGGCACAGTCTTGACCGCATCTCGTATGCAAATGGATACTTGCTGCTAACGGACGGCATCCATTTAAACAGTACAGCGGGGATGATCGCCGCTCATCAACTCGAGCTATTCCTTAAACAGAATGAACACAACGGGTTTGCGAATGGAACGAAAGGAAGCTATACTAGCTAATACAAAAATGAGGGGGAATCTGCATGCTTGCTTGGAACATACCAGGGAGAGGACAGTACCAATTGCATCATCTGGTCTTGGATTTTAACGGAACCATTGCTTTTGGCGGGGAGCTGATCCCAGGCGTTGGGGATAGAATTCAGCTGCTTAGTAGGGAAGTGGAGATTCATGTTATTACTGCCGATACAAATGGAAGTGTGGCTCGACAGTGTGAGGGATTGCCTGTCACGGTACAAATTCTACAATCAGAGAATCATACAGGTGAAAAGGGAGAATTTGTCCGGAGTCTAACTGGCGTCCTCTCCATGGGCAATGGTGCAAATGATGAAGCGATGTTCGCCGAATCCGATCTTGCTGTGGCGATAACCGGAAGAGAAGGCTGCGCAACAGCAACGCTTCTGAAAAGCGACCTAGTGATTGAAAATATCAATGACGCGTTGGACTTGTTGCTGAATCCTAAGCGGTTGATCGCAACGCTTCGAAAGTAGAAATGAAAAAAATGCAGGAACACTAATTGGTAGCTATTTTCGCCAATAAGTAGCGCGGAATCGCCAATAAATTTATTTTTCGCCAATAAAACGCAAAAATCGCCAATAAAATTGTGAAAACCGCCAATAAAAAGATTCAGGGGAATTCATCACAGGCGCGAAACTCACCCAATCGGCTCAATATCCAGGATATTGAGCCGATTTTTTTTGTAAAAAAAATATATAATAGATTCACACACCACTTTTTCCATTATTAAGAAAATCTTAAGATTTATGCTCAGTGTATATTAAGGTTCATCGCCTAGAATAAACAAGAAGGGAAGGGGGTTATTCCACTTGGAGCAATACAATGTGCTTGTCGTAGATGATGAAAAGGAGATACGGGATGCGATTGAGATTTATTTAAAGAACGAGGGAATCAAAGTTATCAAGGCAGCGGATGGGATCGAGGCGATCGAGAAGCTGAACGAGCAGCCGGTGCATTTGATCCTGCTCGATGTGATGATGCCGCGTCAGGATGGGATTACGACGACGTTCCGAATTCGGGAAGACAAGAATATCCCGATCATCATTTTGAGCGCGAAAGCAGAGGATACCGATAAAATCCTCGGGCTACAAGTCGGAGCGGATGATTATGTGACGAAGCCGTTCAACCCGCTCGAATTGATCGCAAGAGTAAAATCGCAGCTCAGGAGATATGTCTCGCTCGGTACATACGAAGGGAAGACGAAGGTGATCGATCTAAAGGGCTTGACACTTGACCAGTCCTCGAAGGAGGTCACCGCACATGGAGAACCGGTAAGACTGACGCCAATCGAGTACAAGATGCTCGAGCTATTGATGACAAATGCCGGCAGAGTGTTCTCCATTCATGATATTTATGAGCGAGTATGGAAAGAGCCGAGTTACAATGCCGAAAATACGGTAGCCGTTCATATTCGCAAGATCCGCGAAAAAATAGAGATCGATCCAAAGAATCCGAGATTTTTGAAGGTGGTGTGGGGGATTGGATACAAAATTGAAAAGTAAGTATGTATTTGCGGCATGGGTGCTCTTGATGGCATTTGGTTTGAGCGGGATTTTTTCCTTGCTGACAAACAGCAGCCGATATGTGCAGGGGAATTATTTTCAGTCGCAGGAATTCAACTCACAAATGGATCAGTTTATCGCGATGTTGAATGTCTACGAGCTTTATGGAATGCCAAAAGCAGAAATGAAAAAGCAGATTACCGTTACTGATGAGGAAATAGAAGAACATCGAACAAGATATGGAAACCTTGCAGAGCAAATTTCCAATATCAGAATGCAATATGAAGATCAAATTCAGGTTGCAAATGATACAGGAAACAAGGCGGTCGAAGCGGTCCTTAAGAAGGAAAGAGACGCAAAAGTCGCGGACATAACAGAGAATTTCAAGAGCGATGAATATGTCCGCGCTAAAGTTGTGAAAGAAAAAGAAAAGAAGATTGATGAATTTTACAAGGGGCTGCAAAGTTACCAACGTGAATTCAATAATCTAGAGGGTGCCTTCAAATATTACCTGAAAGACAATGCAACAGGCGAAGTCTATACGAATCTTACCATTTCGAAGGGAAAAACGGCCTCTGACTATCTGAATAAAAAGGAAATGTATTATTTACAGGATTACGAGAACCTGCAAAATATCTACATGTATGAAATATTTATGCCTTTTAATGAAGTGGCTGAAGAAATTTTAAGAAATCATAAAGACCGGGAGGTGACCGGCCAAATCGGACTTTCCAAGCATGCGTCAGAAAAAAACAGCGTGATCATGAATTATCGAGACTACCAAAAGGGTCAAACACTCTTTTTCGGTTATCTCCTAACTAGCATCGCTACCTTGATTGCGAGCTATTTCCTCGGAAAAAGAAAACTGGCAACCGTAGTTGGTTCTTTTGATCAGTGGAAGCCCCTTTATAGGAAAATCCCGCTGGACGTTAGAGCAGGAATACTTTTAACAACCTTGTTTTTCCTGTTGCTGTCAATGTCTCTGATTAATCAACAATTTGTGTATTATCATGAAAATTTCTTTGCGAATGTTATCGACTTGATTGTCAGCCTGATTGTAGCAGCTTCCTTGCTGGCATTCGCCTGGATCCAGCTGAGCTTTCTTTCTGAGTATCGCAACGATTGGCCAAAGTTTGAGGAGGAAATGAAAAAAACGATAGTAGCAAAAAGCTATCATGCCATTGTAAATGCGTTTTTCATCAAGAGCATTGGTTTCCAGCTGCTCATTCTTCTCGGGATTGTATTTGCAATGGGCATGCTGTTCGTAGCGGTCCTTGTAGCGGGCGGAGGGCATGTAATCGTAATAGCTTTCGCATTTGGAGTGGTCAATTTGCCACTTTTCATCCTAATCATGAGCAAGGCTGGCTATCTGAATAAAGTATTGACGCATACAGAGGAACTGGCTGCAGGAAATTTAGGCGCGAACATACCGGTGAAAGGCAAGTCGGCAATCGCTAGGCATGCTGCCAATATTAATGACCTGCGAACGGCTGTGAATGTCTCCAACAAGGAACAGGCAAAAAGTGAACGGCTGAAAACGGAGTTGATTACCAATGTAAGCCATGATCTCAGGACGCCGCTTACTTCGATTATCACCTATACAGAGCTTCTCAAAACGCCTGACCTAGACCAGGAGGATCAGGCCTCCTATATCGAAATCCTCGACCGTAAATCGAAACGGCTGAAAGTGTTGATCGACGACCTGTTCGAGGCAACAAAAATGGCGAGCGGAAATATTGACCTTCACAAGGAAAAGGTGGACATTAATCAGCTGCTGCAGCAAGCTTTAGCCGAGCATAATGAAGCGCTGAGTCAGTCCTCTCTACAGCTGCGCGTAACACAGCCAGATCATTCGATTTATGTTTATGTAGACGGGCAAAAGCTCTGGAGAGTTTTCGATAATCTGATTGGCAATATTCTGAAGTATGCACTGGAAAATACGAGAGTGTATATTTCGGTAAAAGCAGACCAAAACCAGGTAGTGCTCCTCTTTAAAAATATTACCAAATACGAGCTGGGCGATGACCAGGGTGAACTGTTCGAGCGCTTCAAACGCGGTGATCAGTCGCGTCATACAGAGGGATCCGGACTAGGGCTCGCAATCGCTAAATCCATCATCGACCTGCACGGAGGCTCACTTGAGATCGACGTCGATGGCGACCTGTTCAAGGTGACGATCACGCTGGACCAATACGCTTAATCAACAACCCCCTTTGCCAGGCAGAGGGGGTGTTTACTGTTTTTGGCGGATTTTTATATACAGAATCCTTGATAGCACGATCATCCCTGCATGAAAAAAGCTATTCCAGAGCTTGTTCGTCCCCATTTTTAATAGGCGCGCCTGCTTCATAATCCAATCCATTCCAGTTAATCCTATAAACATGTTCAGCCTTGGAAGCACTCCCTGCTTCGAAGAGTTGCTGACAAAGAAAACAGCGCAAACCAAACTATAGAGTGGAGCAAGAACGAAATGCTCATGCCATGAATGATACCTTCTCGGCCAAAAGCGTACCTTTCTTCCGACTGAAGATAGATAGATCCAAGTAAGCCCAATGACCTCAGTCGTCAAGTATTGGGCAAGCACCAACACTGATTTTTTTTCGCAATCAGGGCGCGGTAAAACCAATCGCCGATCGAAAAATAAACCATTAGAAAGAATACCGTATAGGATGGCTTCCACCAGTATACTTTATAGATTTTCAAGCGCAGGAATAATCGTTCAATCGCATAATAAATCAGCGTGATGGAAAGCTTCCAGTACCGATTTTTCCGGTACAAGGGTAGCAAGGTAGCAGTAATGGGAACATAGAATCCCTGCGATAAAATTGCCCCGAGAAATTGGTCAGGCGCCGTTTTTATGAATATTTGGCTTATAGGAGTAGCCTTTTAATAAAATAAGGACTAGGTACTCAAAAAAATAGGCCAATCCAATATTTGAGAACAGCAGCGTCCAAATCTGCTTTTGCCGTCTGTTGATCGTTAATAGGAAAAAAAGCAAGACATGAACAGCAGCCAGCAGCAGAAAGGGAGGAGCGTTCGTTCGAGTTTTTATCATATCAACACCCCGGTTTTCGTATCTAGCTATACTATTTGCTAATTCCAAAAAAATATTTACCGGGACAAGCGTTAGATCATGACTAGTGTAAAGACACATGGTAAGATAGAGAAGCAACAGATTCATGGTGGTAAAACAATTTTTTTTAGGGAAACTAGTTTTACACGCTAATGCGGCAGGAGGTTTTTATGAAAAAGTCACAGGAAATATCAGAAAAGAAGCTGTTAGGAATTGCCGGACTAGGCTGGATGTTTGATGCGATGGATGTGGGAATTTTGTCCTTTGTCATCGCAGCCTTGCAGGTAGATTGGGGATTAACAGGCAAGGAGATGGGCTGGATCGGCAGCGTGAACTCGATTGGAATGGCAGTCGGTGCCTTAGTGTTTGGATTGCTTGCTGACAGGATTGGCCGGAAAAACGTCTTTATCATTACCTTATTGCTTTTCTCTGTCGGAAGTGGAATCTCTGCGCTGGCAACGAGCTTATCCTTCTTTTTGTTGTTACGATTTGTGATTGGGCTAGGATTGGGCGGTGAACTGCCAGTTGCTTCCACACTTGTTGCCGAAAGTGTCCCTGCTGAAAAACGCGGACGCGTCGTGGTCCTGCTCGAAAGCTTCTGGGCTGCAGGCTGGCTTGTTGCTGCGTTAATCTCTTACTTCATCATTCCGAATTTCGGCTGGCAAATGGCATTGATTCTGAGTGCATTGCCGGGATTATATGCGCTGTATCTGCGCATCAACCTGCCTGATTCACCAAGGTTCCTGGCGGTTGCCAAAAAAGAACGGCTGACGATTTGGGAAAGCATTTCAGAGGTATGGTCAAGAGAACATTTCAAGAGAACGGCGATGCTTTGGATTCTCTGGTTTACTGTCGTATTTTCTTATTATGGCATGTTTCTCTGGCTGCCAAGCGTGATGGTGATGAAGGGCTTCACCTTGATCAAGAGCTTCCAGTATGTCTTGATCATGACGCTTGCTCAATTGCCGGGATATTTCACCGCCGCATGGCTGATTGAAAAAGCAGGCCGGAAGTTCGTGCTGGTAGGGTATTTAATTGGAACAGCCGTCAGCGCCTACTTCTTTGGAACGGCAGATTCTCTGGCATTGCTGATTATCACCGGCATTCTGCTGTCGTTTTTCAACTTAGGTGCCTGGGGTGCACTTTATGCTTATACACCTGAACAGTACCCAACAACCATCCGCGGCTCCGGGGCGGGAATGGCTGCATCCTTTGGCCGGGTCGGCGGCATAGCCGGTCCGCTGATGGTACCATATTTATCAGCACAAAACCTATCCATCACCGCCATTTTTACGATTTTTTGCATCGCCATCCTGATCGGTGCCGCAGCCGTATTTTTCTGGGGCACAGAAACAAAGCAGAAAGAGCTTGCCCAAACTTAAAAGGAAAAGCCCGCTCTTTTTGAAAGAAAGATGCCCTTATAGAGCTGAAATTGCTCGTATAAGGGTATCATTCTGTTTGGAAGATGCCCTTATTGCAGTAGTTTTAGTGAAAATCATGACAAATATAAAATTTGGGGAGAGATGATTTCCAAGTCGCTATAAAAATCGAAAACTCGCTATTATTTTGAAACAGGCTAGGGCTTGCGCTAGTATTATGTTTCTGTTGGCATTACTGGCTTATTTCCTTGAATTCCCTAGGTGTGATGCTGTTATATTTTTTAAAAAGCACTGTATAGTAGCTTTGGTTGCAGAATTTGAACAACAAGGCTATATCCGATATCGAGGTGTCTGTATGGAGGATGAAGTATTTTGATTCCTCAATTCGTCTTTTGTTGATGAACTCCGTGATGGAAATGCCTACCTCCCGTTTGAATTTTCCCGATAGGTAATTAGGGTGGACAAACACATTTGCTGCAACAATCTCGAGGGAAAGGTCCTTTAAGATGTTTTCATAAATGTAAGAGATTGCCTGATTGACGGTGCGGCTATAGTTATGATTGGAGCTTTCATCTTTCAGTGTTTTTAAAAAGTGCTGTAGCATATCGTATTCGAGCATTTCGATGGGATCCAATGTCTGGTATTTTTCCAATTCTAAAATATAAGTATCGCTGAGATGGAAAGCGGTCTCTGGGTGGACGCCTCCCTTAATGATCGCACGGGTGAAAAGAGTACACATTGCAATAAGACTATTTTTGCGGGATCTGACCGGATCGTTCGCCAGTTTTGCACCTTTTAGCTTGTTGATTCGCTTGAGGATATCGAAGGCAAGTTCTTCTTTTCCTTTTGAAAGAGCCTCCATTAGCTGTTCCTCTAGATTGTATGGAGGATGCAAATAATTTTCCTGTTGGTTTCTCACTCTTGATAATAGAAACTGTTTTATGATGGAGGGGCTGATGGAAGTGGTCATTTTTCACCTCGATACATTATGAATTTATTAAAAATATGAATTATTTAATATAATTGTAAGCGCTTGCGGCTTATAATTCAAGTGAATCAATATCTTTTATATAAGGGGGCATTACAGTGAAAAAATGGTGGTCCATATTCGTAACGGTTGCACTTGTTGCTGGAATCATTGCAGGCTGCAGCGGAAACTCTGGTACAACAACAAAAGAAGGGGACAACGGTGCAGCTGTAGACAAAGAAAAAACAGCGGAAACAGTTACCTTGAAATTCGCTGCCCAGAATGATAATACACCAGCGACAAAACAGCTGATCGATGAGTTTAACAAAAGCCAGGATCAGTACAAAGTGGAATGGGTTGAAATGACGAACGATTCAGCGCAGATGCACGATCAGCTTTTAACTTCTTTATCGAGCGGTTCAGATGAATACGACATCCTGTCACTCGATGTTGTATGGGCTGGTGAATTTGCAGGGGCAGGTTATTTGGAACCGATCGATGCCCGCATGAAAGAAGAAGGAATAAGCAAGGATGATTTCAACAGTGGATCGATGGCTTCAGGGAACTATCAAGGCAAGCAATTCACCCTGCCATTCTTTCCTGACCTCGGTCTGCTATACTACCGCAAGGATATTGTCAGCCAAGAGGATGCAGCCAAGCTTGATAGCGGGAAGTATACGTATGCGGACCTAGGTGCCATGGCTGAAAAATACACCGGCCAAGGCGGAACGAAATTTGGTTTCCTATACCAGTCCAAACAGTATGAAGGCTTGACGGTCAATGTGAATGAATTTTCGAAGTCATTTGAAGATGTGAAAGGCGGACTAGAACAGATGTATGCCTTCACTAATGCTGCCTGGGCTCCGCAAGACCTTCTTAACTTTACGGAAGGGGAAACACATACAACGTTCGAACAAGGAAATGCCGTTTTTGCACGTAACTGGCCGTATCAATTTGGCCGTATCAAAGGGCAGGAAGATGGTGTTAAAGTTACCGTTGACCAAGTAGGCATTGCTCCGCTGCCAAATGGCGGATCGGTCGGCGGCTGGCTGCTAAGCATCAATAAGTCCTCCAAGAATGTAGATGGTGCATGGGAATTTGTTAAGTTTGTCTCAGGCAAGGAAGGCCAGAAAACCATGTCCACTGTCGGAGGCTATCTGCCAGGCTTCAATGAACTATTAGAGGATCAGGAAGTCATTTCTTCCAATGATATGCTTTCTTACGAAGGATTCAAAAATGCATTGTCGAATACGATTGCTCGTCCAGTTTCTCCTGAGTACTCCAAGGTGTCTGATACAATCCAGATAAATGCCCATAAATATTTGAGCACTGGTGAAGGACTGGAAGAAGCAGTAAAAGCAATCGAAGAAGCAACAAAAAAATAGATTCATTGATTGTAAGGGAGGCTCTATTTTGACTAGAGCCTTTTTTCCATCAAGCTCCTTGTTGGAGGATTTAGCGGAAAAGAGGTGTCCAACTAGATGAAAAAAATTGGTCTGAGAGAATTTTTGTTCCTTGCTCCTGTTATCGTGCTGATCTCGATCTTCTCATTGGTGCCGGTGATTCAGTCATTTACTTATACCTTCTTTGACTACAGGCTTAATGACCAACAGAACGCAGGTCTCTATCTGAACGAGCGGTTCAATTATGAATTATTTGATGAGACACAGCTTTACTTGACGATGTTTTTAGAAGAAGACAAGCAGCAGGTAACCGATCCTGTGCTTTTGGGAAAAATTGATACAGTCATTGCCAAGGTAGAGGATAAAGCAAAGGCTTTTGCGGGCAAAGAAGGTGTCCAAAAGATTACCAAAGAAGAGAAAACGGAGCTGATAGTTCTCTCAAAAGAGACGCAGGAAGTGGTCCAACAACTTGCTGAGCAATATGACACTGCAAATGAAGAAAACCTGCCGCTAATTGCGAAAGATATTGAAAACAGCATTATACCTGCCAATTTCATCGGCCTCAAGGGGTATAAACAGGCACTAGGCGATGCCAGACTGGGCGCTGCACTTGTCAACACTACTATTTTCACCTTTGTTTCTGTCGCGTTTGAATTGGTGTTGGGCCTGGCCCTAGCGATGATCATGAACAAAGCAATGAGAGGAAAGGGACTCATTCGGACGACATCCTTGATTCCGTGGGCAATTCCTACAGCTGTAGCTGCTTTGATGTGGAGTTATTTATATGACGGAAGCAGTGGGATTGTTGCTCACTTGTTTCAAATGGTCGGCCTTGTCGATAACTCCAGGGAATTGCTGCTATCAGCAGGCGGTGCGATGGTTTCGACCATTCTTGCTGATGTTTGGAAGACGACGCCATATATGGCGTTGCTGCTATTAGCTGGGCTGCAGAATATTTCAAAAGACACCTATGAAGCGGCTGATATTGATGGAGCCAGCTCCATTCAGAAGTTCTTTACGATTACGATCCCGTTGCTCAAACCATCGATCCTTGTTGCATTGCTGTTCCGTACCCTCGATGCTTTCCGGGTATTTGACCTGATCTATGTATTGACAGGCGGCGGACCTGGCGGAGCGACAGAAACTTTATCAATCTATGGATATAAAGCAATGTTTGCCCAGACAAACTTTGGCTATGGTTCCGTCATCGTCATGATCATGTTCGTCTGCGTTGCCGTAATTGCAACCATTTATGTTAAGTTCCTTGGCGCTAATTTGATGGATAAAAACTAAAGGGGGCGTACTGAAAAGTGGACACAACAAGCAAAAAAATGAAATGGATTGTTGGCTTTTTGATTGCGATCTATCTGTTCGCAATGTTCTTCCCCTTTCTCTGGATTTTGATTACATCTTTTAAAACGTCAGGGGAAATATATGGGGATGGGGCCTTTCGATTCATACCGGATAATCCAACTCTGCAAAACTTCATTACGGTAATCGTTGACAAAGGCATTCTTGGAGCAATTAAGACGAGCTTGATTGTCTCTTTCACAACGACTATCTATATTGTCCTTGTCGCGACATTTGCGGCGTACGCGATCTCCCGCTTTGATTTCAAAGGGAAAAATGTCCTGCTAGGAATCATTCTTGCGGTATCGATGTTTCCCCAAATGATTGTTGTTGGGCCAGTCTATAATTTATTCCAGGATCTAGGATGGACGAACAGCTACGCCATTATTCTTCCTTATTCAACAATTACATTGCCGATGGCTGTCTGGATCCTTGTGACCCATTTTAATCAAATTCCGCTGGCGCTGGAGGAATCAGCAAAGATGGATGGAGCAACACCAGTACAGACCTTGTTTAAAATCGTCTTTCCGCTGGCAGCTCCCGGTGTATTTACGACGGCGATTATCGTTTTTATCGCGGCCTGGAACGAGTTCCTGCTGACGATTACAATCAATTCAAACAAAAGCTATCACACTGTTCCGGTTGCGATTTCCTTCTTGCGCACCCAATTTGAAATTCTTTGGGGTGAGGTTGCCGCGGCTACGACAATTGTTACGATTCCAACGCTGTTAATTGTTCTCTTTTTCCAGAAGCAGATTGTTTCAGGATTGACTTCAGGCGGCGTAAAAGAATGATTTAGGAGTGAGTGAAGAGTATGACTTGGACCTTAACTAGCAATGAACGGACACAGGATTCTCTGCTTCTGGAGGAAAGCTTATATTCGCTTGGGAACGGATACCTGGGCATTCGAGGAAACTTTGAAGAAGGCTACGGGGAAGGCATGGAATCCATTCGAGGTGCATACCAGAATGCTTTTCATGACATCATTGAAATTCCTTATGGGGAAAAGCTGTTTGCCTTTCCAGAAACACAGCAAAAATTGGTCAATGTAATCGACTCACAGACCATCCAAATTTTCTTTGGCGAGGAGGAGGAACGTTTTTCCTTATTCGAAGGGAAAGTTCTTTCCTATAACCGCCAGCTTCATCTGGATAAAGGTTATGCAGATCGGGTGATCCACTGGCAATCTCCTGCAGGGAAGGAAGTCAAATTGACCTTCCGTCGGCTTGTATCGTTTTTCTACCGTGAATTATTCGTGATAGAGACAATGATCGAACCGGTAAATTTTTTTGGCAAAGTCAAAATCCTTTCTTCTATTAATGGAAATATAGCCAATTACGTCAATCCAAATGATCCGAGGGTTGGATCCGGACATGCAAAAATGCTGTCGGTAAAGGAAACGGGTATCTCACAGGAAATTCTCTACACCTTGAATGAAACGTTTGTTTCAAAGCTGCAAACTTCCTGTGTGTCCACCCACCATCTCTCTGGTGCGGAAGGCGTTCCCGAGTTTGTAAAAAAAGATTCAGGGGTAGAGATGGTCATTGATTTCCAATTGTCTGGCCCTGTTAAGCTGACGAAATGGAATGTGTATACGGACAATCTTCGGCATGAAGGGAATATAGTGGAACAAGGAATGGGAATCATTCAAAACTTACGGGAAAAAACCTTTGATCAAATTTTGGAATTGCAAACAGAATATATGGAAGGCTTCTGGGAAGGCTCCGATATTATCATTCGCGGCGATGACAACCTCCAGGAAGGAATCCGCTTTAATCTGTTCCAGCTGCTGCAGTCTACAGGCAGGGACAAATACAGCAATATTTCAGCCAAAGGGCTCTCCGGTGAAGGCTATGAAGGACATTACTTCTGGGACACGGAAATTTATATTCTTCCTGTGTTCATGCTAAGTCATCCTGACCTTGCGAAGCAGCTTTTACGATACCGCTACTCCATTTTGGATCATGCTCGTGCCCGCGCAAAGGAAATGGGCCATAAACAGGGGGCTTTGTTTCCGTGGCGGACCATTTCAGGGGGAGAATCGTCCTCGTATTTTCCCGCAGGTACGGCGCAGTATCATATTAGTGCGGACATTGCCTATAGTTATGTCCAGTATTACCTCGCTACGGAAGATAGGGATTTTATCATGGAATATGGGGCAGAAGTATTGTTTGAAACTGCCCGGCTATGGCTGGAAGTTGGTCATTATCACGAAGGTTTATTCAAGATTGATGCGGTTACCGGCCCGGATGAATACACGTGCATCATTAACAACAATTACTACACGAATGTGATGGCAAAATATAATCTTCAATGGGCAGCAAAGGTTTACCAGATGATGCTGGACAAAGAGCCGGAGCAACTGGCACAGCTCGCTGACAGACTGAAGTTATCAACAGCGGAGGTCAACAGCTGGGAAAAAGCCGGCCAGAACATTTATCTGCCTTATGACAAAGAACTCAAAATAAATCCACAGGATGACTCCTTCCTGAAAAAAGCGGTATGGGATTTTGATCATACGCCGAAGGATCACTATCCTCTGCTGCTGCACTACCATCCGCTTACCTTATACCGATACCAGGTATGCAAGCAGGCGGACACCGTTCTCGCCCATTTTTTACTTGAGGAGGAGCAAGATTTCGAGACGATTAAAAATTCATTCAGTTATTATGAGCGAATTACGACACATGACTCATCCTTGTCTTCCTGCATATTCAGCATCATGGCCGCTAAAATAGGAGACTATAAAAAAGCGTATGAATACTTTATTGAAACCGCTCGGCTTGACCTTGATAATACCCATGGAAACACGAAGGATGGGCTTCATATGGCAAATATGGGCGGGACATGGATGTCGATTGTTTATGGTTTTGCAGGTCTGCGGCTTAAGGAAAACGGAATCGTCTTGAATCCTTCTATTCCAGAAAACTGGAGCCAATATGGATTTAAAGTCAAGTATAAAGGAATGCGATTGGATATTTTGATTAGCCAGGCTGGCGTGAAACTTGAACTCGTTGCCGGAGAGGAACTTACTTTGTATTTGAACGGTGAAAAAATCACCTTGCGAAGCGGCAAGGAATATGTCTCCTGATTTATCCAATTCGATTTATCATGATTTTCCCTTTTGCAGGGGAAATCATGGTATAATAGTGCAAACGTTTGTTCAACTGTAAAGGGAGATAAAAGCTATGAAAAGATTATTTGAGATTGATAGCTGGAAGATCATTGAAACGGAATTACATCGAGAGGATTTCCGCCTGGCTGAAAGCATTATGAGCCTTGGGAATGGACATATGGGCATGCGCGGGAATTTTGAAGAAACATACACAGGAGATTTTCACCGCGGTTCCTATATTGCTGGTGTCTGGTTTCCTGATAAAACCCGTGTCGGCTGGTGGAAGAACGGGTATCCGGATTATTTTGGGAAGGTGATCAACTCTACGAACTTTATCGGGATCAAAGTTCTTATCGATGGCGAAGAAGTGGATTTGAATAAGGCCGAAGTAAGCAAGTACTATCGCGAGCTTGATATGCAGCATGGTGTTATGACACGTACATTCACCATCAATCAAAACGGCAAGGAAACAGAAGTGGAAGTCGTGCGCTTCCTGTCAGTAGCTGACAAGGAGCTGGCAGCGATTCGCTACGCCGTCACAGCCAAGAACTACGATGGAATCGTAACCTTTGTTCCTTATCTCGATGGCGATGTTCGCAATGAAGACTCCAATTATGAAGAAGATTTCTGGTATGAAATCAGCAGGGATGCAGCAGCTTATCGCGGCAGCCTGGTGATGAAGACGAAAGACAATCCATTCGGCACACCGACTTTCCAAGTTGCGGCTACTATGCAAACGGTTGTGGAAGGGGAAGTAGTCAAACAGAAAGTCAGCCAAAAGGAAGAATATGTCGAAAATGTGATCGAAGTGAAAGCGGACAAGGGGCAGACAGTGACCCTTTATAAATATGTTGCTGTTACGACGGACCGTGATTATGAAGCGTTTGAGCTGGTTGCAAAAGGCCGTGACGTCCTTGATCGATCTGTTGCACAAGGCTTTGAACAGCTTTTGGAAAAGCACAGCAAGGGCTGGGAGAGCCGCTGGGAAATCGCAGATATCGAAATTGCCGGGGACGATTCGGCTCAGCAAGGAATCCGTTTCAACCTGTTTCAGCTGTTTTCCACTTATTATGGGGAAGATTCACGCTTGAACATCGGACCTAAAGGCTTCACGGGGGAAAAATATGGCGGTGCGACATACTGGGATACGGAGGCTTATGCAATCCCGCTCTATTTGTCGACTGCAGAGTCAACGGTTGCCCGAAATCTGTTGATCTATCGCCACAACCAGCTTGACGGCGCCTTCCATAATGCAAAGCAGCAAGGATCAAAGGGTGCGCTTTTTCCAATGGTGACGTTCACAGGTGTGGAGAGCCATAACGAGTGGGAAATCACATTCGAAGAGATTCACCGTAATGGAGCCATCGCCTATGCGATCTACAACTATGTCAACTATACGGGCGATAAAAATTATCTCCATGAATACGGAATCGATGTACTCGTCGGCATTTCCCGTTTCTGGGCAGACCGCGTCCACTACAACAAACCGAAGAATGTGTATATGATTCATGGCGTTACCGGACCGAATGAATACGAAAATAATGTGAACAACAACTGGTACACGAACCGCATCGCGGTCTGGACATTGCGCTACACGCTTGACGTCATTGATTTCCTAAACCAAAATGGCCATGAGGCGCGCCTCGTCGGCCATGCGATAACAGAGGAAGAGCTGACAAAGTGGCAGGAAATCATCGAAAAAATGTACTTCCCATATGATGAAGAAAAGGGCGTATTCATTCAGCACGATACATTCCTTGATAAAGATCTGATGACGGTGGAGGAGCTTGCCGCTGAGGAACGCCCGATCAATCAAAATTGGTCATGGGACAGAATTTTGCGCAGCTGCTTTATCAAGCAGGCGGACGTCCTTCAAGGCCTATACTTCTTCAATCACGAGTTCACAAAGGAAGAGAAGCGCCGCAACTTTGAATTTTATGAGCCAATGACCGTTCATGAATCTTCTCTATCTCCAAGCGTTCATGCGGTGCTTGCTGCAGAGCTTGGCATGGAAGAGAAGGCATATGAAATGTACAACCGCACGGCCCGCCTCGACCTTGACAATTACAACAACGATACAGAAGACGGCCTGCACATCACAAGTATGACCGGTGCATGGCTGGCGATCGTCCAGGGCTTCGCAGGTATGCGCACAGCAGAAGGCGTATTGTCATTCGCGCCATTCATCCCGAAAGCATGGAATCAATACAGCTTCCACATCATCTACCGCGACCACTATATCAAGGTAGAAGTAAACCAAGAAAGCGTCGTCCTCACACAGCAAGGACCTGAACTCGCGATAAAACTTTACGGCAAGGCAGCAACCATCCCTGCAGAAGGCGAGCTTTCTATAAAATATCGATAACAGTCTCTGTTGCTAAATGGGGAAGACAGGATAATGACAGTCTGAATGTTTTCAAAAAGGAGATTTACTCATGGTTAGATCACTTAAAGCATTTATTTTTGACCTTGATGGGGTCATCACTGATACAGCGGAATACCATTTTTTAGCGTGGAAAGCGCTGGCGGAGGAGTTAGGGATTTCGTTTACTCGCGAGGATAACGAGCAATTGAAGGGCGTTTCCCGGATGGATTCGCTCGAAAAGATTCTCGAGCTTGGCAGCCGGACAGGCGATTTTTCAGCGGACGAAAAACAAGCTTTAGCTGAAAAGAAAAATGAGCACTACCTAACCTTGATCCAGAACATCACTCCTGATGACCTGTTGCCGGCGATCAAGGAATTGATTGCCGACATTAAAACAAGCGGGCTAAAACTAGGCCTTGCGTCCGCTAGCAAGAATGCATTTACTGTGATGGAATCGCTCGGGTTAAAAGCCGAATTTGATGGGATAGTAGATGCAAAAACAGTCGCACACGGCAAACCGCATCCGGAAGTGTTCCTTCGCGCAGCAGAAATGCTAGGGGTTGAGCCGGAGGCCTGCATCAGTATCGAGGATGCAGCAGCAGGCATACAGGCTATCAAAGCTGCCGGCATGTTCGCTGTTGCAGTCGGTCCTAAGGAAAGCTTTGAAAATGCTGATATTGTCTATGCCAGCACTGCAGAGCTGTCTTTGGAGAAGATAATAGAAGTGTATAATGGCTAATATTTCAGAACCCAGAAGCAGATGTACAGCTGGGTTTTATAAATTTTAAAAAAGCGATCACCCATGGAGTGATCGCTTCATTTCCTATAAAAGCTGGGCATCTTGTTGATCTTTGTTCTAATGACATATCTGATTTATGTCATCTGGATTCATAAAACACTTTTAGCGGAAAAGGGATAATCTTATCTGTCAGGTGACTTTCCATTTTTGAAAGGCCTTTATCCTGGTTGGGGCACTTTATTAACCGGTTGTGAACCATATAATCCCGGTCGGGGAATGCGTTTCCTGCTGGACAAAACCAAAAAAAGCCGCCACTCAAACATGAATGGCGGCTTTTGCTTTATTCTAGATCGACTTTTTCCAGCGGCAGTTCGGCGGGACCGTCGATGACATCGCCTTTATAAGAGAAGCGTGATCCGTGGCAAGGGCAGTCCCAGGTGCGATCGCCATTGTTCCAGTTAAGCTCGCAGCCCATGTGAGTACAGGTGGTATCCACGACATGCAGCTGGCCGTTTTCATCACGATAAGCTCCAGCTCGTTTGCCGTTCACTGTAACGACGGCGCCTTCCTCCTGACCGAGGCCCTCTGGATTTGTCGATGGCCGATCCAGTTTTCCTTTCATCAGCTCCTTTGCAACGAGGGCATTATCAGCAACAAATGCTGCGACATCGGGTTTTGAATGGAATCTTTGTGGTTCGAAAACGTCCTCGTAAGGATTTTCCTTCCGTAAGACAAGGTCGGTCATGAGCAGCGCGGCCTGTATGCCATTGCTCATTCCCCATTTCCGGTAGCCAGTGGCAACAAAAATGTTATCCGTGCTCGAGGAGTATTTTCCAACATAAGGTATTTTATCAAGTGTAGTCGGATCCTGGGCGCTCCAACGGAATGGGATGTCTTTTACGCCGAACGTCTCGGCAGCAAACGCCTCGAGGGCTTCATAATACTGGTGTGTATTGTCATCCTGTCCGGTAATATGACTGTCTCCGCCAAACAGCACAAGCTTCTCGCCGTTCCAGTCCGTAGAGCGCAGGGAGCGAGTCGGTGTTTCGGCATTGATGTACATCCCGCCTGGGAATTCCTTTTCAGTCTTGACAGCAAGCACATAGGAGCGATGGACCTGCATCCTGGCAAAATAAAAGCCTTTTAGATCATAAAATGGAAAATGAGTGCTGATGATCAGCTGATTGCAGTGCACCTTATGCCCGTCCCTTGTTGTAACAACGGGCTCAGAGCCTTCCTCCAAATCGACAGCGGTTGTATGTTCATAAATCTGGCCGCCCATTTCTGTAAAACGGTCCACTAAATGCTTCAAAAATTTCAGCGGGTGAAATTGCGCCTGGTTTCTCATGACAATTGCCGCCATTGCATCGACAGGAACTGGCAGCTTGGAAACATACTCACTGCCCTCCACACCCAGCTTCTCATAAGCCTTAAATTCCGACAGCAGCTTCGCCATTTCCTTGTCAGAATTGGTATATAAATAGGCATCTTCTTCAGAAAAATCGCAATCAATCTGTTGTTCTTTTACGAGCTGTTTGACAAATTGCATGGCAGCGAAATTGGCTTGATAGTAAAGGCGCGCATGGTCCTCACCAAAATGGCTGATGAGCTCATCATAAATCAGTCCATGCTGGGCAGTCACCTTTGCGGTCGTATGTCCGGTTGTTCCATTTAAAATGCTCCCAGCTTCGATTACAGATACTTTCGCACCAGCCTTTGCCAGCAAATAGGCAGAGGTCAAGCCGGTGATTCCACCTCCAATAATCGCAACGTCTGTCCTTAGATCTTCCTGCAGCTTCGAGAAAGCAGGCAGCTCAGCTGTCGTGCGCCAATAAGGTTCAGGGAAACGAGGTAGCTTTGAATCGTTCATCAACAATCCTCCTTAAAAGTCTTCATAGTCTTTAATTTTTCCTGTTTTCGTGAGAATCATGCTAGTTTTCCTTTTACCCCGTAAAAATGGCAATAGACAAGTTTTTCCCAAATGAAGCGAATTGACCAGGATTCGAAGTACTGCATGTTAAAATAAAGATAAAAAGCTACGGAGGCCAATATGAAAATTGCAGTTTTTGGGACAGGCTATGTTGGTCTTGTCACCGGTGTTTGTTTTGCCGAAATAGGCTACAATGTTACTTGTTTTGATATAGAGGAAACGAAAATCGACACTCTTTCCCAGGGGAAGTGTCCGATTTTTGAGCCGGGTCTTGAGGAGATGCTGAGAAGAAATCTTGCTAATGGAAGGCTTTCTTTTACAAACGATGGAAAAGCCGCTTGCAGGAACGCTGATTATTTTTTCATCGCAGTCGGAACGCCTGAAAAGGAAGATGGATCAGCAAATCTTGAGTACCTGGAGGGCGCAATTGCCGAGATCGGCAACAATCTGAACAAGGATGCCATCCTTGTCATTAAAAGTACGGTGCCTGTTGGGACTAATGAGCTGGTCAAGGACAAACTGAAAGCCATCATTCCGAGAGAACTGCGGGTATGCGTCGTGTCAAATCCTGAGTTTCTCCGCGAGGGATCGGGCATTCTTGATACCTTTCACGCAGACCGGATTGTCATCGGGGCAGATGATCAGGAGACCGGCCGCGCGGTGGCTAGGCTCTATGAACCATTTGACCGGCCGATTTTACAGACAGATGTCCGCAGTGCCGAGCTAATCAAGTATGCGGCCAATGCGTTTTTGGCGACGAAAATTAGTTTTATCAATGAAATCGCAAATTTATGTGAGTATATGGGTGCTGATATCGGCGACGTGGCAAAAGGAATCGGCATGGACCACAGAATTGGCAGCCAGTTTTTAAATGCGGGAATTGGCTATGGAGGATCCTGTTTTCCGAAGGATACAAAGGCGCTGGAAAAACTGACAGAGTCCTGCAATTATGACTTTAAAATTCTTCGTTCCGTCATCGAGGTGAACAGCAGGCAGAAACAGCAGCTTTTTTATAAAGCAAAGGAGCTGTTTGGCAGTCTTCACGGAAAAAGGGTGGCTGTGCTGGGCCTTGCGTTCAAGCCGCATACCGATGACATCCGCGAGGCGCCCGCTATGGAGCTGATTGCTAGGCTGCTGGACGAACAAGCGGATATCTCTGTCTATGACCCGGCTGCTTCGGGCAAAGTATCACAAGTTTTTGGCAGCAGGCTTTATTATGCTGAAAATGCCGATGCTGCCATCAAAGGAGCGGATGCAGTGTTCATCATGACCGAATGGCCGGAAATCACCGAGTATGACTTAGCGCGGTATCGATTACTGATGCGGCAGCCAATTATTTTTGACGGGCGAAACTGCTATGACGTTGCCGAGGCAGAAGCAGCGGGAATAGCGTATGTTTCTGTCGGCAGGAAGGCAGTGAATGTTCAAGTCAGTCTGAAGCGGTGATGGCATGCAAAACCTCAGGTCGGGAGGGACCAGGATGGCAAAGGGCAAAACGAATGCAATGCGAATTTTAGATAAACAGAAAGTATCGTATGAAATTTTCGCTTATGATGCGAAGGACGGAAAGATTGACGGAGTGACGGTTGCCGGCAAAATCGGCCGCGACCCCGCACAGGTGTATAAAACGCTTGTAGTAGTTGGGGCAAGCAAGAATTTATATGTCTTCGTTCTTCCCGTCGCAGCCGAGCTGGACCTGAAAAAGGCGGCAAAGGAAGCTGGCGAGAAGAAGGTGGAAATGCTGCCGGTCAAGGATATCCAGAAATTTACCGGCTATATCCGCGGCGGCTGCTCACCGATTGGCATGAAAAAGAACTATCCAACGTTCTTAGACGAGAGCGCACGAGCACGAAATACGATCATCGTCAGTGCCGGGAAAATCGGCTTCCAAGTCGAGCTCGCACCGGATCAGTTGATTCAGGCAACTGACGCGAAATATGCCAATTTGAGAATCTGAATAGCTTTCCTAAAAAACAGTCTCTGGATGCGGAGACTGTTTTTTATGAGCTTTTCTATTGAATTTCCGCTAAAAAAGACTAAGCAATTTGCTTCGAAAAATAGGAAAACTTTCGTGCCAGCTAGCACCAAACTAGGCGTTTTGCATAGATTACATGGAATACATCAAGAGAGGGGATATGAGATTGCATAGCAATAACTTCTACCCATACGGACCGAATCAGCAATTGGAAGCTGAATATGATTATGATGGAAATGAATACGAACAACAGGTGTACCCTAGAATGTATGGTGGCTTCCCAGGAGGACCGGGCGGCTTCCCAGGGATTCCAGGTGGATTTCCAGGAGGGCCGGGCGGCTTCCCAGGCAGTCCAGGCGGCTTCCCGGGAGGACCGGGTGGATTTCCGGGTAATCCAGGCGGATTTCCAGGAGGACCGGGTGGGTTTCCAGGCAGTCCAGGTGGTTTCCCAGGAGGACCGGGTGGGTTTCCAGGCAATCCAGGTGGCTTCCCAGGAGGACCGGGTGGCTACCCAGGCAGTCCAGGTGGCTACCCAGGTAACCCCGGAGGACCAGGGGGATCACCTAGCGGAGGCCAGGCAGGAGGTCCGCCATCATCTCCGCCGCCAACCTATGTACCGCAGGAGCAAGCAACGGCCTTTGCAGTCGATCCAGGCGGAATCCGCAGATGCTTGTACCGATTTACTTATATTTGGTTGATGAACGGCAGAAGCTTTTGGTACTACCCGGTATTCCTTGGACGCAATTCAATAGCCGGCTGGAGATGGAGCCGCCGCCGCGGTTGGGTATATTACGGCGTAGATTTAAGTCAGATCCGTTCATTTCAGTGTCAATAAGTAAAAAAAGAGAAGCATGCTGCTTCTCTTTTCTGCTTCACAAAGTTGCAGGAGCGTTCTAATTTTGTTCAGCAGTGGTGAATTATTTTGTATAAACCCTTGTTTCATAAGGTTTGAAGGTGAACGCTGCTGCTGGTCCATGGTCTTCCACTTGATAATTGTGGAGCAAAAGCCTGCTTGTTTCGAGCGGGAAACCGTCAAATGCGAAGCTTGCCGGTTCACCGGACAAATTTGAAATCACGATCGCCTGCTTGTCATCCAATGTACGCGTGTATGCATAGATCTGCTCATGTCCTTCCAGAACCAAGTCGTATGTGCCGTAAGTGAACACTTGATTGGCCTTCTTCATCTGAATCATCTTTTTGTAAAAATGAAGGATGGAATCTTGGTCCATGAGCTGAGCTTCTACATGAACAGCTTGGTAATTTGGGTTTATCCCTAACCATGGACTTCCGGTTGTGAACCCGGCATTTACAGCATTGGACCACTGCATAGGTGTTCTAGAGTTGTCGCGGCTTGTTGCCCAGATGAAGTTCATGATTTCTTCATGGGAGACGCCATTTTCACGACGAATAGTGTACAGGTTTTTAGTGGCAACATCATCGTAATCATCGATGGAAGGAAATTGAACATTCGTCATGCCAATTTCTTGGCCCTGATAGATGAAGGGCGTACCCTGCATTAGGAAGTACATTGCGGCAAGCGCAGTCGCACTTTCGCGCCAGTAGGACTGATCATCTCCCCAGGTGGAAACAATTCGAGCCTTATCATGGTTTTCGATGAATAACGCATTCCAGCCTTTTCCTTCGAGGCCTTTTTGCCAGCGGGTAAAGGTGTTTTTCAATTTTGCCAAGTCCAGTGCTTTTTTTTCAGAATCCCACAAGTCAAGATGTTCAAACTGAAAGACCATATTGAACTTCCCCTGCTCCTCGCCGACCCAGAGATCCGCTTCCTCGATGCTGACACCATTTGCTTCCCCAACTGTCATGATATCGTACTTAGCGAAGGTCTCCTGTTTCAGTTCCTCAAGGAATGTCTGGATTCCATCGACATTCATATGCTTTTCAAAAGAAGACACATAGGGCAGTCCTTCAGGGTTTGGCATATCCTTCAGACCTTCCTCTTTTTTGATATGACTGATGGCGTCCACTCGGAAGCCGTCGATTCCCTTATCCAGCCACCAGTTAATCATCTCATACAATGCCGTACGGACTTGTTTATTTTCCCAGTTTAGGTCTGGCTGTTTGCGAGAGAAGATGTGCAAAAAGTACTGATTTGTCAGCTCATCGTACTCCCAGGCAGAGCCGCCAAAAATGCTCTCCCAGTTGTTTGGTTCTGCGCCGTCCTTGCCATCGCGCCAAATATACCAATCGCGTTTCGGACTGTGCTTGGATGCGCGGGATTCGATGAACCATTGGTGCTCATCGCTCGTATGGTTGATCACAAGGTCAATAATCAATTTCATGCCGCGCCTGTGCGTTTCAGCGAGCAGCTGGTCAAAATCTGCCATCGACCCAAATTCATCCATGATATCCTGATAATCACTAATATCATATCCGTTATCGTCATTAGGGGACTTGTACATTGGGCAGATCCAGATGACATCGATCCCCAAATCCTGTAAATAATCAAGCTTTGAAATGATTCCTTGCAAATCGCCGATGCCATCGCCGTTGGAATCCATGAAGCTCCTAGGATATATCTGATAGGCAACAGCCTCTTTCCACCACGTATGTTTCAATGGGAACCCTCCTCGAGTATAGTAGGGATAGTCTTGCGCGTGCAAACGATTGCATCATTACCGCGTATTATAGCATAGGGATGATTAACTGACAATATGGAATAATGTTAAAGGTGTTTGTAATTCGTCTGTTGTCTGACAACAACTTCTCCATAATATTTGCCTGTTGCAGCTTTTAGGGTCTATCATGAATAGTATTACAGAAAAATATAAGCAGAAGGTGAAGAGATGATTAAGTGCATAGCAACTGATATGGATGGAACATTATTGACGGCGACCCAAAAGATCCCACTTGAAAACCGCAAAGCGATTATCAGCGCCAAGGAGCAGGGCGTGGAGGTTGTGGTTGCGACCGGGCGCTCTTACCACGAGGCTAAATTCGTGGTGGAGGAAGCAGGTTTAAAGCTGCCAATGATTTGTGTGAATGGCGCCGAGGTCCGTTCGGAAGCAGGCGAGGTTATTGCCTCCAGTCCGCTGGATAAGGCGATCGCCAGTCAGGCTGCATTACGGCTTGTGGAGAGCGGTGTCTATTTTGAGGTATATACAAACGAAGGCACATTCACGGAAGACATAGATAAAGCAGTCTCCACAATTGTGGATATTTTTTCAACCGCCAATCCAGAAGTACCAATCGAACAGATTGCTGCGTCAGCCGAAGAAAGGCTGCACAAAGGGTTGATTACAAAAGTAGATCATTATGACGAGTTATTCGAAGACGATCAATATGAAATTTACAAATTGTTGGCTTTCTCTCTCGATGATGCCAAGCTTGATGCCGCCAGGATTGGGTTGAAGGAAATTGCCGGATTAGCGGTAAGTTCATCTGGGCGGGAGAATATCGAGATCTCAAGCCTAGAAGCACAAAAAGGCATCGCGCTTGGAAAATTCGTTCAATCAAGAGGGATTACCCTGGAGGAAACGATGGCTATCGGAGATCATTTTAATGACGTATCTATGCTGGAAAGAGTCGGAAAATCGGTTGCAATGGGCAATGCAGTCGAAGAAATCAAAGCATTATGCGATGAAGTGACAATGACGAATGAAGAGTGCGGAGTCGCGAAGGCCATTAGGAAGGTATTGACAGACTGATTTTCGAAAAGATTGGTAGAATCTTGTAGGTTTTGCTGTCGATTAGCGATAATACCACCGCCGAGTGAGGAAGATGACGTAAAATTGTACAGGAAGGAGAGTTTAACTTCCTATTATAAAGACGCTAACCATTTTATTGGCGAAAATCGAGTTTTATTGGCGGAGTTCACAATTTTATTGGCGAAAATCGAATTTTATTGGCGATTTTCACAGGTTTATTGGCGAAAATCAAAATATATTGGCGAACTGGAAATTTTCCTTGATTTTTTCCAATTCAAAAAAACCGGGCACCACGCCCGGTTCAATTCTTACTGTTCGGTCCTGCCAATCCATGCAGAATCGTCCGTTCTGTTTCTGCATCATCATCCCACTAAAATGAAAAATCCACCTGTACTAGGTGGATTAAAATGGATACGTCCAAAAGCGTTCATTATGAAGCCAAGCCATCGTTTGTGGATCCTTCGCTTTCAGCTTGTCAGCCATATTTGCAAGCATCAGCTCGGTTTGCGAGCGGTGGGCGCGAATGGCATCGAGCTTGATGTCGGCAACGGCACTGATATTATAGACGATGTCCGGTTCGCCAAGCTCTTCAACACAATTGCGCGAAAATGCGACACAATGCAGTTTTGGCCTGCTTGTTTCGGGCATTTTTTCTACTGCCCGCACCACTGCCGCCCCTGTTGCTTCATGGTCGGGGTGGACGGAGTAGCCAGGGTAGAAGGTGATAATAAGCGACGGGTTCAATTCAGTGATCAGAGAGGACATGAGGTTTGTGAGTCTGTTTTCATCCTCAAACTCAATCGTCTTGTCACGGAAGCCAAGCTTTCGCAAATCATTGATTCCCATTGCTCTAGCAGCGTTGTCTAATTCTTGTTCGCGAATCGCCGGTAAGGTTTCCCTATTTGCAAACGGCGGGTTTCCCATATTTCGACCCATCTGTCCAAGTGTCAGACAGGCATATGTGACAGGCGTCCCCATATTGACATGGGATGCAATTGTCCCTGAAACACCGAATGCCTCATCATCAGGATGAGGGAACACGACAAGAACCTGCCTTTCTTTTTCCATGTAAAATCTCTCCTTTCTCAGCAATCGTTAGTCGAACGGCGTTTCGCTTATTTCAAGGGCAACGGCTAATTTCCCATTGAAATCATGGCCAGCAAGCAGCAGCCTGCCCTTTTGATCAATCTCAAAATGAGTAATTCCTTCTGCGTACACCCAGCCGAATGGGATCTTTAAACCTACTCGATACGGGCCTTCCCCAGTAATTTTCCCGCGTTCATAAGTGACCTTTGCATTGCGGATATAGGCGCCTGATGAAAAGAACGACTCATCGTTATGGGAAGCGTATGCCCCATTGGTTGTTTCCAAATGAATGTAGACTTCCTTGTCTTTCAAACGGTCCAATGCGTCCTGGACAGTTGACAAAATCACCGGATCCATCGTTGTTCCTCCTTCCCCGGATTTCGACGTGTTCAAGTTTATACAAGCAGAAGGGACACCTTGTTAGTGAAAAGCCCACTCCTTCTGCTTTTTTAGTTTAGGAAAAGCGATGCTATGTCTATTTTACTAAAAAATTCTACTGAAAGCGAAATGTACGCTTTGGCCGTATAAAAAAGGATGGCAGCTGCCACCCCTTTTTTTCAATTTACTCTCCGCGGTTGCCGCCTGCATATTGATTGTAGGCAAGATGTGCGGTTGGTCCTACGTATTCGTTTAGTCGGAAGCCGTGCTTGATTGCCTCTGTGATAAATTTTTTCGCGACTCCGACTGCTTCTGGGACTGTATGGCCTTTTGCGAGCTGAGCGGTGATGGCGGCTGCAAATGTGCAGCCTGCTCCATGAATGAAGCCCGAAACTACTTTTTCCGATTCGAACAGAGTGAAGTCTTTGCCATCATAGAGAAGGTCAACTGCTTTATCGTGGTTGAGCTTGCTGCCGCCTTTAATCAACACGTTTTTTGCGCCAAGCTCATGGATTTTCCCCGCAGCTTCTTTCATATCATCAATCGTGCGGATTGGACCAGTCTGAGCCAGCTGCCATGCTTCGAAAATATTAGGTGTGACGATCGTCGCCCTTGACAGAAGAAATTCCCTCATTGCGTCGGTATTTTCAGGCATCAACACCTCATCTTCTCCCTTGCAGACCATAACGGGGTCAATAACGACTTTATCCAAGTGATATTCGTCGATTTTCCGGGCGGAGAGCTCGATGATATCAACCGTTCCCAGCATCCCTGTCTTCATTGCATCGATTCCGACGGATAGAATCGTTTCCAGCTGTTTCTCGACCAGTTCCACTTGATGAGTAAATACTTCATGATGCCAATGATTCTTGGGATCCATCGTCACGACCGTGGTAAGTGCGGTCATTCCGTAAACGCCAAGTTCCTGGAATGTTTTTAAGTCAGCCTGGATACCTGCGCCGCCGCTAGTATCGGATCCTGCGATGGTCAACACCTTTTTCAAACTCATGTGAACTACCTCCATTTATAGAATGGCGGCTGCCTGAATAGACAGGACCGCCGCCGCAACACTTTCTTATGATTATACCAATTCTACCAGATTAGACAAAAGAATTGGTTTTAAAGCAAGCAGGATAGGTAAAAATTAACTTTTGACAATTATGTGTCATTCATATCTTGACGTGAGGAAAGTTACTGAGTAGAAAAATGAATTAAGATAGGATGGGTTATAGGAAAATTTTCTAAAAAAAACTTTGTTAAAGAAATAGACAATTTTCATCTATATTATTGTAACAATTACATTGGTTATCCCTAGTCATTTTCCAGTAGATTATAGGTAGAGGGGTATTAACCATTTTGGCATAGTGAAATGTTTCTTTTTATGCAGGTATGTCAAGCTCGGGTAGGATAGAGATTGCCAGTTTATAAGAAATCATCATTTCTATTAACCTAAAAGGTTGCCAATTGCTGAACGAGACCAACGGATGACCGAACAAATAAGGGGTGAAGAACATGACAAAGAAAGGCCTTCCTGAGGAATATCCAATCAGCCTGATTTTGAATGGATATGAAATTGCTGTTTTTCAGCTGACAAATCTGGATCTGGAAGATTGGGTTTACGGCTACCTTTTTTCAGAAGGGTTGATCGATGGCCCAGAGGATGTTGTTAGCGTTGATATTAGGGAAAAGGCTGGCATATTGAATGTGACGTTATGCAATTCCTTCGATCCAGAACAGATGTTTTCGAAAAAGAAACACTATACAGCTGGCTGCGGCCGCGGAGTGACCTTCTTTTCAATGACGGATGTCAAAAATTTCAATAAAGTGAATTCCAATGACACCTATTCGTTGACGTATTTATTGAAAAAACGAGCGGAATTTGCGCAAAATTCCCCATTGTACCTGGAAACGGGTGGAATGCATGGAGCCTGCCTCATTCTGGAGGATGGCAGCATCGAAGTCCGGGAAGACATCGGCAGGCATAATGCTGTTGATAAGATTATCGGACACGCAATTCGAAAGCGTTTGCAGCCAGATCGGCTCATCTTGCTTACGACCGGCAGAGTTTCTTATGAGATGCTCTCAAAAGCCGCAAAATTTGGTTTTGCCGTCATCGGTTCGCGCACAGCCGCGACTAAGCAGGCGGTTCAGCTGGCGCGATTCCTCAATATAGAAGTTGTCGGCTATCTTCGCGGCAAAATGGCGACGATTTACACATCGGCCGGGAGGATTCATGATGATTTAACTCCCCGCGCCGCTGCGGAAGACCTGCTTGAAAGGGGGGAAGCCCAGGCCCAGCAACTATTAAATTAACACTAATTTGGGGATTAAGGATGTTCAAGCAACTATTGGGAAGGAGAGAGAGAGAGATGGTTGAAATCAACCTGAATCGCAGGCAGTTTCTTAAGCTGTCAGGTGCCACTGCGGCAACCCTGGCAATTGTCGAGCTCGGATTCAATGAAAAAGAAGTCCATGCGAAAACAAAAGAACTCAAGATTGCCAAAGCTACTGTAACACCAACCATTTGTCCATACTGCGCTGTGGGCTGCGGGATTTTAGTCCATACGAAAAACAATGATGTGGTATATACGGAAGGGGATCCGGATCATCCCATCAATGAAGGAAGCCTGTGCAGCAAAGGGACAACGATCAGACAATTATTCACCTCAGAAAAGCGCGTCCTGAAGCCGCGTTACCGCGCTCCAGGCAGCGATAAGTGGGAAGAAAAAGATTGGGGATGGATGCTAGATACTATCGCCAAACGAGTGAAAGAAACACGGGACAAAACATTCGTTGAAAAATCAAACGGAATTTTTGTCAATAAAACAGAAGCGATTGCCAGTCTTGGCGGCGCAGCTCTGGATAACGAAGAAACGTATTTGCTTGCGAAAATGATGAGAGGGCTTGGTGTCACCTATTTAGAGCACCAGGCACGAATATGACACAGTTCAACGGTTGCCGGTCTGGCACCATCATTTGGTCGTGGAGCAATGACAAATCACTGGACTGATCTGCAGCATACCGATTGTGCGCTGATCATTGGTGCGAACCCTGCTGAAAACCATCCAATCAGCTTCAGATGGCTTTTAAAAGCAAGGGAAAACGGAGGGAAAATACTGTCAGTCGACCCGCGTTTCACAAGAACGTCATCTCAGGCTGATATTTATGCACCGCTTCGTTCTGGAACGGATATTCCTTTTATCGGCGGATTGATCAATTATGCGATTGAACACGATCTTGTTCACAAAGAGTATGTTGCTAAATATACAAATGCTTCCTTTATCGTCAAAGAAGGCTTCACATTCAAGGACGGCTTGTTCAGCGGATATGATCCAAAAACCCGTTCCTATGACATGGCGAGCTGGTCTTTTGAAACACAAGAAGATGGAACTCCGGTCAAGGATGAAACACTGCAGCATCCTCGCAGCGTGTTTCAGTTGCTGAAAAAGCATTATTCCCGTTATGATGTCGACTCTGTGTCAACAGTGACAGGAACACCGAAGGAAGAATACCTCAAGGTGGCAGAGGCTTACTGTGCAACAGGAAAGCCTGGAAAATCCGGTACGATCCTTTATGCGATGGGTACAACCCAGCATACGGTCGGCACCCAAAACGTTCGCTCTTATGCAATGCTGCAGCTGCTTCTTGGCAATATCGGTATGCCTGGCGGCGGAGTGAATGCACTTCGCGGCGAATCAAACGTACAGGGCTCCACCGACTTCGGTCTGTTGTTCGGGGACCTTCCAGGATATCTGGGAGCGCCGAAAGAGCAGCCAGTACACGCAACCCTTAAAGCTTATCTCGAAAAAGAAACACCTGCTGCTGGTTATTGGAGCAATAAGCCGAAATTTGTCGTCAGCCTTCTCAAGGCATGGTATGGCCCGAACGCGACGAAAGACAATGAATTCTGCTATCAGTATCTTCCAAAAGGAAACAAGAATTACTCTCATATCGCCCTGTTCAATGCCATGTATAAAGGCGAGTTGACTGGTGCATTCCTGTTTGGAACCAATCCTGTCGTCGGCGGTCCGAACGCTGGCAAGGAAAAAGAAGCACTCAGCAAGCTCGACTGGCTCGTTGCAATGGACCTTTGGGAGACAGAAACATCCGCATTCTGGCAAAAAGAAGCTGGCAGTGATCCTTCAAAAATCAACACAGAAGTGTTCCTGCTTCCGGCCGCGTCCTCCTATGAAAAAGAAGGAACGGTATCAAACAGCGGACGCTGGATGCAGTACCGCTGGAAGGCGATCGAACCTAAAGGCGAATCAAAGGCAGATATGGAAATCATCCATATGCTGATGCAAAGAATCAAAGGCCTGTATAAAAATGAAAGCTCGCCTGCTGCAAAATCGATTAATGCACTGTACTGGAATTACGGGGAACATGATCACCCAGAATTTGATCTTGTCGCCCGTGAAATCAACGGCTATTACACGAAGACAGGCAAGCAGGTCGAGAACTTCGGCATGCTCGCAGATGACGGCTCGACATGTTCGGGAAACTGGATTTATTCAGGCTTTTATCCGGAAGAAGGCAATCTGTCCAAGCGCCGTGACAACAAGGATAATGGCATGGGCAACTTCCTGAACTGGTCTTATGCATGGCCGATGAACCGCCGGATTCTATACAACCGAGCATCGGCAGATCCAGCTGGAAAGCCTTGGAATAAGGATAAGGCAGTCATCTGGTGGGATGCTGCTGCGAAAAAATGGACGGGACATGATATTCCAGACTTTAAAGCGGTTGTCGCCCCAACTGATAAGGGGGGTATGAACCCATTCATCATGCTAAAGGATGGCGTCGGCGGCATGTATGCTCCAACGCTCAACGACGGACCATTCCCAGAGCATTACGAACCGTTTGAAAGTCCGGTGCCAAATGCTTTCTCTAGCCAGGAATACAATCCGACCATCAAAGTCTGGGGTGGCGACTTCAACTTAAAAGGCACGAAGAAGCAGTATCCGATCGTGGCGACAACGTACCGTGTAAGTGAACACTGGCAATCCGGTTCGATGACGCGTAACCAGGAGTGGCTGTCAGAGCTTGCCGGACATATGTACATCGAAATGAGTGAAGAACTTGCGAAGGAAAAAGGCATCAAGAATAAGGATCAAGTCATCGTGACATCCGCACGCGGCGAGGTTAAAGCCTATGCGATGGTAACGAAACGCTTCAAGCCGCACATGATTAATGGCAAGAAGGTGCACCAGATCGGCATGCCTTGGCACTTCGGTTTTAAAGGATATGCAACAGGGGATACAGCAAACCGCTTAACACCTCATATCGGGGACGCTAATACCATGATTCCTGAATATAAGGCATTCCTCTGCGACGTAAGGAGGGCTGACTAATGGCAACGGCTGAATATGTAAAATTTGTCGATGTGACCAAATGTGACGGCTGTCGCGCCTGTATGGTCGCCTGCAAAAACTGGAATGACCTTCCGGCTGAGCCGGAAGCGTTCCAGGGCAGCGTCCAATCACATGCGAATGTGACAGCGAACACTTGGAATGTGCTGTCATTCATTGAACACGAGAACGGACAAGGCAATCTTGAATACCTTTTCCGCCACTCCTCCTGTTTCCATTGTACGGATGCCGCCTGCGTCAAGGTGTGTCCAGAGGATGCGATGCACTACACAGAATTTGGCACTGTCGATGTGGACAGCGATAAATGCGTCGGCTGTGGTTACTGTGTGCAGAACTGCCCATTTGATGTGGTTCAGCTGGCAACCTACAAAGATACAAACGGCAAAGAGTACAAAAAAGCACAGAAATGCACGATGTGCGTTGACCGTCTGGAAGAAGGGATGCAGCCTGCTTGTGTCACTACTTGTCATACAGACGCCATGGAGTTTGGAACAAAAGAAGAAATGCTCAAGAAAGCCGAAAAGCGCCTGAGCGAAATTAAAGAGAGATTTCCTAACGCAATGATTTACAACCCAGAAGGAGTCGGCGGTACTCATACGATTTACGTCCTTGCCGAAAAACCTTCTGTATACGGCTTGCCTGAGCAGCCGAAAGTTCCGACATCAGCGATCGTCTGGAAGGATTATGCTCAGCCAATCGGCAAAATGATGCTTGGAGCAACAAGCATGGCGCTTGTTGGTGCATTCGTCAGCAACAAGCTGTTCAATAAAGAGGGCAAAGACCATGAAGAGGATGGAGGTGGCGGCCATGAGTAAAACCCAGTATTCAGGTGTAAAAGTCAAACGCTTTTCGAAAGGCTTTGTTGTTGCGCATGCAGTGAACGCCATTTCCTTCTTCGCCCTTTATATCACGGCCTTGCCGATGTATACGGAATGGTTTGACTGGCTCTACCCTGTGCTTGGCGGTCCAGAAGGCGCCAGAAGGCTTCACAGGATTTTCGCTGTCGCGTTTATAACGCCGACTTTTATCTGGCTGATCTTGGAACCGAAAGGCCTGCTTCGCTGGGGCAAGGAACTTGTTACCTGGAAAAAGCGGGATTTACAGTTTTTCACCGAGTTCGTCAAAGAACTGTTCGGCTTTAATTTCAAACATGTGAAGCAGACTTTCTTCAATGCTGGGGAAAAAATCAACTCCATCATCCAGATTTTTACGGCGATACTGATCATCGGCTCTGGATTTCCGATGTGGTTCCCGGACTTGTTCCCGGCAGCAATCGTTCAATGGGCATATGTGGCTCATAATGTTGGCTTCGGTTTGGCGATTGCAGTCGTAGTCGGTCATATCTACCTGAGCGTCATTCACAAAAACTCTCGTCCAGGATACACTGGTGTCCTTACAGGCGAGGTTCCGGCAGAATGGGCAAAAGAACACTATACAGAATGGTATGAAGAAGAAGTCAAGAAAGGCAACTTTCCCGATCTTGACAAAGGAAAAAACAAGAAAAAAGGCGCTTAAAACCTTTGACAGAGGGAATGGGTCCATCAAATGGGTCCATTCCCTAAAAATTTTTTTACTAAAATCTAATGAAAAGAGGCTACTGCCATGAAAAAGTCCGTTGTCTCAAAAGAGTACCAGAAGCTGCAGAAGGAAATTATTTCCTTGCAGGAACAATGGAAAACGTCCCTTGACCCTGACCGAATTCTTCCAAGGATAGATAAAGCAGCCATGGAATCAGGGGTGCCAGTCGTTGCATGGACGGCGATTGACTTTGACATACCACTATTCTTACAGTGGATAGAGGATATAGGCAAGTTATTAGCGAATTATCAACCAGAGCTAGAAAAAACAATCGAAACAATCAAGGGGCTTTTAGATGAAGAGACAGCAAAACGCTGGATTGATGAAGCCTTTGCTTTTAACCATATTTATTTCGCCAGCTTTGCAGAGGAGCAAGAAATCGATGGATGGATTCCGCAATTTATCGCGGAAACGGTACTACGGCCTTATTTGCAGCTGACCGCGGAAAAAGTCCAGGGGGAAATTCAGTACGCCGTTCATGGCGCCGGATGCCCTGTCTGCGGAGAACCGGTCCGGCTTGCACAGCTGGAAGACGGTGGAAAAAAGGTATTGCACTGTCCGCGCTGCCTAGCCCACTGGCATGATAAACGGATTACATGCTCCCATTGTGGCAATGAGGACCATGAAACAGTCCATTTCTTGACGATCGAAGGAGAGTCCGCCGCGCAAATCCAGGTTTGTGAAGAATGCAAAGGCTATACGAAAATAATTGATACAAGACAATATATTGTAAAGCCGACACCGGCAATGCTAGACTTGAATACAATCCACCTCGATTTTGTAGCACAGGAAAATGGCTACAAATCCGCTGGGGAAACCAAACAGACAAATTAAAAGAGGTGCTGTCGGATGAAAGCCGGAGCGATTATTTTGGCAGGCGGCAAATCTAGCAGGATGGGAACGAACAAGGCTCTCCTGAAATTTCATGAAAAATCGAATATTGAGAGAATGAAGGATGAGTTACAACAAGTATTTGATGATATAATTCTAGTAACGAATGATCCTGAAAGCTATCAGTTTTTACAATTGAAAAGTGTAACAGACCAGTATCCGGGTTCCGGGCCGCTTGCGGGCATCCATGCAGGGCTGGAAGCATCAGATTACGAAGAGAATTTCATCGTAGCCTGTGATATGCCGTTTGTATCTGCAGAGCTTGCCGGAAATCTTGTAAAAGCGCTCAAGCACCACGATGCCGTTGTGCCCGTCAGTGATGGCAGGGAGCATCCGCTTTTTGCGGCGTACCAAAAACGGGTTGCCCGCGATGCGGTGAAATGCATCGAGGACGGCAACTTAAGGATCAGGCATATGCTTGCAAAACTGGATGTTCGCTACCTCGAGGACTCAGACTTGCAGCTGTATGGCGGCAGCAATCTGGAACGCATTTTTTTTAATATGAACCATCCCGATGAATATGAAGCTGCGAAGAAATGGATGGAATCCGGGGAATAGTTTCAGGTGCCAGAAAGGAAGATAGCCAGCATGCAATTTTTCAAAGTGAAAACGGTTGAAGAGACATTTGCGTTAATCGATGAAAAAATTAGCAAAATCAAAGAAACCGAAGTTCGTGCGCTTGATGAATCCCTTCATTCTATCCTGGCCGAGGACATCAAGGCCGATGAGAATGTACCGGGCTTTGACCGCTCTACCGTCGATGGGTATGCGGTCATCGCCAGAGACACCTATGGTTCATCAGAATCGATGCCTGGATTTCTGAATGTTACCGGAGAGATTCATATGGGCGAAGTGGCGGTCAAACCAGTGGGCAGGGGAGAAGCCATTAATGTACCGACGGGCGGAATGCTTCCACCGGGCAGCGACAGCGTGCTAATGATCGAGCATTGCGAGGAAATCGGCGGGCTATTGAATACGTACAAGCAGATCGCTCCTGGCGAAAACGTTATCCGTTCAGGCGAGGATATTCGCATCGGCGAGGTGCTGTTAACCGCAGGGACGAAATTGCGGCCGCAGGAGCTGGGAGCCTTGGCGGCACTTGGTATTTCCGAGGTGAAGGTCTATCGCAAATTGAAAGCTGCTTACCTATCTTCAGGCGACGAAATCGTTCCTTTTGAAACCAAAACACTTGAAACTGGGCAAATCCGTGACATTAACTACCTGACTGTCAAAGGCTTGGCCAATGAATGGGACATCGAGCTGATGTATGGCGGCATCACCGGCGATGATTATCAGGAGTTTGCTAGCAAGGCACGTGAACTATATCAACAGGTGGACTGCCTTATTTTATCAGGGGGAAGTTCCGTTGGCACGAAGGACTACACAACGGAGGTCATCCAGTCCCTTGGAGCTCCAGGCGTGTTTGTCCATGGAATCTCAATCAAGCCAGGCAAGCCGACGATTTTGGCGGTAGCAGATGGAAAGCCGGTGATTGGATTGCCGGGGCATCCGGCATCGGCAATGATCATCTTCAAGTTGTTTGGCGAACAGATCTTCCGCAGGCTAAAAGGGGAAAAAAAGGAACAGAAGCCCGAGCGGATTTTCGCTCGGATTGTTAAAAACATCGCATCCTCAGCAGGAAGATCCGATTATATCCGGGTCAGGCTGGAAAAAAAGGATGGGGAATGGTGGGCCGAGCCAATCATCGGCAAATCAGGGCTAATCACAACTTTGGTAAAAAGCGATGGAATCGTTGAGATTATTTCCGAAAAAGAGGGAATTTCTCAAGGCGATTACGTTCCAGTCATTTTGACGAGATAGGGGGAGCCGCATCATGGATAAAATCCGCTATAACCGAAAGATTTATCTAGAAGACAAGCCGCGCGCGCAAGCAAGGGAGGAAGTCCTGTCTGCATTTGACTTGCCCCAGAAAAAGGAATGGATTCCGGCTGCTGCTGCCCTTGGCCGTATTACTGCTGAACCTGTTTTCGCCAAGGTTTCGATGCCTTTTTACCATGCATCCGCGATGGATGGAGTTGCTGTCAACGCCGAGGATACGTATGAAGCCCATGAGCAGCGCCCGCTCCAGTTAAAAAAGGATGAGCAATTCACCTATGTTGACACCGGAAATGCCATCCCTCAGGAATTTAATGCCGTCATTATGGTCGAAAACATTCATGTTATCGACGATGAGACGATCGAAATCATCGAGCCGGCAACGCCATGGCAGCATATCCGCCCGATTGGCGAGGATATCGTTCAGGAGGAAATGCTGTTCACACAGGGGCATCAGCTGCGTCCTGCCGATCTTGGCGCACTGCTTGCCGCACAGGCCACCGAGGTGTGCGTAGTGAAAAAGCCGCTTGTAACAATCATTCCAACAGGAAATGAACTGGTCAGCGCAGATGCATCGCTGTCGTCAGGCCGAATCATCGAGTTCAATGGCACCGTTTTTAGCGCTTATGTAGAAGATTGGGGCGGCCAGCCTTTGTTGCATCCGATCGTTAAGGATGAACCGGAAAAAATTAGAGAAGCATTGCTGAACGCGGCTGACACATCTGAAATCGTTGTGATCAACGCAGGTTCTTCTGCAGGTTCAAAGGATTATACGGTACACATTCTGGAGGAGCTTGGCACTGTTTTTACCCATGGTGTTGCGACAAGGCCGGGCAAGCCTGTCATTTTGGGAAAAATAAAAGAGAAAGTGGTCGTAGGGGTTCCGGGTTATCCGGTTTCGGCCTATATGGCATTAGAGTGGTTTGTCAGGCCGCTCATTTGCAAGTATCTAGGGGTCCAAGAGCCAGAACGGGCAAAGCTGAAAGTCAAGCTTGGCCGCAGGATTGTCTCCACGATGGGGGCAGAGGACTTTGTCCGAATGAATATCGGCTATGTGAATGGACAATTTGTCGCCAATCCGCTGACGCGTGCGGCGGGCGTTACGATGTCGCTCGTGCGCGCAGACGGCTTGCTCGTCGTGCCGCCGGAAGAGTTGGGATACGAACAGGGAGATACTGTCGAGGTTGAGCTTTACAGACCGGTGGAAGAGATAAAAAATGCAATCGTCTTCAGCGGCAGCCATGACATGACAATAGACCTGCTATCCTCCCAGCTCAAAAATCAGCGCACCGACATGAAAATTGTTTCTTCCCATGTTGGCAGCATGGCCGGTTTGATGGCAATCAGAAAAGGGGAAGCCCATGTAGCGGGCATTCATTTGCTTGACCCAGAGACAAAGGAATATAATATTACCTATGTAAGGAAATTACTTGCTGGGCAAGACGCAGTCCTTTACCCCTTCTTGAAGAGAACGCAAGGCTGGATGCTTCCAAAAGGCAATCCGCTCGGAATTGAACATGTCAGCGACATCGCCGCGAAGAATGCCGATTATGCCAACAGGCAAAAAGGTGCCGGTACTCGTATATTGTTCGATTTATTGTTACGAGAAGCTGGCCTCGACGCAGACCAGATCAATGGGTATGACCGTGAAATGTTCTCCCATTTAAGCGTCGCTGCTGAAGTAAAGGGAAACGACAATGCCGCCGGACTCGGGATCTACCCGGCTGCCCGGGCAATGGGACTCGACTTCATCCCGGTTGCAGACGAAAGCTATGATTTGCTGATGACAAAAGCATTTTTCGAAAGTGAAAAGGGAAGATGGTTAACATCGGTGATTCAATCACACGCCTTCCAATTAGAAGTCGACAAAATCGGCGGATACGCTGTCGTCGAAAATCCTCAACCTATATATTTTTAAAAGGCGTGGGGAAAGGGAAAAATCCAAAACATACATCCTGATCTGGATCAGTTTTATAGAGGTGATTTTGATGAATTTTGAAATAGCGAAAGATCCAATCAACGTTCAAGCGGTGATTGATAAAGTAATCCAGCGCGAAGCAGGGGCAATCACAACATTCATTGGCACTGTCCGTGAATGGACAAAGGGAAAGAAAACCGTTTACCTTGTATATGAAGCCTATGAGCCAATGGCTGTCAAAAAACTGGAGCAAATTGGCACGGAAATTCAGGAACGCTGGAGTGGCGCACAGGTCGCAATCACGCATCGGGTAGGCAAACTCGATATCACGGATATTGCGGTCGTGATCGCCGTTTCCACCCCTCACCGCAACGATGCCTATGAAGCCAATCGTTACGCGATAGAGCGCATCAAGGAAATCGTCCCAATCTGGAAGAAAGAGCATTGGGAGGATGGCGAAGAATGGATTGGCAACCAACTAGAAACTGTCCCATATCCGACAGGGAAACCGGAGGAGAAGGATTTCCATGAATAAACTATTATTTTTTGCCCACCTGCGAGACGAAGCTGGCCATGAATCAGTCGAAATCGATGCTGCAGGCAAGACGGTTGCTGAACTGAAGCGAATGGTTGCAGAAAAATATGGTGTCCAAAAGCTTGATAGTTCCATGACAGCGATCAATGAAGAATTTGCATCCAATGAGGAAGTCATTAAAGAAGGGGATACCATCGCCTTCATCCCGCCAGTTTCCGGCGGTTGATCGATAGCAAATACCCGTTCCGTTGACAGACTTTTCGATGGAATCTGGGCGTTTGTTTTACAGGAGGTAACACCTATGTCAGAAAGGTATTCACGCCAGACGCTGTTTCCTCCAATAGGAAAATCTGGACAGGAAAAAATTCGCAGCAAGCATGTGCTGATGATTGGTGCAGGTGCTTTAGGATCAGGAAACGCCGAGCTGCTAGTGAGAGCTGGGATCGGCCGTCTGACGATAGTCGACCGTGATTATATCGAAGCAAGCAATCTGCAAAGACAGCAATTATACACCGAAGAGGATGTCGCTCAGAAGCTTCCCAAGGCTGCCGCAGCTGAAAAAAGACTGAAAGCCATCAATTCTGATGTGGAGATCCGTGCCTTGATCGCAGATGCCACTCCTGAAAAACTGGAGGAGCTAGTCGATGGTGTCGATTTAATCATCGATGCGACGGATAATTTTGAAACAAGAATGGCGATTAATGATATTTCGCAAAAGTACCAGATTCCGTGGATTTATGGTGCCTGTGTCGCCAGCTTTGGCATGAGTTTCTCGATCATTCCTGGAAAAACGCCATGTCTAAACTGCTTGCTGAAGACGATGCCGCTGCAAGGGATGACTTGCGACACAGGTGGCATCATTGGGCCTGCCGTACAAATGGTCATCGCCCATCAAGGCAGCGAAGCACTGAAAATTCTTGTCGAAGACTGGGATGCGCTCAGAACTTCTTTTGTCAGCTTTGATCTGTGGCGAAATCAGTATGCAAGCATGAAAATGTCAAAAGCGAAGGATTCTGGCTGCCTCTCCTGCGGCGAAAATCCGACCTACCCTTATTTGGATGCGGAAAATAGGACGAAAACGACGGTTCTGTGCGGACGGGATACAGTCCAGGTTAGACCGCCGAAGCAGCAGCAGCTGAACCTTCAGGAAACGGCTGAAAAAATGAGGGATTTGGGTTATCAAGTAAAAGCGAACCCCTATCTAGTATCGGTCGAAATAGACGAAAACAGGATGGTCATTTTCCAAGACGGCCGAGCATTAATCCACGGGACGAAGGATTTGGCACAGGCACGCAGCATCTATCAGCGGTTTTTAGGCTAGAGAAATGCAAAAACCCCCTGCCGGCTTCCGGAGGGGGTTTTTGAAAAAACTTTTTGCTTGGTTTATTTTCCTTCATTGTTTGCAACAAGGACTAAGCGTCCCTTATCCAATTCGACTTCATACTGCTCGGCTTCTTGCTTTGTGAGTCCGAGTGATTCGAATTTGCTGCGCAGTTCGTCTCCGCGTGATTTGAACATATTGCCGATGGAATCAAAGAAGCCCTGTTCCTTGAAGCCGAGATCGCCTGTTTCGGTTGCCTCTGTCAAGTGTTCACTGCGGTTTTCCTCATGAGCGAATATATAAATATTTTCTTTCCCAAAACCTGCAGCCTCGAGCGAGCTGATTTTTTCCGTTGCCTGTACGCCGTTTTCAACGACTTCGATTTTTACCATGCTATCTTCCTCCTTAGTGATTTTTCATCTATACTAGTTTGGGAAGCTGTTATAGCCTTCCACGTCTACACTCTATATATAACCGATATACGCTCGTCTAAACTTGTTGGGAAAAATGTTCACATATCGTTATGGAAAGAAAGGAGCGACTTTCAGGATGCAATTGCTGAAAAACGGGTGGGCATCCTTGCTGGCGGAGGAATTTGAAAAAGCCTATTACCTTGAATTAAGAGAATACTTGATGGAAGAATACGAGAAGGAAACGGTCTATCCCGAGAAGGAAGACATCTTCAATGCATTGCTGTTTACCGACTATGATAAGGTGAAAGTAGTCATTCTTGGTCAGGATCCCTATCATCGACCAGGGCAGGCCCATGGTCTTAGTTTTTCGGTTAAACCAGGGGTTGCCGTCCCGCCATCCCTGCGAAATATTTTCAAGGAGCTGAAAGAGGACCTTGGCTGCAAAATTCCCAATCATGGCTATTTAAAAAACTGGGCAGACCAAGGTGTCCTGCTGTTAAATACGGTACTAACAGTCAGAAAGGGAGAAGCGCATTCCCACAAGGGGAAGGGATGGGAAATCTTCACCGATAAAGTTATCAAACTGTTGAATGAGCGTGAAGCACCAGTGATTTTCATCCTTTGGGGCAAACCAGCCGAAACGAAAAGGAAGTTAATTGATGAAAGCAAGCATAAAATCATCCAGTCTGCCCATCCAAGCCCTTTGTCTGCCAGCAGAGGCTTCTTTGGAAGCAAACCTTTCTCTAAAGTGAATGAGATTTTGCGACAATCGGACAGACAGGAAATCGATTGGCAAATCGAAGATAGGTAATTGTTTCTTAAAAATTCGACATGTTCCACGTGAAACCGACAGCAAATTCTTCTACAGTCGAAAATAGTGCGGATATAAGGTAAAATGAAACCATACGACAACATAGAATCTGATCTTACCTTATCAGCTAGCGTCCGTGGAGGTGAATGCATGAATATTTCTCTGCAAAAATTGCTTTTAAAAATGGAAGAAGAAATAAGGATAGCCAAATCAGCACGATCAGAAGCTGCACAGCGAGAACGTATCCAGTCCATTAAAACGCTTTGTGAACTTGTTCTTGATGAACCAGGAGGATCCGGGCAAGGCCCAATCGTCCAACAGCCAGCTCAACCATTTATTCCTGCCCAACCACAGCAGCAACTGCCGGCGAGCCAGCCATCTCCAATCGCTCTGCAACCGAAAAAACTGGAAATGGATGATAACTCAAACGGAGATTCGCTATTCGATTTCTAAATTAAAAATAGAGGTGAAAACGATGAAAATATTTATCATAATTGGAGCGATCAATGCCTTTCTTGCAGTCGCGCTAGGAGCTTTTGGTGCGCATGGACTGGAAGGCAAGGTGGAGCCGAAATATATTGAAATCTGGAAAACGGGTGTTACCTATCAGATGTTCCACGCAATCGGAATTTTATTCATTGGCGTGCTGCTAGGAAAACTCCCGGCAACTTCACTGCTAAACTGGTCAGGCTGGCTGATGCTGATCGGAATCATCCTATTTTCCGGAAGCCTGTATACGCTGACGCTTACAAAAATCAGCATCCTCGGTGCCATCACCCCACTTGGCGGAGTATCATTCCTCGCCGCTTGGGTATTATTAATCATTGCCGCAGGAAAATATCTATAATAAAATGGGTTGTTTTTTCAGAGCCATTCGGCAATTTTCGGACTTTGAACGCTTTAAGTAACAAAAAAACGGCCGAAGCCGCTTTGTAGGGTTGAGGATCTTTATCTAGGCGGGTAAGCTGTTAATCCAGGACCGCCTCCGTAGGGGTAATCATATTCGATTTCTTCATCAAACGTTACGTAATCCACGTAAATCATTGGCAATAGATAGCGTTTGCCCGTCTGTGGGTCACTGAGGATGAGATGATCCCTTCCAGCTGCTTCAATGATTCCTTGGAAAATTTTTGCATTCCACTCGGTGTTATTTTCGAAAGTCGCATACACCGTTGCAAGCTTTCCTTTGTTCAAGCGAAGGATATTTTCGATATAGGATGCTTCGATTGGAAGCATTCCTGGTACCTGGACGCCTCCAACAGCACCTCCACCAACACCAGGCATGAAACCGCCGGACTGGGCAGGGGGGAAGGGAGTACCTCCTTGCCCCATTTGCCCCATCTGCCCCATCTGTCCCATTTGAGCCATTTGCGGCATCTGTCCTGGCGCAGCCGATTTTTCTTCATTGCCGCTATAAGGCTGATACATCTGTGGAAACGCTCGGTAATTATAGTAGGGATTATTGTATTGAGTCATTGCGTAGCCTCCTCAAAAATGATTTCTTTCTCAACTAAGCTTTAATAGGATAGAGTACAAGTAACCGATCCTCACTAGTTCATCATATGAGGGAAGCTGCGTTTTATGACTCAAACATTTTAAACGAACGGACAAAAAACCCCCAAGCATTTGCTTGGGGGTTTTCTTATCTTTTAAACATTCAGGAATGCAGGGATGCGGTCTTCTTCTAGCAGAGTTCCTACGAAGAAGGATCCGAATTCGCCATAGCGGGCGCTGACTTCATCAAAGCGCATTTCATAAACAAGCTTCTTGAATTGCAGGACATCGTCAGCGAACAAAGTGACGCCCCATTCATAGTCGTCGAAGCCAACGGAGCCGGTGATGATCTGCTTTACTTTGCCTGCATACTGGCGGCCGATCATGCTGTGGCTGCGCATCATATTGCGGCGATCTTCCATTGGGAGCATATACCAGTTGTCTGCACCTTGGCGCCGCTTGTCCATTGGATAGAAGCAAACATACTTAGCCTTTGGAAGTTCAGGGTAAAGGCGGGCAAGGATTTGCGGGTTCTGATATGGATCTTCGCCAGCCGGCAAATAGTTGCTCAGCTCGACAACTGAAACATAAGAATGAGCAGGAAGCGTGAATTCAGCAAGTCTCGATTTGTTGAATTCTGTTTCGATCTCATTTAATTCTTCCATCGTTGGGCGCAGGATCATCATCATGAAGTCTGCTTTTTGGCCGACAATCGTATACAGGGCATGACTTCCTTGTTTATCAGTCTGAGTCTTGTCCCATTTTTCCACAAGGCCTAGAAATTCTTGAATGATTTCTTGGCGTTCTTCAGCTGGAATCATCTTCCAGGTTATCCAATCAACCGTGCGGAAATCATGTAGGGAATACCAGCCATCTAAAGTCTGTGCTGCATCAGTCATTTCTATCACTCCTAAAAATAAATTATATCAATATCATAGCATAGTTTCTCCTTTCGCCATGTTAATATTACCCGGGATTGTTTATCCTGTTTAGAAAAAGGATATTTTGTTAAGGATTACAAATAGTAAAAGAAGCACGGAACAGGTAGGAAAATTTTTAATAAAAAGATTTCAATGGTGAAAGCGGTATCACTCTTGTATTTTAATGGCGGTAAAGTATGCTAATAGTATAGATTAAAGGAGGAGTCAGCATGAGTGATTTATTTGAAGGCTTGAAAGCCAAATTAACCGGTCAAAATTTACGGATCGTGTTTCCGGAAGGACTCGACGAACGGATTTTGACAGCAGCCGGAAAACTAGCTGCAGACGGCGTATTAACCCCGATTTTAATAGGAGATATTGAACAAATCCAGGCGAAGGCATCAGACTTGGATGTATCGCTTGACGCAGCAGAAATATATGATCCTGCCAACTTCGCGATGATGGACGAGCTTGTCGCAGCCTTTGTGGAGAGACGGAAGGGGAAAGCCACAGAGGAGCAAGCGCGCAAAATTCTGCTTGATGAAAACTATTTTGGCACAATGCTAGTGTACTCAAACAAAGCAGACGGCCTTGTCAGCGGGGCAGCCCACTCGACTGCGGACACGGTAAGACCGGCATTGCAAATCATCAAAACAAAGGAAGGCGTACGCAAGACATCCGGAGTTTTCATTATGGTTCGTGAAGAGGAGAAGTATGTATTCGCCGACTGTGCGATCAATATTGCTCCCGACAGCCAGGACCTTGCTGAAATTGCGGTTGAAAGTGCGAAGACAGCCAGAATGTTCGATGTGGAACCGCCGCGCGTGGCAATGCTTAGCTTCTCCACAAAAGGCTCAGCTGTCTCCCCAGAAACGGAAAGGGTATCAGCAGCAGTAGCCGAAGCCAAGCTCCGTGATCCGCTGCTAATTGTTGATGGAGAGTTCCAATTCGACGCCGCCTTCGTTCCATCGGTTGCAGAGAAGAAAGCTCCAGATTCAGTGATCATGGGCAACGCCAATGTGTTCGTATTCCCAAACCTTGAGGCAGGGAATATCGGCTATAAAATCGCACAGCGCCTTGGCGGATTTGATGCAATCGGACCGATTTTGCAAGGGCTGAACCGCCCGGTAAACGATTTATCGCGCGGCTGCAGTGAAGAAGATGTGTACAAGCTGGCACTGATCACAGCAGCACAGGCGTTAACTAAGTAAAAAGAATAGATTCTCGGCTGGTCGGAATTTTTCGATCGGCTTTTTTTCAGCAGCTTCAACGAAAAAAAGCTAAAGGTAGAAAAGAGGAAATTGCGATGGATGAGGCGCTTAGTTTACTGCGTCAGGATAAATGGAGAGTGATCGACCAGTCAGCTCTTGGCCCTGAATTTCATGCCCTGCAGTCATTCGGGACGGACGATACATTATGTGAATCGGTCGGAAAAGGCGAGTCACCGGCAACAGCGAGAGCATGGGTTCATCATGACACAGTCGTCCTTGGAATCCAGGATACAAGGCTTCCCTATCTCGAGGGCGGACTCGACTACCTGGAAAGGCAAGGGTACAAGTATATTGTTCGCAACTCGGGTGGTCTTGCCGTCGTGCTGGATGAAGGAGTCCTCAATCTTTCGCTCGTTCTCCCTGAAAAGGAAAAAGCGATCGACATCAATCGCGGCTATGATGCCATGTGGTTATTGGTCAAGGAGTTGTTCGCTGATTTTAACAAAAGCATAGAGGCTAAGGAAATTGCTGCATCCTATTGTCCTGGAAGCTATGATCTGAGCATCGGCGGGAAAAAATTCGCCGGAATCTCGCAGCGCCGTCTGAAAAAGGGGGTCGCTGTGCAAATCTATCTTTGTGTCTCAGGGAAGGGCAGCCAGAGGGCTGAATTGATCCGTGGGTTTTATGAACGCGCCATTAACGGAGAAAGGACGAAATTTACCTATCCAAAAGTCCAGCCAGAGGTGATGGCCTCCTTGTCCGAATTATTCGGAGTGGATCTCACCATTCAAGAGGTGATGCTGCGGCTGTTAACATTCCTACAAGCAAACAGCAACGAACTCACCTCAGGATTTTTGAACGGAGACGAGCTGGAGCTTTTTGACCATTATTACCAGCGAGTGATCGAACGGAATGAAAAATTTTTGGAATAGTCGACAAGAAAAGCTGGAATCGAATGATCCCAGCTTTTTTAAAAACATAGAGGCAGTTGTTGCCATCTTCTCCTTCTCCATCTTCGGGTCATGATTGGAGCGTTATTCGGCTACTTTTTCGAGATTGCCATTGCGGTCCATCTTAAACTTGGTTGCTGATCGCTCTTCCTCATCAAACAGGGCGAGTTTGCGGGCCCGGTTCATGATTTTCATGAGTGTTTCGTAATCTTCCTGCATGGTGTTCGTATTTTCCTCGAGACTGGTGATTTTGTTCTGCAAGTCTTCATTTTGTTTTCTTAAACTATTGATTTCTCGTTTCAATCTTTCATTCTCGCTCTTATAAATGTCAATCTGGAGCGATGAACCGCTCAGGCTTTGCAGATAGGCGATGACATGTCCCATCGTTAATCCGGTTGGCGGAACGGTGTAGCGGACAGGCGCTGTACGAGATACAGGTGTTTCGACCGTTTTCGCAGGTATTTCGGCTAGCTCTTCGGCTGTTTCTACTGAATAATCCTTCGGGGTCTTGTCCTTGTTTACAAACGCTTGCATTTCGGCCATCAGTGCAGCGTCGATCTGCTTGTCGTCCTGTTCCAGTATCGATAGATCGAAGCTGGGCTGGTCACCATTTCCTGCTGCTGGCGATCCTGTTAAACTGTCATCTAAAGTTGGAACCGGCGGATTGTAGAGCAGTTTCTTTTTACCGCTCTGATCTTTTCCTAGGATTCTCTGTCTCTGTTTCCGCTGCTTTTTGGCAATCTGCAATGCTTTTTCATAGCTATGCCGCACGACGGCGTTCCAGCGAAATCCGCAGGCGGCGGAAGTGCGGTCCAGCTTGTCGCCTACCTCTTCAAAAGCGTTCAATTGGGTGCTTCCTTCCCTTACATGGCGGAGCACGGTTTCAGCCAGCAGTAAATCATTTTCCTCTGTCCAGGCATCTTGACGTGTTTTCATCATTTTTCAACTCCCTTTTAAAACTTATAATTCAAGCTTGTCCGGAAATTGGAAACCTTATACATCGTATAATGGAAGGATAGTAGATTTTTTGCGGGAAATACGTGTTTTCCATATAGCTAGATAAGCAAATAGGCCTGTTCAACAGCTTGCAATCAAGTACAATTAGAGGTAAAATACGCTTTAGTCTTAAAGAAAAGCGCGGCCGCCTTGCACAGCTACAAGCAAACGATGGATCAGGTTAGGCTGGTAAAGAACGGCGAGTTTGTAAAGAAAGGATTGTCTTAAATGGCAAACGAATTTCGTGTTTGCGACGATTGTCAGGCCGTAAACCTTAAAACATTAATTCCGAAGCTCAAGCAGCTCGATCCTCAAGCAACGATTGAAATCGGCTGCCAGTCCTACTGTGGACCAGGCAGGAAAAAGACATTCGCATTCGTCAACAATCGTCCCGTCGCTGCACTAACCGAGGAAGAATTGATAGAAAAAGTACAGAAGAAGCTTAAATAAACTTTTTCAAAAAAAAAGCAAATCACCTTTATAATGAGGTGATTTTTTTAAACATATTTGCTACATTTTTTGTAAAAATTTGCAGAAAACCGTGATGATTTGACGAAGGAAACAAGCTATAATGGAAACAAGCTAATCAGGGAGAAGGAGAACGATGGAATATTCGGAAGAAAAATTATTTGAAGAAAAAGTATTCAAAGATCCAGTACACCGGTATGTCCATGTCCGTGACCGAGTGATCTGGGATCTGATCGGGACGAAGGAGTTCCAGCGTTTGAGAAGGATCAAGCAGCTCGGCACAACGTATTTGACCTTCCACGGAGCTGAGCACAGCCGTTTCAACCATTCACTCGGTGTCTATGAAATCACCCGGCGGATCGTGGATAATGTGTTTGCTTCCCGTCCTGAATGGAATGAGGGGGAGCGCCTGCTTTCTTTATGTGCCGCCCTGTTACATGATTTAGGCCATGGACCGTTCTCCCACTCGTTCGAGAAAGTTTTCGACCTCGATCACGAAGATTTTACAAGGAAAATCATTCTTGGCGATACAGAAGTGAACCAAGTTCTTTCAAGGGTGGCGGTAGATTTTCCGAGAAAGGTAGCCGAAGTAATCGAAAAAACGTATGAAAATAAGTTGATCATCAGCTTGATTTCGAGTCAGATTGACGCAGACCGGATGGACTACCTGCAGAGAGATGCCTATTTTACAGGAGTCAGCTACGGACATTTTGATATGGAACGAATTTTGCGTGTCATGCGACCGCGGGAAGATCAGGTCGTCATCAAGCAGAGCGGGATGCATGCTGTCGAGGACTATATAATGAGCCGCTACCAGATGTACTGGCAAGTCTACTTCCATCCTGTGACAAGAAGTGCGGAGGTCATCCTGTCGAAGATCCTGCACCGTGCCAAACACCTTCATGAACAAAACTATACATTTAAACATAAACCGCACCATTTTTACTCGATTTTTGAGGATCGAATCTCCTTGCAAGACTATTTAAAATTAGACGAGGCAGTCTTTCTCTATTATTTTCAAATATGGGAAGAAGAGGAGGACCAGATTCTCAGCGATTTGTGCCGCCGCTTTAATAATCGCAATCTGTTTAAATATGTCGAGTTCGACCCTGCAAAAGAATACAAGAAGCTGGCAAAGCTTTCGGTGCTGTTCGAGCAGGCAGGGATTGACCCGGAATACTATCTGGTAGTCGATTCTTCCTCAGACCTTCCATATGATTTTTACCGTCCTGGCGAGGAGGAAGAACGCCTGCCAATCCACCTGCTGAAAAAGAATGGGGAGATCCGCGAACTGTCTCGTGAGTCTGAGATTGTCGACGCCATTTCTGGTAAAAGGCGGACAGATCATAAATTATACTATCCAGCCGATTTTTTGGAAAAGGAAAAAGCACGACCTGAAATGATGCAGATTGCACAGATTCTTGAGCTGAACTTAGACAATGGGACCATTTGATACAGGAGTTGACGCGTTTTGTTAAAAGACCACGCTAAAATCATACATGCCATTTCCGTTTCTGGAGAGGTCACCGGCAGGAAAAAACTGCAGAAAATGATCTATATCGCCAAAAAGTTGGACTTTCCGTTCCAAGAACGCTTTCAGTTTCATTTTTATGGACCGTATTCGGAAGAGCTGACTTTACGAGTGGAAGAGCTTTGCAATATGGGCTTTTTGGAAGAAGTGAAAGAAAAGAAAGGCGGCTATTACCAGTACCGCTACACCCTTACAGAAGCTGGCCAGGAATTCCTCGGAGAGAACAGCGTCGAGATGCCACGGCTACATGATTGTCTGACCGATATCAACGGACAAAATGCCAGATTCCTTGAACTCGTTTCCACTGTTTTGTATTTTGATAACTTGTCAGAAGCCGAGGTCCGGGAAAAAATCCAAACCGTGAAAAAAAGCCAGAAATACAGCAACGAAGAAATAGACGAAGCTTACTCATATATAGCGAGTTTAAAAAATAAGTCCAGGCAATAGTTTTTAATGAATCGAGTATGGAACCTAATCTAAGGTTTTGTGCTCGATTTTTTTATAAAAAAGAGATATATGCCCGGAATACAGAAATAGAAGGAAACTAGTCACACATGTACCCGTGAAAAGAGGAAACAGCGGTTCACGGTCACATACAAGGGAAACATGTGCCCG
>NZ_JXIQ01000012.1 GCF_000934845.1 Mesobacillus subterraneus
CAGGACGTGCTGGACCCGACAGCCACAGGACGTGGCGTTTTAGGCGGGCAGCGCTTGTCGGGGCTGACCAAGGGGCTTACGCTTTTCTACATGAAAGGGGAAATGATATGGAACAGAATATTCAGCCGCTTGATCCGATTGCTTTTTCGCTTGGTCCGATTCAGGTGCACTGGTACGGGATCATTATTGGACTTGGAATTGCTCTCGCGTTATGGATTGCTATACGGGAAGCGGATCGTCGCGGTCTGCCAAAAGACATATTTGCAGATTTAATGCTTTGGGCGATTCCGATCGCCATCATCTCAGCAAGAATTTATTACGTTCTCTTCCAGTGGGAGTATTACGCACAGTATCCTGGGGAGATTTTTAAGATCTGGAATGGCGGAATTGCGATTCATGGCGCTTTGATCGGTGCTGTTATCACGACGTATTTCTTTACGAAGGCTAGAAATGTGTCGTTCTGGAAACTTGCGGATATCGCTGCTCCGAGCATTATTCTTGGCCAGGCCATCGGTCGCTGGGGCAATTTCATGAACCAGGAAGCACATGGTCGGGAGGTTACTCGGGCCTTTTTGGAGAATCTCCATCTGCCAGAATTCATCATCAACCAAATGTATATCAATGGCGTCTACTACCATCCTACCTTCCTGTATGAATCCGTCTGGAACTTGCTCGGATTCATCCTGCTTATGTCCTTGCGCAGGATCAATTTGGGCCGCGGGGAAATGTTCCTTAGCTATATCATTTGGTATTCAATTGGCCGCTTCTTTGTTGAAGGCATGCGAACAGACAGTCTGATGCTGACGGACACGCTTAGAATCGCCCAGACGATCTCGATCGTGCTGATAGCTTTGGCAATTGGCTTATGGATCTACAGGAGAGTCAAGGGATACTCGAAGGTAAGATATTTGGAAAACTAGAAAAAGATCGGATTACGGAAAAAGTGGGAGAGATGCTTCGATGGGTTCTTCATTGTCAAAAGGGTTAATGGTTGGTTTGAAAACTACATGGGCACTTGGCAAAGTCATTTTTCCAGTGACCGTGATTGTTTCGATTCTCCAATATACTTCTGTCTTGCCGTGGGTCATCGACTTGATCACACCGCTGATGGCGATGATCGGCTTGTCAGGTGATGCGGCCATTCCGCTTGTTATCGGCAACTTCCTTAATCTTTACGCAGCAATTGGGGCGATATTGACACTCGATTTGACGGTAAAAGAAGTATTTCTCATCGCGGTGATGCTTAGCTTTTCGCACAATTTGCTGGTGGAATCAAGCGTGGCCGTTAAGGTTGGTGTTAAGCTTTGGACGATCGTGCTTGTCCGGCTTGGCCTTGCCTTCTCATCAGCGATCATTATCAATCTTGTCTGGAATGGCGGATCTGAACTTGCAAAATATGGGATGGTTCCGGCAAAGGGAGAACAAATTTCAGGCTGGGGATCCATTCTGCTTGAAAGTGTCACCAAAGCCAGTTTCGGCATTTTCCAGCTGGCAATCATCGTAATCCCGCTAATGGTAGCCGTTCAGATTATGAAGGATAAGCAATGGCTTGCTGTTTTTTCCAGATGGATGGCGCCGGCAACAAAAGCGCTAGGCATGAAGGAAAACACCTCGACGACGATGGCTGCTGGACTGCTGATCGGTCTCGCATACGGTGCAGGCGTAATGATCCAGGCAGTTCAGGAGGATGGAGTCAGCAAAAAGGATGTCACGTTGGCGTTCATTTTTCTTGTTGCCTGCCACGCAGTCGTGGAAGATACATTAATTTTTGTTCCGCTTGGAATCCCGGTGCTGCCGCTGCTATTGATTCGTCTAGGAGTGGCGATCGTATTGACGGCAGCAGTTGCGTTCCTCTGGAATCGGGCAGATCTTGCCAAAAGAAAGGAAACAGCATATGAGCATTAAAATAGATACGGTCCTGTTCGATCTTGACGGGACTTTGATAGATACGAATGAATTGATCATTTCTTCCTTCCTTCACACGATGGAAACTTATTTTCCGGGTCAGTACGAACGGGAGGATGTCCTGCCGTTTCTTGGGCCTTCGTTAAAGGATACGTTCGAGAAATTGAATCCTGAAGGCTACGAGGATATGATCAAAACCTACCGCGCCTATAATCTGGCAAACCACGACCTGCTGGTAAAGAGCTTCGAGGGTGTGTACGAAACGGTTAGGACGCTAAAAGAAAATGGCTTCCAGCTTGGAATCGTTACGACAAAGCTTTCAGATGTTGTGCAAATGGGTTTGAAGCTGACTGGGCTTGATGAGTTTTTTGAAGTGATCGTCGCCCTGGACCATGTCGAAAAAGCTAAGCCAGATCCAGAGCCGCTTTTAAAAGCATTGGATTTGCTTGATTCCTCACCAGACCGTGCTATCATGGTTGGCGATAACCACCATGATATCCTTGGCGGCAAAAATGCCGGTACAAAGACGGCTGCGGTAGCCTGGTCCATCAAAGGCAGAGCGCATTTGGAGCAATACCATCCGGATTATATGCTGGAAAAAATGGCGGATATCCTGCCAATCCTCGGGGTGTAGCATGAGACGGACGACACGCTATCGTGTTGAAGGCGCCAATTCACTGTGGCATGTTTATAAGACCGTCCCGTTCTGGAAGGTCGTCAAGAATTTTATCGTTATCCAGATAGCGCGCTACACGCCATTTCTTGGAATGAAAAACTGGCTTTACCGAACATTTTTACGGATGAAGATTGGTGAACAGACATCATTTGCGCTGATGGTCATGCTCGACGTCATGTTCCCGGAAAAAATATCGGTCGGACGCAATACCGTCATCGGCTATAACACCACGATTCTCGCACACGAATATTTGATCAAAGAGTATCGTCTTGGAGACGTGGAAATCGGCAATGAAGTCATGATCGGAGCCAATTCAACGATCATGCCTGGCATCAAAATCGGGGACGGTGCGATCGTCTCTGCCGGGACACTCGTCCATAAAGACGTCCCCGAGGGTACCTTCGTCGGAGGAAACCCAATGCGCGTCATCTATACGAAAGAAGAACTGGCTGAACGCTCGGCGGTCGATGAAATGTATGCAACAAAAAGCGAACGGAATTGATTCCGCTTCGCTTTTTGTTGTTGCTTGACAGGGAAGCTAATATTTCTTAAGGTTTGAATGAACAAATGGTTGACGAATAATAGAATGAGCGGTACACTACCTATAACTTCAACTTGTTACCATATTAGCGAACTAAAGGATTTCGATAATTTGATGAAAAGCAAACCAACCACATCGGCAACGAGAGGGTGATCATATTGAGTCGATTATTTATGTTCGAAAAACCGCTTGGCATGCGGGATACACTTCCGGAGCTGCATGATGCGAAGGAAAGTGTCCGAAGCTCCATTGAAATGGAAATGAAACGCTGGGGGTTCCAGTTTATTGAAACACCAGCATTGGAATATTACGAAACGGTTGGAATGGCATCGGCGATACAGGATCAGCAATTGTTCAAGCTGCTGGACCAGCAAGGGCATACACTCGTGCTGCGCCCAGATATGACGGCGCCAATCGCCAGAATTGCGGCCTCCAAGCTTTACAAAGAACAGATACCGTTAAGATTAGCTTATTCGGCGAATGTCTACCGTGCGCAGCAGCGTGAAGGAGGCAGGCCGGCTGAGTTTGAACAAATTGGAGTCGAGTGCATCGGTGATGACTCTGTCAGTGCGGACGGTGAGATGATTGCGCTGGCCATTTCTTCGCTGAAAAAAGCTGGATTGGAACCGTTCCAGCTTTCAGTTGGCCATGTTGGCTTCGTTAACGAATTGTTCTTGCAAATCCTTGGCAATGAGGAACGCGCCAGAGAATTAACGAAATTTTTATACGAGAAAAATTATGTCGGCTATCGGGAGCATGTCCATTCATTGCCGCTGTCATCGATTGATTCACAGAGGCTACTAGCCTTTCTGGACTTGCGCGGTGGCCCGGAAGTGATCGGCAAAGCGCTGGAATTAGTTGAAAACGGCAAGGGCAGGGATGCACTGGACGAATTGAAAATTCTCTGGGAGATTATCGAGGATTTTGGAGAGAGCAGCCGAATCAAATTTGATCTGACGATTGTCAGTCATATGAGCTACTATACAGGGATTTTATTCGAGGTATATGCGGGCATGATCGGGTTTGCAATCGGCAATGGCGGCCGCTATGACAAATTGCTCGAGAAATTCGGCAAAACAACTGGCGCGACGGGTTTTGCCATTAGACTCGACCGCCTGCTTGAAAGTCTTGGCGACCTCGAACCACCTGAACCTGTTACCTGCATTCTTTTCAGTCCGGAACGAAGGAAGGAAGCCTATCAAATGGCAGCGGAAAAACGGGAAAATCATGAGCGAATCGTGCTGCAGGATATTCGCGCAGTCCGGAATCTGGATGCCTGTTCCGATGCTTTTGCCAATGTCGTTTTTCTTGTTGGGAAGGAGGGAACGCAATGAATAAACAGCTGACGATCGCGATGCCGAAGGGCAGGATTTTTACTGAAGCAGTCGAGCTGTTGCGCAACGCGGGTTTTGAGCTACCTCCTGAATTCGATGACTCACGGAAGCTGATTATCGATGTCGACGAAGAAGATTTCCGCTTTATCCTCGCGAAGCCAATGGATGTGGCGACATATGTGGAGCATGGCGTTGCCGATCTCGGAATTGCCGGGAAGGACGTCCTGCTTGAGGAAGAACGAGATGTGTACGAGCTGCTCGATTTAAAAATCAGCAGCTGCTACCTTGCCGTCGCAGGGTTGCCTGGTACAAAAATCAATGATGTCGCTCCGAAAATAGCGACGAAATACCCGAACATCGCTGCTGCTTATTTCCGGGAACAGGGCGAGCAAGTGGAGATCATCAAATTGAACGGTTCCATTGAGCTTGCGCCAATGATCGGTCTAGCCGACCGAATCGTTGATATTGTTTCAACCGGCAGGACCCTTAAGGAGAACGGGCTAGTCGAATACGAAACGATTGCTGGCGTGACCTCAAGGCTAATCGTGAATCCGGTTAGCTACCGGATCAAGGACGAGCGCATCAGCGAATTGATCAAAAGGTTGAATGAAGTCATTTACTAGTGGAAACTGAAAGGATTTGATTTTCGGTGGAAATTTTACAGATAGACGATACTTTGTCATTGAAACGAACGGTAGATGGCGGAACGGAAGAACAGCGAAAGGCCGTAAAGGCAATCATCTCCGAGGTCAGGGCGGCGGGAGACCAAGCATTAAGGGCCTTTACCGAAAAATTCGACGCCGTCAAGCTAGATGATTTCCGTGTAACGGAAGAAGAAATTCTGGAAGCTTATCATGCAGTCAGCAGTGCAGTCGTAGAGATCATCACCGAAGCAGCTGCCAATATTCGTACCTACCATGAAAAACAGCTGCGACCTTCCTGGATGACGACTGCAGAAAATGGAACGATGCTCGGCCAGAAGGTGACGCCGCTCGATTCTGTCGGTGTTTATGTCCCAGGAGGAACAGCTGCCTATCCTTCCTCTGTCTTAATGAACGTTATTCCCGCTATCACGGCTGGTGTCGAGCGGATCGTCATGGTGTCCCCGCCCGGGCAAGATGGAAAGCTTCCGCCAGGTGTACTGGTAGCGGCCGACATCGCTGGGGTAAAAGAGATCTATAAAGTTGGCGGAGCTCAGGCAATTGCCGCTCTCGCTTATGGTACGGAAACGATAAAGCCAGTCGATAAAATCACTGGTCCAGGCAATATTTTTGTCGCCCTTGCCAAACGGGAGGTGTTTGGGGATGTCGCGATCGATATGATCGCCGGCCCAAGCGAAATTGGCATCCTTGCCGACGATACAGCGCGCGCCAATGAGATTGCAGCGGATCTGCTCTCACAGGCAGAGCATGATCCGCGTGCGTGCGCAGTCCTAGTAACCACCTCCCGAACTCTGGCCGAAAATGTACTGGACGAGGTGTACAAACAGCTGCCGCACTTGCCGCGAAAGGATATTGCGACTGAGGCGATTGAGAATTTCGGGGCGATTTATGTTGCCGATGATCTCGAGGAAGCGGTCGGAGCGATCAATCAGCTTGCTCCAGAGCACCTGGAGATTGTCACAGAAAATCCAGTTGGATTGCTTGGGAAAATCAAGCACGCAGGCGCGATTTTTCTTGGCAGATATAGTTCGGAACCTGTTGGGGATTATTTTGCTGGACCGAACCATGTCCTGCCGACGAACGGAACAGCGCGGTTTTCCAGTCCGTTAAGCGTCGAGGATTTCCAGAAAAAATCAAGCATCATTTTATACAGCGAGCAGGCAATGAACGAGAACGGAGCAAAAATAGCCGAATTTGCAAGGCTTGAGGGGCTTGAAGCACATGCCCGTGCAGTAGAAGCGCGGCTGAAATAAGACTTTTTCTGGGAGGTATCATTCATGGAACGGATTGCAACAGTGAACAGATATACAAATGAAACAAAAATAGATTTAACGTTTGGCATCGATGGGGAGGGGAAATCATCGCTCGAAACAGGAGTGCCTTTTCTCTCTCACATGCTCGATTTATTCGCGAAGCACGGACAGTTCGACTTGACTGTGGACGCAAAGGGGGATGTTGAGGTGGACGGCCATCACACAACAGAAGACATCGGCATCTGCATCGGCCAGGCACTCCGAGAAGCGCTCGGCGATAAAAAAGGAATCAAACGCTATGGAAACGCATTTGTGCCGATGGATGAGGCCCTTGCACAGGTTGTCATCGATTTAAGCAACCGTCCGCACCTCGAAATGCGCGCAGAATTCCCGGCGCAGCAGGTCGGTACTTTCGATGTCGAGCTTGTCCATGAATTCCTCTGGAAGCTTGCACTTGAAGCGAGGATGAACCTGCATGTGATCGTTCCTTACGGGAAAAACACTCATCATATGATCGAGGCCGTCTTTAAAGCTCTTGGCCGCGCTCTTGATGAAGCAACGACCATCGACCCGCGCGTAAAAGGCGTTCCATCAACAAAGGGGATGCTGTAAAGGCTCTCCACACGAAAGGAAGGGAAACGATGATTGGCATCGTCGATTACGGCATGGGCAATTTGTTCAGCGTCAGCAAAGCGCTGGAACGGCTGGATGCGCCCTATTTCATTTCACAGTCTAAAGAAGAATTAATGGAAGCAGATGCATTGCTTGTCCCCGGCGTTGGTTCCTTTCGTGACGCAATGGACGTGTTGAACCAGACGGGTCTGGCAGAAATGATTCGTGATTTCGCGGCTACTGGCAAGCCTTTGCTAGGCATCTGCCTTGGCATGCAGCTGCTGTTTGAAGAAAGTTCAGAGAATGGCCTGACAGCAGGTTTAAAGCTTTTGCCTGGAAAAGTGGACCGTTTCAGCGGAAAGACAGCAGATGGAGAGTCCTATAAAGTGCCGCATATGGGGTGGAATAAGCTACGGTTTACTGGAGATTCCCCTTTGCTGACTTCGCTTCAGGAAGAGTATGTGTACTTCGTCCATTCTTATTATGTAAAAACGGATGACCAGGACGTGCTTGTTGCAGTCGGAGACTATTATGATATGGAAGTGCCGGCTATCGTTGGCAGAGGGAATATTTACGGCATGCAGTTCCATCCGGAAAAAAGCAGTGACATGGGCATGGGGCTGCTCCGCAACTTTACGAAACTTGCAGCAGAAAGGAAGTCTGAGCAATGAAATTCATAGTCTATCCGGCAATCGACATGCGCGGCGGAAAATGTGTTCGGCTGCTGCAAGGCGATTATGATCAGGAAACAGTGTATGGGGACTCTCCGTTTGAAATGGCGAAAACCTTCGCAGCAGAAGGAGCGGAATGGATACACATGGTGGATCTGGACGGTGCGCGGGATGGCAAGCGCGTCAATGATCCGTTTGTCATTCAAGCAGCTCAGGAGCTTGGCGTGAACGTACAGATTGGCGGCGGAATTCGCAGCGAATCGGATATCAACCATTATCTTGAAAATGGCGTTAACCGGGTGATCATCGGCAGCATCGTTGTTTCCAATCCTGAATTTGCCGAGAAGATGGTCAGAAAGTACGGCACGAAAATCGCAATTGGTCTGGACGCGAAAAACGGCTTTGTCGCAACACATGGCTGGCTGAATACTTCGGAAGTGAGCGCTCTTGAGCTTGGCAAAAGATTCGCTGATGCTGGAGCGGAGACGTTTATTTTTACCGATATTGCAACGGACGGAACGCTCGGCGGACCAAATGTGGAGGCAACCCGCCAGTTGGCATTGGAAACAGGCAAAAGTGTCATCGCTTCCGGTGGTGTCAGCACACTTGACGACTTGGCTGCACTCCGCCAGCTTCGAAAAGATGGCGTCAGCGGTGCAATTGTTGGCAAAGCGATCTATGAAGGGCGTTTCTCGGTATCAGCTGCGCTAGAAATGGGGAATGCCTAATGTTGAGCAAACGAATCATTCCATGCCTTGATGTGAAGGATGGTCGCGTGGTAAAAGGAATTCAGTTCGTCCAGCTCCGCGATGCCGGCGATCCAGTAGAACTTGCCAGATTTTATGATGAGCAGGGGGCTGATGAGCTCGTTTTCCTTGATATTTCCGCATCTGTCGAAGGCAGAAAAACGATGGTCGAGGTGGTCAGGGACGTAGCCTCCGAATTGGCGATTCCTTTTACAGTAGGTGGCGGAATCGATACTCTTGAGGATATGAAGAAAATGCTCCGCTCTGGTGCCGATAAAGTATCACTGAATACCGCAGCTGTAAACAATCCAAAATTGATCACACAAGGGTCTGATTTCTTTGGCGCCCAGTGCATTGTGGTTGCCATTGATGCAAAGTTCGATCCAGAGCTTGGTTCATGGCGAGTGTATACCCATGGCGGCCGCACGCCGACAGATTGGGAAGTCATTGAATGGGCAAAAGAAGCCGTCCGTCTCGGCGCAGGGGAAATTCTCCTTACGAGCATGGACAGCGACGGCGAAAAGAATGGTTTCGACCTGGCATTGACGCGTGCCGTCAGTGAAGCGGTATCCGTACCGGTGATTGCCTCAGGCGGCGCTGGCAATGCGGATCATTTTGTCGATGCTTTTATAGAAGGAAAAGCTGATGCCGCCCTTGCTGCTTCGATTTTCCACTACCGTGAAACATCTGTAACAGAAGTGAAATCCCATCTTCGTGAAAAAGGAGTGACAGTACGATGAAAATAGAAAACTTGAAATTTGCTGCCGATGGACTGATTCCCGCGGTTGTTCAGGACGCTTCCACTCGTGAAGTCCTGACGGTCGCCTACATGAATAAAGACTCACTCGCCAAATCACTGGAAACACGCGAAACCTGGTTTTACAGCCGTTCTCGCCAGGAGCTGTGGCATAAAGGCGCAACAAGCGGCAATACCCAGAAAATTGTCGAAATCAAATATGATTGTGACGGTGACGCCCTCGTCGTTCTGGTAGATCCCGCCGGACCTGCATGTCATACCGGTGCAATCAGCTGTTTTGCCGAGAGTCTCATCAGTGAAAAGTTCACAGAAAAAACCGTGCTAACTGATTTCGCCGTCATGCTAGAATTAGAAAAGACAATCCGCGAGCGAGAACAGGACATGCCAGAAGGCGCCTATACCACTTATCTGTTCGAAAAAGGCGTCGATAAGATTTTGAAAAAAGTCGGCGAAGAAGCTGCAGAAGTCATCATCGCCGCCAAAAACCGCGACCCCGAAGAATTAAAATGGGAAGCAGCCGATTTATTGTATCACCTGCTAGTTTTGCTGCAAGAACAAAAGCTGCCACTAAAAGAAGTACTCGGTGTATTGAATAAAAGGAAGAAACCAAGCGCTGGAGAGAAGTTTTAATAACTACTTGATTATAATCTCACACATTTTTGGAAGAAATGAACTTCAAAAAAATGCGATTCAGATGATTCATACGGACTGTAAGAAAGATGTATGAGCGACTATAGGCTTTATCAACGGTTAGAGAGAAAATATCAACGGTTGTGGCGGTTTTATCGACGGTTAGAGAGAAAATATCAACGGTTGTGGCATTTTTATCGACGGTTGGAGTGGGTTGATCACTTTAACAATAAGAGCCACAGGACAAAATAAAATTGGGATAAAACAACTTGAAAATATTAGGATGTAGATGGAGCTTCTTAGGTGATTTTTCTAAAATTCCAGCGCGTTTTGTAAATGAGTACTAAAAAAGGACATGGAAATCCCGTCGTCAGTTTTCTGTTTTCCAGCTACTGGTAATGATATGTAGATACTATTATATAGATTGTCTTGTCCAACCTTGATAGGGTTGACCTGTTTCTTGAACGGACATATAAGCTAAGGAGTGTGCAGTTAAAATACATCGATCTACGTGAGCCTCATCTGCTACACGTCCTCGTTTGTGAACTCTACACATACTAAGCGGATGCAAACTTGACGTATAAATCCATATTTACATTTATTACCAAATTTACTTTTGTAGTAGGTTTATTTTGTAATGCCCATTTTTCATTTATGATGTGCTTTTACCTTCTTTCAAACTAAGCCATTCTTTTGCCTGTGAGTTGACCCGTTCAATGGCCGTTCTTTCCGCATATTTGGTTTTAAACGATGGAAGATGTTGCGGAAATTCAGGATCTATTTGAGGAGATCGTGTTTGTTGAATCCGAACGGTTCTACCCATTTGGGCTCCACTACAACATTGAATGTGGCAAGCTTCCGTACATGAAAGCCCATCTTGCTTATACTTTGGATCAAATACTGGACATGTCCAAACATATTGTTTTTTGGTTTCATCAAGTCCTTTTAATTTCAATTTATGCCCTCTTAAAAAGAGGAAAAGCAGTCCGAACAAGGGTCAACTTCGGACCGGTTTTGCGGGAAAAGGGGAAAAGCAGTCCGAACTAGGGCCAACTTCGGACAGGTTTTTGGATGAATAAAGATCATTATCAACCGTCTCTAATCATTACTGGCAGAAAATGAAATACACTCCAACCTACAATTTCCCTTCCACACCTTCTCGAATACTCTGTCTGTATGATATAATAAATTAGTTACGGTTGTTTCGATAAAATACGGTATGTGTATTCTTATATAGACTACTTTTTTTACTACAATATAAACGGAGGATCACATGGGTAAAGACTCTAAAGCAACGAAGCAAAAAGGCCAATTGCTGTCTTTCGTTCCTACTGGTGAGTATTATTTCACTAAAGGGGTCAAGGCTTTCCACAGGCAGGATTTAAAAAAGGCGGAGAAGTATTTTCAGCGTGCGATGCATCTAGAACCGGGCGAGCCAATGATTATTTGCCAGCTGGCGATCGTGCAGTCGGAATTGGGAGAATATCAGCCATCTAACCGTCTCTTGCACATGATCCTTGAAGAATTGGATGAAAACATGGTTGATTGCCATTATTTTCTTGCCAATAATTACGCTCATATGGGTTTGTTCCGTGATGCGTTCAGGCATGCGAACCTTTACATGGAAGAAAATGAAGATGGCGAGTTTGCCGAGGATGCACTCGATCTTCTTGAACTTTTAACTATGGAAGCGGAAGAAATGGATGAGGATTATTACGAAGAGGATGACCTGATCGTCAAGCAAGAGGAAGCGCGCAATCACCTCGAAACAGGAGAGTTTCCACTGGCGATTGAAATTTTCACAGAGGTGATCGAGGAGTATCCGGAATACTGGTCCGCATATAACAATCTTGCGCTCGCCTATTTTTACCTCGGAGAAACGAAAAAGGCCAGTGATATCCTGAACGATGTTCTGAAGCGAAATCCCGGCAACCTGCATGCTCTCTGCAATTGGCTTGTATTTATACATTACGAAGGGCAGGAAAAGGAAGGCCAAAAGCTTAAGGAAGCACTGGAAAAAATCTATCCGATTCACGTGGAGCACCAGTTCAAGCTTGGTGCGACATTCGCGCTGATCGGCGAATATGAACTTGCTTACCGCTGGCTGAAGAAGCTGCAAAAATCAGGCTTTGAAGGGGATGGTGCCTTTTATTACTGGCTAGCGAATGCTTCTTACTTTACCGGCCGGGAAAATATGGCACGTTCAGCCTGGAAAAAGGTTCTCGAGCACAATCCAGAAAAAGATGGAATGGAACCGTGGTCGGAAAAGTCCGGCATGAAGTTTGAAGCACAGGTTTCGGTCATCCTCAGCCAGCTGAACAGCGATTACCCGGAGGAACGCCTTTTTGCGCTATTTCTTACATCAGTTTCCGCGAAAAAGAAAGAAATACTTGCAGCGGAAAAGTCGATAGATAAACTGACAGAAATGGAAAAATCCTATTTTGCTTATGTTAGCTCAGGCAATCTGAGCAGTAAGGAAGAAGAAGTAAAAGGCGCGCATGAAACGGCGAAACTATTGTACGATCACCACCAGCCGATTGGCAAAAATGAAGCCGGCGTCTACATTATGTGGTTTTCGGTATTTGAGCAGGCAGCAAAGGCAGGCTACGATTTTAAAAACAAAAAAGCATGGGCAGCGGCAGTCGATTACCTCTGGGATAAACTGAGGAATATCAGAACTACGAAAGCAGCAGTCGCAAAAAAATACGGCTTGTCCGCAGCCACGTTATCCAAATATATCAATTTGGCAAGCGAATTTCTTCATGAAGAAGACAGCATTTAAGGAAGAGCAAGAAGATGCAAGTTAGCATTTTTGATTGGCAAGAATGATAGAGGATCAATACAGAAAAGTCATTGCCAGTGCCCTGGCAATGACTTTTCTTAATATTACCCCAGATAACGATGGTAAAGTGTTTTTGCTTCGGAAATATCTTTGATTCCATGTACGAACACTCTTCCGTCCTTAAAAATTACCAATCTTGCGGTTTCGACCTGAAAAGATAGCAAATATGGGTTGCGCTTAGTCTTTAATCCTTGTCCAGACAGGCACTTCTCTAAATGGTCGAGATTCCTTGTTTGGATTGTCCCCGGCCTGATTTGGACTGTATCCCTTCCGCAGAGCACAGCGGTCTTCGTCTGGTTATCATATGATAGGAACGGGTAAGTCTGTTCTTCTCCGCAGGAAGGGCAGGATGCTTTTTTCAGTGAGGAGACGTTGATGGCTCGAAACTGATTTTTCCATACATCGAATGAGACAAGTTTGCTGTTCAGAGAATCGAAGGCACCTGTCAATATCTTTAGCGCTTCTGCTGATTGATGGGCGGCTACCATCTGGATGGCAGGCTGTATCACTCCGGCGGTGTCACAAGTGATTCCCCCCATTGGCATGGACTCCAATAAGCAGTTCATGCAAGGTGTAGTTCCAGGCAGGATCGTAAAGCTCAGGCCGTAGCTGCCGACACTGCCACCGTAAATCCAGGGAATCTTATGTTTTTGTGAAATATCGTTGATCATCAGGCGAATATCGAAATTATCAGTACCGTCTATGATCAAATCCACCCCCGTGATGAACTGTTCCAGCTCCTGAGCTCCGACATCAGCTATGTGGGGGATGATTTCCACTTGTGAATTTATCGTCCTTAACCTTCGAGCTGCTGCCACTGCTTTTGGCATTCGTTCGCGAGCATCTGTTTCACTAAAAAGCTGTTGCCGCTGAAGATTGCTCCATTCTACATAATCCCTGTCGGCAATGGTCAGTTTCCCAATTCCTGCTCTGACAAGAAGCTCAGCATTTGCAGAACCAAGTGCACCTGCACCGATCATTAAAACATGCTTGCTGCGAAGTCTTTTTTGACCTTCCTTGCCGATTGGCGCAAATAATTCCTGGCGGGAGTATCTGCTTGTCAACTAAAAATCATTCCTTCCGCAGGACTGCTTGCAGCAGCGTAATCCTTTTTCGCGATTCTTCCGGCTTCAAATCCCAATCTCCCCGCATCGACTGCGAGCTTCATAGCTTTTGCCATTTTTACCGGATCCTTTGCGGAGGAAACGGCAGTATTCAACAATACACCGTCCGCTCCTAGTTCCATGGAGAAAGCCGCATCTGCGGGACTGCCGATTCCGGCATCGACTATCACCGGCACCGTTGCCTGTTCCATGATGAATTTTAGATAAAGAGGATTAAGAATCCCTTGTCCTGAACCGATCGGTGATGCACAAGGCATGACAGCATGACAGCCGAGTTCTTGCAGTTTCCTTGCTAGAACAACATCGTCTGAGGTGTAGGGAAGAACAATAAATCCTTCATTTAAAAGAATTTCTGAAGCCTTTAGAGTTTCTACTGGATCAGGGAGGAGTGTTTTGTCACAGCCGATGACCTCAACCTTCACCATGTCACAGAGCCCTGAGGCCTTGGAAAGTCTCGCAATCCGTACAGCTTCGTCTGCAGTCTTTGCTCCTGCGGTGTTTGGGAGTAGTTTGTATTTCTTTAAATCTAGCTGTTCGAGAAAATTGGGCTGGTTTGCTTCAAATATATTCATGCGCCGAACTGCAAACGTAAGCACCTCCGTGCCGGATTCCTCTACAGCTTTCCTTTGGATGTCAAAGTCAGGGTATTTCCCGGTTCCCAGCAATAAACGAGAGTTAAATTCATAAGGTCCTATTTTTAGCATGGTCATCCTCCTCCTACAAAATGTACGATTTCAATTCGGTCACCAGCAGAGAGTGTTGTATCCTGATGCGCATTTTTTGCCACAATAGCTTCATTCAATTCGACGATTACTACCTTTTCTTCAAGCTGAAAAAAATTTAATAACGCTGCAGACGTTTTAATATGGTCGGGAATAGTTACAGCTTCCCCGTTAATGATAAGCTCCATGATCATTCCCCTTTCATGTATGGATTTTTTGTGAATAGCCCCAGGCAGCATGGTAGGGATCTTCTGCGTGAAGAATCCCTGACATCACAGCAGCCCCATCTGCACCGGCCGATAACACCAATTCGAGGTTATCAGGCTTGATGCCACCAATGACCATAACGGGAATCTCTACCATTTTCTTAATCGCTGCTAGTTCGTGCACCCCTTTCCCTGGGAGTCCCTCTTTAGAAAGGGTCTCAAAAACATGCCCATAAAGAAGAAAGTCGGCCCCTCTGTTTGCGGCTTGAAGAGCATCATGGTAGGAATGGACCGAACAGCCGGCTGTAATCCCCGGAAAGTGTTGTTTCACAAGGTTGACAGAAAGGCTGTGATAAGCGAGCTGGACGGAAGTATTATAGGACCAGGCTACATCTGTTCGATCATTGACTACTATTTTTTCGGAAGGTATGCCTTTATTAAGGAGCACTTCGACTCCAGCGGCAATCTCCTTTGCGGTCAGCTTTTTTTCACGCAAATGAAATCTGTCGATGAATGGGTTGATTTTACCGGCGATGTCGGCAAATTCTTTTAAGGAAAGCTTTCCGTCTGATAGGAGGTGCAATTGTTTTTTCATTTAATCACCTGTTTGGCTGGGTTTGTAGACCGATGACGATTAGATCCGCGCATGGATTACAGCGACCGGACATCGACGACAGGGAAAAGCGGATAATGTCCGGAAATGGAAAGGACTAGCAATAGAAACAGTCCGAAATAGGCAATGAAAAGCAAGTCGTACCTGGAAAAATGAAGCTGATAATAGTAGGTCCGCTTTCTGCTGTCCGTGAATCGCTTTGCTTCCATTGCTACCGCGATTCTGTACGCGCGCCGTATGCTCTGAGAAAGCAGCGGGATGGAATAGCCTTTGATCGATGAAAATATCCCGCTGACAGTATAAGTATTTTGAATTCCTCTAACCATCCTTGCGTATCTGATCGCGGTTAGTTCTTCGATCATGATTGGAATCAACCGGATGCCTGCCATGAAGCTGTATGCGTATTTTGGATTGAGCTTCAGCTGTTGCATCAATGAATAAAACAGCAGAACCTGACTGGTCGTCAGAGCGAAGGTGAGACCAAGCATGGCATAAATGATTGCCCTGAATCCAAGGTGCATTCCCCTGTAAAGACTTTCCACGGTAATATCGATCAAACCCCAGTGGAATAGCGTCGTTTCTCCTTTTCCGAACAGAATCATCGACGAAGAAGTCGATAGAAAAATCAACAGGAACGGAATCGAAAAAAGCAGGATCCGCTTGAAAGGATGACCAGTGAAAAAGAGAAACAGTATCGCAGGACCAATGGCAAACAGTACCATGACATTCGGGTTATGGATGAACAGAACTGCGACAAACAGACAGGCGAGCACAACTAGTTTCACACTTGGGTTGATTTTGTGCAGCCAGGTCATTTTATGGTCAAATGAGATAGGCATGGCCGACCTCCACTGGAATTGACATTTCTGCTTCTTTAACAGTCACTTCTCCGTCGACGACATTCCAGACCTTTGTTGCAAAGTGTTGGATAATATGGCTGTCATGGGTTGCCATAATAATGATGTGCCCGCTTAGCCGATAGCTCTCTAAAAGTTCGAGAACAGCAAATGTATTTTTTGCATCCTGGCCAAAAGTCGGCTCATCCAGAAGCAAGATAGCAGGATTTTTGGCAATAGCTGTGGCCACACTAAGGCGCCGCTTTTGACCCATTGATAATTGGTACGGATGGAGCTCCCTTTGATTCGCGAGATGGAATAGCTGCAACAGCTCGGCAACCTTTTTCTCCATGGTTTCTTGGCTTGCATGTGTTTGTCGGAAAGAAATCGCAAGCTCGTCAAAAACAGTATTCGTAACGAATTGAAGTTCAGGATTTTGAAAAACAAAACCGGCCTCGCTAGAGATGTCTTTATTGCTGTGAATGCTCCGTCCGTTCACCTGGTAGGTCCCGGAAGTTTTCAGCAGTTGAATCAGGGATAAAAGCAAGGTGCTTTTCCCGGCTCCATTTTTTCCAGTTACCGCAATCCAGTCACCAGATACTGCTTCGGCATGCTGGATCCTCAGCTTGGTTTGCTTGTTCCGGAAACCTGTAAAGTTTTCTAAAACGATTTTCCGTTTAAGCGGAAAATCTGGCGTTTTAATGGAGACAGCTGTCGATTGATACTGATCCCATACTCCTGGAAACCAAATACCGTATTTCTCGAACTCGGTTTGATGCGATGGAAAAACTTCATCAGGGCTGCCATCTGCGATAATGGTTCCTGCTGCATCAAATACGATAATCCGATCAATGAAGTCAATCACATGCTCGATTTTGTGTTCAACGATGATGACTGTCTTATCAGCTGCGATTCTCTTTACCGTTTCCCAGATTGCGATTGTCCCTTCTGGATCAAGCATTGCGGTCGGCTCATCAAAGAACAGCACCTCTGGATCGAGGGCCAGCACCGATGCAATCGCCAGCCGCTGCTTCATGCCGCCAGAGAAAGTATTGATTCGTGCATGCGGGTCCTTCAGGTCAAGTCCGACTAATGACAACAGCTCGGAAATTCTTTGAGGCATCTGTTCTCGCGGGACTTGAAGATTTTCCAATACAAAGGCAATCTCCTCATCCGCATATGGCATGCAAAACTGGGAGTCTGGATCTTGAAAAACAAATCCCCAGGAATCTGGATAGGTGCAGTCAGCATATTTGAGCGGTACCTCAATCGAATTTGGAATCAACCCTGAAAGTGCCTGTAACAACGTCGATTTGCCGCAGCCTGAAGGACCAAGCAGGAGCACTTTTTCGCCTTTTTCAAAGGATAGGGACAGATCCTCGAATAGCAATTCTTTCGTTCCGGGAAACTTTAGTCTCAGCTTTTCAAATGAAGATACTATTGGCATCCAATCACTCCTGTTAGTGGTTCAATGAATCAAAGTCATCTTGAGAAGTCGGCCGGAGGATAGCCGTCACACCTGTTCGCTCCAGAGCTCTCACGATTCCGATTGCCAGCAGTCCGGAAAAAACAATGGAACCTGCCGCTCTCATGACAATCAATAATACAAGATTCCATGTCGCCAGGTCTTCGATATACCCTTTATAAAAGTCCATGATCAAGGAACCTGTGCATGCAGCTATACTGGCAAGGCTGACAACAATTATACCGGATCGCTTATAGCCAAAAGCCATCAAAACCAATTCTGCAAACAACCCTTGGACAATGCCGTAGATCAGCACCTCCAGACCCCATTCAGAGCCCATCAGGAATTCTCCGGAAGAAGCGGCTACTTCAGCAAGTAATGCAACACCAGGCTTTCTGATTACGAGAAACGCGACGATGGCAGCGATGAACCACATTCCATAGATGAATTGATCAAGGTGAAGCCCAAGTGGTTTGAGCGCATAATAGAGTGGTCCCCAAATTTTATAGATAATCCCGAATGCAATCGAAATGACGACTGTTACTAAAATATCGGTTAGCCTTAATCCCTTTGTCATTTTTCTTCCCCCCTTTTAATGGACCGCTGCTTTCTTATTGGTTATTGACCAGCCTTCCAGCGTATGAGCCATTTCCCAAAACTTGAGCTCATAATGGCAACTGTAGATAAAGTGTTGCTTCATCTTTTCTCTTTCTTTTTCCGAAGCATTTTCAGCAATCGTATCGAGAAGGCTGAGCTGCTCGTTTACAAGCTCGCTGAACCAGTCACTTCCGTATGCAGCAATCCATTCCTGGTAGATCGGTGTTTCAGGGGCTGCGTGTTTAAGCGTCTCGCCAATTTCGTAGTAAATCCAGTAACAGGGGAGCATGGCGGCAATGATTTCTCCAAGGCTACCTGAAGCCGCCACCCTGTATAGATGGGAAGTATAGGCATATGCCGTTGGTGCTGGCAGAAAGCTTTGGAGTTCCTCCCTCGTCACTCCGAGCTGGCCGATGAATTTTTCATGGAGGCTTAGCTCTGCCTGAAAGGTTCCTTGGGCATGGGCTGCCATTTTAGCGGTAATCGACAATTCCTCAGCCCTTGAAGCAGCAATGGCCTGGATGCGGGCAAAATGAGAAAGGTAATACGAATCCTGTAAAACATAGTAGCGGAAGTTTTCAATTGGCAAGCTACCCTTGGCAATTCCTTGAACGAATGGATGGTCCAAATTTGCTTCCCAAATGGCATTTGCTTCTTGACGGATCAACTGGGTAAAAGTAGACATAATTCCCTCCTGGTAAGTGATTTTTAAGATGCTGAATTTTTCCAATAAAAAAGCCACTTTCTGCAGGCAGAAAGTGGCTGTATTGGCAGTAAAAGAAAAGGATACCGCTTTTTACATACTCCACTTCCCTACGCTGGTATCATCCAGATCAGGTTCAAAGGGTCTTAAAGTTTCACTCTAATCTCAGCCTTCACAAAGGCTCCCCTAGCAGGTAAAAAATCACTATTGAATTTATTTTCTGATTTTGATCATATCACTCTTCACGAAATTGTCAATAATTCTGAAAGCTTTTTTAGCAGGAAAAAGGGCAAAAATGAATCGCTATAAGGCTTGTTTCAGGCATTTTAGTAATTTTGGAAAACAAATTCCTCTTTTAAGCATATTTTTGGACTATGCAGCACTTCTTTTATAGGATAGGTTTATGCAGGAAATACTATTTCCGAATGGGTAACGGAAATTGGCGTATTATGATATCCAAAGGAGTTGTACACCATGTCAGAAGAAAAAATTTATGACGTCATTATCATCGGTGCCGGACCAGCAGGGATGACGGCTGCTGTTTATACCTCCCGTGCGAACTTATCGACACTGATGCTTGAGCGCGGCGTGCCGGGCGGCCAGATGGCTAATACAGAAGAAGTGGAAAACTATCCAGGATTTGAGCATATTCTTGGGCCAGAACTATCGACAAAAATGTTTGACCACGCAAAAAAATTCGGTGCAGAATATGCTTATGGGGATGTAAAAGAAGTCATCGATGGCAAAGAATATAAAACAATCAAGGTGGGCAATAAGGAATACAAAGCCCACTCCATCATCATTTCTGCTGGTGCCGAGTACAAAAAGCTTGGCGTTCCTGGCGAGCAGGAGCTTGGCGGCCGAGGTGTGTCTTACTGTGCGGTTTGCGACGGCGCATTCTTTAAAAATAAAGAACTTGTAGTGGTTGGCGGCGGCGATTCCGCTGTGGAAGAGGGCGTTTATTTGACGCGCTTCGCTTCAAAAGTGACGATCGTGCACCGTCGTGACGAACTTCGTGCGCAAAAAATTCTTCAAGACCGCGCCTTTGCGAATGAAAAAATTGATTTCATCTGGAATCACACGATCAAAAAAATCAATGATAAAGACGGCAAAGTTGGCAGCGTGACGCTAATTTCCACACTAGATGGCACGGAACAGGAATTTGCGGCTGACGGCGTGTTCATCTACATTGGAATGGTTCCATTGACCAAGCCATTCGAAGCCCTTGGCATTACAAACAGCAACGGCTATATCGAAACAAATGAGCAGATGGAAACGAAAGTTCCAGGTATTTTTGCAGCTGGAGACATCCGTGAAAAAACGCTGCGCCAAATCGTGACGGCAACTGGCGACGGAAGTATCGCTGGTCAAAACGCGCAGCATTATGTCGAAGAATTGATCGAGGAATTGAAAGCAAAAGCGTAACAGCTCTTATTGATGGGAAAAACCTCACATCGAGGGATAAATTAACAAAAAGTCATCGTTTATTAATTCAACTGTAACAGTAGTGAAACAATCATTGGATATAATAAAAATAGAAATTGACCCCCTTTTAAAAATATAAACCTTGTTGCACAGGTAATCCTGTGCTCTTTTTTTTTATCCATAAAAATGGTACAGACATAGGCAAACGAATAGAACACTTAAAAAATTATCGCTCCTCGATATCATTGTGGGGAAAACCGAAAAATAGTATAATGGAAAGAATAAAAAGTCCGGTAAATTGAAGGCTATGTGTCCGGATTCCATTAAAATAGCAACAAGTGAAAGGTATGCAGGAAAACCGCCTTTTTTGCGGCGGACTTTTCTAATGCATATTGATGAAGAGGTGGACAGAATGCAGCGCGTCACGAATTGTGTTTTGGTGAAAGAGGATAAAATTTTGCTGCTGCAGAAGCCGCGCCGCAATTGGTGGGTGGCTCCAGGCGGGAAGATGGAACCAGGAGAGACTGTGAAGGATTCTTGTATTCGGGAATTCCGGGAAGAAACAGGTATTTACCTGAGAAATCCTCAAATTAAAGGGATTTTCACGTTCGTCATCAAGGAAGAGAACCAGGTCGTATCTGAGTGGATGATGTTCACTTTTTATGCTACTGAGGCAGATGGGAACAATCTCGATGTTACGGACGAAGGGACTATCTCCTGGCACGGGATAGAGGACATCAAAGAACTGCCGATGGCGGCAGGAGATTATCATATTCTCGATTATATGGTCCATGGACAAGGAATCATTTATGGAACATTTACGTATACACCGGATTTCGAGCTGATTCATTACAGGCTCGACCCAAATTAATCCGAAAAATACAAAATTAATTTTTCAGGGGGAAGAGAAATGACTACCGGTTCCATTACTGATACCCAGCTTGTCATCATAACAGGTATGTCAGGGGCAGGAAAAACGGTTGCGATCCAGAGTTTTGAGGACCTTGGCTTTTTCTGTGTCGACAATTTGCCGCCGACCTTGCTGCCGAAGTTCCTTGAGTTGATGAAGGAATCTGGTACTAAAATGAATAAGGTCGCACTGGTCATGGATTTGCGTGGACGTGAATTTTTTGATTCTTTGTTCAAGGCACTGGATGATCTGGCGGAAACTTCATGGGTGACACCCGAGGTCTTGTTCCTTGATGCAGATGATTCGACCCTTGTCCGCCGGTATAAAGAAACGAGACGTTCGCATCCACTTGCTCCATCTGGTTTGCCGCTTGAAGGCATCCAGCTTGAACGGGAGCTGCTGGAAGAACTGAAGGGCAGAGCGCAGCTTATTTATAATACAACCGGGATGAAACCGAAAGATCTGCGCGAAAAAATCCTTGAAGAATTTTCGATTAATAAGAAGACGATTTTCACCGTGAATGTCATGTCCTTTGGGTTTAAGCATGGAATCCCAATCGATGCTGACCTCGTTTTCGATGTCCGCTTTTTGCCAAATCCGCATTATATTGAGCATATGCGGCCAAAAACCGGTCTTGATGAAGAGGTGTCGACATACGTTTTAAAATGGAATGAGACATCCAAATTTCTTGAAAAGGTCACCGATCTGCTGAGCTTCATGCTTCCTCATTATAAGCGAGAAGGAAAGGCTCAGCTGATCATTGCCATCGGCTGTACGGGAGGTCAGCATCGTTCGGTAGCACTGGCGGAGCATATTGCCAAATATTTCGAGAAGGATTACCATACGCGCGTGACCCACCGAGATATCGATAAAAGGAAGGGACTTACGACATGATGACGGAACTACTGCCAAAAATCGTCATCATCGGAGGCGGAACAGGCCTTCCAGTCCTGCTCCGGGGCTTGAAAAAGCATCCCGTCGAAATCACTGCAATTGTCACTGTGGCTGATGATGGCGGAAGTTCAGGCCGTCTGCGTGAGAATATGCAGATTCCTCCTCCTGGCGATATTCGAAATGTCCTCGCTGCCCTATCGGATGTGGAGCCGTTGATTGAGGAAATGTTTCAGCATCGATTCAATACATCCAATGAGTTATCCGGCCACTCGCTCGGAAATCTGATCCTGGCGGCAATGACGTCGATTACCGGCAATTTTGTCCATGCGATCCAGGAGATGAGCAAGGTGCTCAATGTGCACGGAAAAGTCTTGCCGGCAGCAAACAGAAGCGTCATTTTGAATGCGGTGATGGAGGATGACAGCATCGTCAGAGGCGAATCGAAAATTCCATACTCAGGCAAACGAATCAAGAGAGTGTACTTGAACCCTGAAGGCGTAAAGCCATTGCCTGAAACGCTCCAGGCGATCAGAGAAGCGGATTTGATTGTCATCGGCCCGGGAAGCTTATATACAAGCATCCTGCCAAACTTGCTTGTGAAAAAGCTTGGCAAGGAAGTGTGCAAAGCAAAAGCGCGCAAGGTGTATGTTTGCAATTTAATGACCCAGGCCGGCGAGACGCATGATTTTACGGCAAGCGACCATATACAAGCGATCTACGATCATATGGATTGTGCTTTTATCGATACGGTTTTGGTAAACAGTGAGACCATTCCGCCGGATGTGGAGCTTCGCTACAAGGAAGAACGGGCCCAGCCTGTCGTATTTGATCTGGAACGATTGAATTCTTTAGGAGTCGAAGTCGTCCAGGACGAAATCGCAGAACTGGATGGCAATGTCATCCGACATGATACAAAGAAAGTTGCAGAAATTTTATATTCGATGATAATTGATGAAACCAAAAAGAGGCATAACGCGTAAATATAAGAAGCAAGCGTTTGCCTCGATAAAAAAACAGCTGCTGTCCTTTTGTGAGGCGTCAGCACCAGACAATCAGGGGGTGAAGAGGTGTCGTTCGCTTCGGAAACAAAAAAAGAACTCACGAATATGGACGTGAAGGGCTGCTGCGGCAATGCCGAATTGTCCGCTTTGATCCGGATGAATGGTTCCCTTTCCTTCTCTAATCGCAAACTCATCGTAGACGTACAGACAGAAAATGCCGCGATTGCCAGGCGAATCTATACCTTGATCAAGAAAAGCTATCAGATACAGGTAGAGCTTTTGGTGCGAAAGAAGATGCGGCTGAAAAAAAATAATGTTTATATTGTCCGCCTGAATGAATCGGCCAGAGAAATTCTGGAGGATTTAAAGATTTTAGGAGAAGGCATGGAAATTAACCATGAAATTTCACGAGAACTAGTTAAAAAGAAATGTTGTAAGCGTTCTTATTTAAGAGGTGCTTTTCTTGCAGGTGGGTCAGTGAATAACCCGGAAACATCGTCCTATCATCTGGAGATTGCCTCGATATATCAGGAGCATAATGATTCTTTAAGTCAGTTGATGAACACCTTTGGACTGAACAGCAAAACGCTGGAACGGAAAAAAGGCTTTATCACTTATCTGAAGGAGGCGGAAAAAATCACCGAGTTTTTGACCATTGTCGGTGCCCACAATGCCTTGCTGAGATTTGAAGATATCCGGATTGTCCGCGATATGAGAAACTCGGTCAATCGCCTTGTTAATTGTGAAACGGCGAACTTAAATAAAACGATCAGCGCCGCATTAAGACAGGTGGAGAATATCCGATTTATAAGGGATACAGTTGGCCTGCAAATTTTACCGGAAAAGCTGAGGGAGATTGCTCAGCTTCGTGTCGATTATCAGGAAGTCACCCTCAAGGAGCTGGGCGAAATGGTCAGCGGGGGAACGATCAGCAAATCAGGAATCAATCACCGGCTGCGAAAAATTGATGAGATAGCAGATAAACTGCGTGCCGGGCAAACGATAAATAAATAGGGATCAGGAGGAAAAGCAATGGTTGAAAAACAGGTGCAAGTCAAACTGAAGACCGGACTGCAGGCACGCCCTGCGGCATTATTCGTGCAAGAAGCAAACAGGTTCTCATCCGATATTTTTCTGGAGAAGGATGGGAAAAAGGTGAATGCAAAGAGCATCATGGGCTTGATGAGTCTGGCAGTCAGTTCCGGCGTATCGGTGAATCTGATCGCAAATGGAAAGGACGAAGAAGAAGCGATAGCAAAGCTAACTGAATATATTCAGAATGAAAATTAAGCTTAATAAAAAAACTCGCTCTTTTACAAGGGCGAGTTTTCTGCGATTATTTATTCTTTTTTTCTTCGATTATGCTGCGTGTGATGATTTGATCGACAAGACCATATTCTTTCGCACGCTCAGCTGTCATGAAATTATCGCGGTCCGTATCCTTTGAAATGACTTCAAGCGACTGGCCGGTACGTTCGGAAAGAATGGTATTCAGCTTTTCACGAAGGAACAGGATGCGCTTTGCAGCGATTTCGATTTCAGTTGCCTGTCCTTGTGCGCCTCCAAGTGGCTGGTGAATCATGACTTCCGCGTTTGGCAGGGCATAACGCTTGCCTTTTGTTCCGGCTGCGAGAAGGAAGGCACCCATGGAAGCAGCCATACCGATACAGATTGTCTGTACATCTGGTTTGATGAACTGCATAGTATCGTAAATTGCCATTCCGGCAGTGATGCTGCCGCCAGGGCTATTAATGTAGATAGAAATGTCTTTTTCCGGATTTTCAGCTTCCAGGAAAAGCAGCTGGGCTACAATGGAGTTGGCAACATTGTCATCAATGCCGCTTCCCAGCATAATAATGCGATCCTTTAAAAGGCGGGAATAAATATCATATGCCCTCTCGCCCCGGTTCGTTTGTTCAATAACTGTAGGAATCAAGTTCATGTTTGTTTTCCTCCTTTAACGTTAAATCTTGCCATAACTAGGCTGGCATTAAATGGTTCGTTTGCCAAAGTGCCTTATGTAGTTTCATGATACACGCATGGTCAATAAAGGTCAAACAAATCGCTTACAAAGCCAGCAAAAACTGTTCGACAATATTCCCATTTGCTGTACCGTATCCATCTTACCCAAGTTAGTCATTTTTAAACAAACGCTGATAGGGCAGATGTAGATGAGTATTTGATGTTTTAAGGTATGTGGTAAAATAAGAAGAAATCACTGAAAAGGCGTGAGTTTTATGATTGATAAATATAATTTATCAACACGAGAGAATATGTTTCTTGCAAAGAAAAGATTAGTCGAGAACATATATTACACGGCAAAAATAGAAGGAGTAAACATTACTTTTCCACAAACGAAAACAATATTAGAGGGTTTATCTGTAAGCAACTTAGATATGGATGACGTGCAAAAAATCTTAAATCTTAGGAATGCTTGGAGATATACTCTCAACAATATGGAGGCTCCATTTCATTTAGATTTTGTAAAAAAAATAAATGAATTTGTTGCCTATAATGAAAGTATTGATTGGGGAGTTTTACGTAACGGAAATGTTGGTGTATCAGGCGTGGAATATCAACCTACCATTCCAGTTGAAAGTGAAGTTTTAGCTGAAATGGAAAACATTATGAACATATCTTGTGTGACAGAGCGAGCTTTGACTTATATGTTGTGGGCAATGCGAAAACAATTATTTTGGGATGGAAATAAACGCACAAGCATTATTTCAGCGAACAAAATTTTAATTTCACACGGCAAGGGTGTGGTAACAATCGAGGAAAAAAATTTAGGTGAGTTTAACGAAAGGCTCTCTAAGTTTTACGAGACGAACGACTATCGTCATATAATAAATTTTTTGTATGATAACTGTGTATTCGGGATCGATTACATCGGGTAAAAAAGATACGGCAGAAAATCCTTCTTGCAAATGGAGATGACTTATCCTATAATAGTTAAGCGTACTGTCAACTTCAGACATGCCCTCGTGGTGCAACGGATAGCACGTAAGCCTCCGAAGCTTAAAATGTGAGTTCGATTCTCGCCGAGGGCACTACAACATAGAAAAAATAAGGGTTTTCGAGTATTCGGATTAACTGTCCGTATACCTCGAAAACCCTTATTTTATTTACATTAAATAGGTAAAGATTTATTGTAAATTCGCAATAGCAAAATCAGCTTCTGCTTGTGTGAATTTCTCTCCTGCATTAGAAACTAATTGATCTCTTATTGCCTCAGGAGACATACTCATTGTTTCCTGATAACTTTTCGCTTTTTCCAAGGCGTTATTATTATAATCTGCTTTCAAATTGTCAATCGCATATTGCGCTTCTTCTGCGGTGAACTTTTCCCCTGCTTCAGATACCAGTTGATCATATATTCCTTGTTTGGACATAAACATTGTATCTGAATAAGATTCGGCTTTCTTCAAAGCGTTAGACTTCCAATCAAATTCTAAATTATCCATTGCATACTTAGCAGCTTCTGGTGAGAATTTTTCGCCGAATTCTGAGGTCAATTGTTCAGAAATAGCCTTTTGTGACATATTCATTGTTTCTGCGTATGATCCTGCTTTTTTCAAAGCTGACTTGTACTCGTTTGGAACATTATCCTCAGGCTTCGTTTCTTCTTTCTTCGCTGCTGCTGCTTTTGTTTCGTCTTTATTCTCTACTGGTGGAACGGAAGATGATGCTGCTTTTGTGTCTTCAGTGGGAGTTTTTGTTTCTGCAGGTGCAGTAGTTTCTTCTCCTCCCCCAGTTGCAATTGAACCAACAATAATGATTGCTAAAATCCATACCCACCATTTTTTATAAAATGGTTTTCTTACTTTTACTTTTGTCACATTGACTTCCCCTTTTTCTATGTATTTGTATTAATGAAGTCTCCTCCAATAGTACTGATTTAGTCCTAGTACTTTTGCCATATAAAAGATAGCAAAAGTATTCTTGAATACCTTAATTATACAATAACACTGAGTTCTATCCTATTGGAATCTTTTGGTTAATTAAAACTAAAAACCCATATTTTCTTTAAAAAAACCAATAAAATGTAAAATGGTGTAGACTTTTGTCGGAATAAAGTGTAAATTATTCACTATATCGACACTTTATACGAAAAAGGCAAACTTATCGAAAGGTAAGGACGCAAAGCTTCAGACCTAAGGCAATTGCTAAGGTAGCTGGGTTACCGAAGAAAGTGGGAAAGAAAAAAGCACACGCTCCCATTTTTTTGGGAATTTGTGCTTTTTTATATTTATGGAGGTGTAAAATGATTGAATCAGAACAAGGTTTAGAAATGTATCATTTATTTCAACCAATCTACGATGTCCAGAAATGGCACTTGGTTGGTTATGAAGGCCTATTAAGAACCATGCAACGCATCAATCCGGAAGAAAGTTTCAGGATCGCTAAAAAGGAAAAAAGGCTTTATGAATTAGATTCGCGGTCTATTCACAAAGCCTTCGCCACCTACCAATTGGCAGATGATTCAAAAGGACGAAAGAAACTGTTTTTAAATGTCTTTCCATCGACAATTATTAATCCCAATTTCCTGCCTTTTATAAGGAGTATTATCCAGGAAAATCGTTTCATGAGTCAACAGATAATCTTGGAAATTGTAGAAAGTGAGCAAATTAATTTAGAAAAAGTAAAGATGGCATTACCTGAATTAAAGAAACTAGGCTTGAAAATAGCAGTAGATGATTTTGGTAAAGGTTCTACATCGATCAGGATGCTTTTAGAATTACAACCTGACTTTTTAAAGTTAGATCGTTATTTTGTTACAGATTTATTTTCGAATGAGCAGAAAAAAGACGTTATATTTTCTTTGCTTAATTTTTGTGAGAAATACAATTCCGATCTAATTGTAGAGGGAGTAGAAGACGAGATAAGCCTGGCAATTTTAAAAAGCTTAGGTGTTAAATATGCTCAAGGATATCTACTCGGTAAACCTTCACTCCTTTCAAGAACAGGAGTTTGCTTATAATGACTACTGAAATAAGCTTGTTAATTATTTTTTCAATAACATTGATTCATATTCTTATGTATTTGAATATAGCTAATTTAAATAAAAGAATGAAAACAGAAATAACTTCACAGCCAAAAAAGCATTTTCCCAAACAAGTAACAGATAAAGCCCCTTCGGTTGGTACACCTAGGAAAAACAGAAGAAAATGTATAAGGGTACCAGTTGAGAATGAATTTTGTACTGTAAGTTTTTATGAGATAGGAAATCCGAAATTTAGAAGTTTACGAAATAAGAAGATTACTGGTTATATTAAGGATATTAGCTTATCCGGATTGAAAATGACGAGTAATTTTGAACTTCCTGTAAGGTCTGATATTTGTGTAATGATCTCTTTTGAATTGCATGGAATTCCTTTAATCTTAAAGGGGAAGATAGTAAGAAGAGAAGATCATCTTGGGGAAGAATTCGTTGTTTATGGAATTGAATTTCAAAATTTAAGTAGACAAGCCCAATTGGAGTTAAGTAAGTTTATTAACAATAAAACGAAAGTAACTGCTCATCAAGAGTTTGCCGACAGTATTTGATTAAAGAAGCTACGTTCATTCGGTAACTGGTTCGGTTTGGAGGGGAAAGCTGTCCGAAGTTGGCCTTAGTTCGGACAGGTTTTCGTCGCTTCCGGCAAAAGTAGTCCGAAGTTGGCCCAAGTTCGGAGAGGTTTTCGCCTTTTTCCGTAAAAGTGGTCCGAAGTTGGCACTAGTTCGGACAGGTTCCCGTCGTTTTCGGCAAAAGTAGTCCGAAGTTGGTTCAAGTCCGGAAAGGTTTTCGTCATTTCCGGCAAAAGTAGTCGGAAGTAATGTGATGTCGATAGTGGATTTTGATTGTCCTGTCAAATTCTTTCCATACACCAATGCTTGTTTATCATGTAAAATGAATGCAGGGGTGATTTGGATGGATATGAAAGCTAGTTTGGTGCAAAAGCAAACGTTGAAATTGGCGATGACGCAGGAGTTGACTCAGGCAATTGCGCTTTTGCAATATTCTGCACAGGAGCTTGCGGCTTTTTTAGAAGCTAAATCGGTGGAAAATCCCCTGTTGCAAGTTGAATTCAAAAATATTACTCAATTGGACTCCAATATGGACCGAACGAGAAAAAAGCCAAAACGAAGCTTCGATCGAGACGATAGGAACTTGATTGAGCAAATCGGTTCCAATGAGAGCGAGACGCTGGAAGAATACCTTCATTCCCAACTAAATTTCTTAAAAGCGTCGCCGATAGAAAAAGTGATTTTACCTGTGCTGATTGAAAATATAGATGAAAACGGTTACTTAAATCTAGATCGCGAGGAACTAATCAAAAGATTTGCAGTTGATAAAGAAATAATCGATTGCGCTTTCTTTAAGCTGCAATCATTGGATCCGGCTGGCATCGCCGGAAAGGACCTTCAGGAGTGTCTGCTTATTCAGTTAAAAAGGCAGCAGCGTTCACGAGAAAACCAGCTGGCAATCACGATTATTAGCGAGCACTTTCTTCTTTTTGCCGAGAAAAAGTGGAAGGCTCTGGCTAAAATTCTGGGGATTGATTTGAAGGATATCCAGAAGGTCCATGATGAGATTCAGAAGCTTGATCCAAAACCAGGCGCAGTTTTTCAGCGAGAGCAGCCGGCCTATATTGTGCCGGATGTTATCGTGAAACGAGAAGGAGAGAAACTATCCGTCGGTGTCTATGATGCGCTGATTCCGAAAATTTCTTTTAACGACAGCTATTATCGCCAGCTATCACAGCATAAGGATCAAGAAGTCAATAAATTCCTCCAGGAAAAGCAGGGGGATTTCCAGTGGGTTCGCCGCAGCCTTGAACAGCGGAAGGAAACATTGCTTAAAGTATCGATGAAAATCATTGAAAAACAGCCGGACTTTTTCTTGAAAGGACCTTCTCACTTGTCGCCGATGACGATGAGGGAGGTGGCGGATGAGCTGGAGATCCACGAGTCAACCGTTAGCCGGACGGTCCGTGAAAAATATGTGCAGACACCAAGCGGAACCTATGAATTGAAATCGTTCTTTACTAGTGGGGTTGCCACCACCGAAAACGATCATGCCTCATCGCAATCTGTAAAGGCGGCAATCGAGCACTATATAATGGAAGAAGATAAAAGAAAGCCGATTTCGGACCAGGCGCTAGTGGAAATGCTGAAGGAACAGAAAGGAATGATGATATCCCGCAGAACAGTCGCGAAATACCGAGACCAGTTAGGGATCCCGTCCTCCGCCAAACGAAAACGATTCGAATAAGCAGGATAAGGAGCCTGAAATGAAAAAAATAGTCAAACTTTATTCGCGTCCTCGCTGCCACTTATGCGAGAATGCGCACCAGATTCTCGAAGAACTCCAGCAAAACTGGAATTTTACAATAGAAGAAATCAATATTGACGACGATAGCGAGCTTGTCGAAAAGTATGGGATAACCATTCCGGTCATCGAACTGGATGGAGAAGAGCTGCAAAATGGCATTATTAATAAAAAGTTCATAAATGAAGCGTTTTCACGAAAAAACCTTGAGTTTATAAGTTGATTAAGAATTTCACACCTGTTAAAATGGATTCTGTAGCAGGGGTGATTTTTTTTACCACGAGTGGGACATAATATGTCTTAGCGGGACATTTTACGCCCAACACTTATAAAGGAGAATATCAACATGGACTTATCGCTCATTGATATTCAAAAAAGAATATTGCCCGATTTACTGCAAGTTATGCAAAAACGCTCTCTCATCCTCCAATACATAAACGTAATGCAGCCAGTTGGCAGGAGGAATCTCTCGACCAGCCTGAATTTGACAGAACGGGTTTTGCGTTCTGAGGTAGAGTTTTTGAAAGACCAGAATCTGATCTCCATGTCGGTTTCAGGAATGACACTGACAAAAGAGGGTAAAGATATACTGGAAAGTCTTGATAGAGTAATGCGGGACATAATGGGTATAAACACATTAGAGCATCAGCTTGAAAAACGCATGGGCATCCGAAAGGTCATTGTGGTTCCAGGAGACAGCGATCGTTTACCATGGGTGAAAAGCGAGCTGGGCCGCGCGACAGCCGGAAGCATGAAAGAGCTCCTCCATGGCGATAAAAATATCATTGCTGTAACTGGGGGATCGACGATGGCGGCCGTGGCGGAAAGCCTGACTCCTGACTTTGGCGAAAAAGGTTTGGTGTTCGTACCAGCAAGAGGCGGAATCGGCGAGGACGTCAAGAATCAGGCGAATACGGTTTGTGCCATCATGGCGGACAAAACGAAATCCCGCAACCGGGTCTTTTATGTACCGGATCAGGTCAGCAGCGAAGTTTACAGGTCTTTTATCAAAGAACCGCTGATTTATGAAGTATGGAATTTAGTCAAATCAGCAAGCATGGTTTTACATGGGATTGGAGACGCTATTACAATGGCGGAACGCCGCAATACTAGCGAAGAAGATTTGCAAAAAATTCTCGAAGGCAAGGCAGTCGGCGAGGCTTTTGGCTATTATTTTAACGAAGAAGGAGAAATCGTCCACAAAGTGCTAACGATCGGCCTTCAGTTGGAGGATCTCGCAAATATAGGCAATATTATCGCGGTTGCTGGCGGGCAGTCAAAGGCAAAGGCAATCAGAGCCTATATGAAACAGGCACCTTCCTCGACCATTTTGGTCACGGATGAAGGGGCCGCTAAAACATTGTTACAAGGGTAACACCTTAATATAAACAACACCTTTTATAGGAATCAAAGGAGGAAATATTCATGGCAGTAAAAGTTGGTATTAACGGATTTGGACGTATAGGACGCATCGTGTTCCGCGCGGCTCTAAAAAACCCTAATGTAGAAGTGGTGGCAGTCAATGATTTAACAGATGCGAATATGCTTGCACACCTTTTAAAATATGACACCGTTCATGGAACATTGAACCAAGACATTACAGTTGATGGTGACTACCTTGTAGTGGACGGCCATAAAGTGAAGGTGCTTGCTGAAAGAGATCCAGCTCAGCTTGGCTGGGGCGATCTTGGCGTAGAAGTAGTAGTAGAATCAACTGGACGTTTCACTAAGCGTGCAGACGCAGCGAAGCATCTGGAAGCAGGCGCAAAGAAAGTTATTATTTCTGCTCCAGCATCTGACGAAGACATTACGATTGTTATGGGTGTAAACGACGACAAATACGATGCAGCTAACCACCATGTAATCTCTAATGCATCTTGTACAACAAACTGCCTGGCACCATTCGCGAAAGTTCTGAACGATAACTTTGGAATCAAGCGCGGTATGATGACAACTGTTCACTCATACACAAATGACCAGCAAATTCTTGACCTTCCGCACAAAGACTACCGTCGTGCGCGTGCAGCTGCGGAAAACATTATTCCTACAACAACTGGTGCTGCAAAAGCTGTTTCTTTAGTTTTGCCAGAACTAAAAGGCAAACTGAACGGTGGAGCAATGCGCGTTCCAACTCCAAACGTTTCACTTGTTGACCTAGTTGCTGAGCTTGAAAAGGACGTAACAGTGGAAGAAATCAATGCTGCATTTAAGAAAGCTTCAGAAAACGAACTTAAAGGCATCCTTGGATACAGCGAAGAGCCACTCGTATCTAGCGATTACAATGGCTGTACCAATTCTTCTACAATCGATGCGCTTTCCACCATGGTTATGGAAGGCAGTATGGTAAAAGTAATCTCTTGGTATGATAACGAAACCGGCTACTCTAACCGTGTAGTGGACCTAGTTGATTTCATCGCTAAAAAAGGTCTGTAAGCAAATATTGGATTCATAATCCATTTACGACTATAATGTAGTGGGATGAAAGGGGAGCGGGGTAAAAATTCCCTCTCCTCTTTTTTTGGAACATTGTCTAGCTCCAGTGTCTGAGGGCTGACCAAGGCGCTTGCGCTTTTTATGCAAAATCGCGCAATTGCGCTATTTCAAAGGAGGTTTCTAGCTTTGAACAAAAAGACAGTAAAAGATGTGGATGTAAAAGGAAAACGAGTTTTTTGCCGCGTCGATTTCAACGTGCCGATGAAGGATGGACAGGTTACGGATGATACAAGGATCCGTGCTGCACTGCCAACAATCAAGTACCTGATGGATCAAGGTGCAAAAGTCCTTCTTGCAAGCCATCTTGGCCGGCCAAAAGGGCAGGTTGTGGAAGAATTGCGTTTGACTCCTGTAGCAAAGCGCCTGTCTGAGCTGCTAGGAAAGGATGTACAAAAAACAGATGAAGCTTATGGCGAATCTGTAAAATCTGAAATCGACAGCATGAACGAGGGCGATGTACTGCTTCTTGAAAATGTCCGTTTCTATCCAGGCGAAGAGAAGAATGATCCTGAACTTGCAAAAGCATTTGCAGAGCTTGCTGATGTATATGTCAATGATGCATTTGGAGCGGCACACCGTGCGCATGCATCAACAGAGGGGATCGCCAAGTATATTCCAGCTGTTTCTGGCTTCCTGATGGAAAAAGAACTTGAAGTACTTGGAAAAGCATTGTCAAACCCAGAGCGTCCATTCACTGCGATTATTGGCGGCGCGAAGGTTAAAGACAAAATCGGCGTCATCGATAACCTATTGGAAAAAGTAGATAACCTGATCATCGGCGGTGGACTGGCTTACACATTTGTAAAAGCACAGGGCTACGAAATCGGCAAATCTCTTTTAGAAGAAGATAAAATTGAATTGGCTAAAAGCTTCATAGAAAAGGCAAAGGCAAAAGGCGTGAACTTCTACATGCCGGTTGACGGGATCGTTGCCGATGATTTTTCTGCCGATGCAAATTCAAAAATCGTCGCGATTGAAGAAATTCCTGCAGATTGGGAAGCGCTAGATATCGGACCGAAGACTGCTGAACTATACCGGGATGTCATCCAAAAGTCCAAACTGGTGATCTGGAACGGACCTATGGGCGTCTTCGAAATAGATAAGTTCGCCGAAGGAACAAAAGCTGTAGCACAAGCATTAGCCGATGCAGGCGATACATATTCCGTCATTGGCGGAGGGGACTCTGCAGCAGCAGTCGAGAAATTTGGACTGGCTGAACAAATGAGCCACATTTCCACAGGCGGCGGAGCTTCCCTCGAATTTATGGAAGGAAAACAGCTGCCAGGAGTAGTCGCCTTGAATGATAAGTAAGGTTTTACGGACCTAATATATCTAAGGGAAACTTTAAAACAGCAATCTTGAAAGGAAGTGACAGCATGCGAAAACCAATCATTGCTGGTAACTGGAAAATGAATAAAACGCTGCCTGAAGCGAAAGCTTTCATTGAAAAAGTAAGCGGACTTGTACCTTCAAAGGACAAGGTTGAATCTGTTGTATGTGCTCCTGCCCTATTCCTTGGCCAGCTCGTTGATTTAACCAAGCAATCAGATCTTGAAATTGGCGCACAAAACATGCACTTTGAAGAAAGCGGTGCTTTTACAGGCGAAGTCAGCCCGAAGGCATTGCAGGATATTGGTGCAAAATACGTCGTTATCGGCCACTCGGAACGACGCGAAATGTTCAATGAAACAGACGACACAGTGAACAAGAAGACATTGGCAGCATTCCAATACAATCTGACTCCGATTGTCTGCTGTGGCGAAACGCTTGAACAGCGTGAAAATGGCGAAACAAACGAGTTTGTTGGCGGTCAGATCAAAGCTGCGCTCACCGGACTTACGGAGGAGCAGGTAAAACAAACGGTTATTGCTTATGAACCGATCTGGGCGATCGGAACAGGCAAGTCCTCCACAGCTGATGATGCGAACGAAACTTGTGCTCACATCCGCAAAGTAGTTGCCGAGCAATTTTCACCAGAAGTGGCGGAAGCGGTACGGATCCAATATGGCGGAAGCGTTAAGCCAACGAATATCAAGGAATATATGTCTCAACCTGACATCGACGGCGCATTGGTAGGCGGAGCAAGCCTAGAGGCAGATTCCTTCTTACAGTTATTGGAGGCAGGTAAGAATGAGTAAAAAGTCACCAACAGCCTTAATCATTCTCGATGGCTTTGCATGTCGGTCTGAGTCGAAAGGGAATGCCGTTGCCCAAGCGAAAAAGCCGAATTTCGATCGGTATTGGAGTAAATTCCCGCACGCGAATTTAACGGCAAGTGGCGAGGCGGTCGGACTTCCTGAGGGTCAAATGGGGAATTCCGAGGTGGGCCACTTGAACATCGGAGCCGGCCATATTGTTTATCAAAGCCTTACACGCGTAAACCTTTCCATCCGTGAAGGCGAATTTGAAAGAAATGAGACCTTTCTTGCGGCGATCAAGCATGTAAAAGAAAAAGGCAAAGCTCTTCATCTGATGGGCTTGCTATCAGATGGCGGAGTTCATAGCCATATTGAGCATATGTTTGCTCTCTTGAAGCTTGCTGCTGAGGAAGGCCTAACGAATGTTTATGTACACGGATTCCTTGACGGCCGTGATGTTGGACCGCAAACTGCCCCTAAGTATATTGAACAAACGCTAGAAAAAATGAGTGAAATCGGAGTCGGTGAATTTGCCACGATTTCTGGGCGATACTATTCGATGGACCGCGACAAGCGTTGGGATCGTGTAGAGAAATCGTACCGTTCCATGGTATACGGCGACGGACCAACGTATTCGAACCCAATGGAATTGATTGAAGATAACTATAATAATGGCATCTTTGATGAATTCGTTGTTCCATCTGTGCTTGTACGTCCGGACGGTTCACCAGTTGCGACAATCCAGAACGAAGATGCGGTGATTTTCTACAATTTCCGTCCTGATCGCGCAATCCAGATTTCAAACACTTTTACAAATAAAGACTATCGTTCATTTGATCGTGGCGAAGGTCATCCCGAAAATCTTCACTTTGTTTGCTTGACGCATTTCAGTGAGACGGTTGATGGCTATGTGGCATTCAAGCCAACCAACCTGGATAACACAGTAGGAGAAGTGATATCCCAGGCTGGCATGACTCAGCTGCGCATCGCCGAAACAGAAAAATATCCGCACGTAACGTTCTTTATGAGCGGCGGCCGGGAGAAGGAATTCCCGGGTGAACAGCGGATCCTGATCAACTCGCCAAAGGTTGCAACCTATGACCTGAAGCCAGAAATGAGCGCGTATGAAGTGACGGACGCTTTGATCAAGGAAATCGAAGCAGAAAACTTTGATGCGATTCTCTTGAACTTTGCAAATCCGGATATGGTAGGACATTCAGGTATGCTCGAGCCGACGATTCAGGCGATAGAAACAGTGGATGAGTGCCTTGGACGCATTGTAGACCTGATTTTATCAAAAGGCGGAACTGCGATTATCACTGCGGACCACGGAAATGCAGATGAGGTAGTAACCCTTGAAGGCAATCCAATGACGGCGCACACAACAAATCCGGTACCTGTCATAGTGACGAAAGAAGGCGTTGAGCTCAGGGAAGATGGAATCCTCGGCGACTTGGCACCTACTATGCTAGAATTGCTGGGACTGAACCAGCCGGCAGAAATGACAGGAAAATCTTTAATCAAGGCGGATTTCAAATAGATCCAGCTTCATCATCAAACAAACATATAATATAAGGAGAGTGTATTTATGCCATTTATTACAGATGTATACGCACGTGAAGTATTGGATTCCCGCGGAAACCCAACAGTCGAAGTAGAGGTTTATACAGAATCAGGCGCATTTGGACGCGCGCTCGTTCCAAGTGGTGCTTCTACTGGTGAATACGAAGCCGTTGAACTTCGTGACGGTGACAAGAGCCGTTACCTTGGCAAAGGTGTGTTAAAAGCAGTTGAAAACGTGAATGAAATTATCGCTCCTTTCCTTGTTGGCGAAGAGTTCAACGTTCTGGACCAGAACGGCATCGACATGGCGCTAATCGAATTAGATGGCACTGAAAACAAAGGCAAGTTAGGTGCAAATGCTGTCCTTGGTGTTTCTATGGCAGTTGCCCACGCTGCTGCAGACTATCTGGATCTTCCTTTATACCAATACCTTGGCGGATTCAATTCCAAGCAGCTTCCAGTTCCGATGATGAACATCGTGAATGGCGGCGAGCACGCGGACAACAACGTAGACATCCAGGAATTCATGGTAATGCCTGTTGGCGCAGAAAACTTCCGTGAAGCACTTCGCATGGGAGCGGAAATTTTCCACAACCTGAAGTCTGTTCTTCAGGAAAAAGGCTTGAACACAGCTGTAGGGGATGAAGGAGGCTTCGCTCCAAACCTTGGTTCCAATGAAGAAGCACTTCAAACAATCGTGACGGCGATCGAAAAAGCAGGCTACAAACCAGGCGAGCAAGTAATGCTTGCAATGGACGCTGCATCATCTGAGTTCTACAACAAAGAAGACGGCAAGTATCACCTTTCTGGTGAAGGTGTCGTGAAAACTTCTGCAGAAATGGTTGACTGGTACGAAGAAATGGCTTCTAAATACCCAATCATCTCAATTGAAGACGGGTTAGATGAAAACGACTGGGAAGGCCACAAGCTATTGACTGAGCGCCTAGGCGGAAAAGTTCAGCTTGTTGGGGATGACCTGTTTGTTACCAACACGAAGAAGCTTGCTCAAGGAATCGAGCAAGGCGTAGGCAACTCTATCCTGATTAAAGTGAATCAAATTGGTACTTTGACAGAAACTTTTGATGCAATCGAAATGGCGAAGCGTGCAGGCTACACTGCAGTGATCTCTCACCGTTCTGGTGAAACAGAAGATTCAACGATCGCTGACATCGCTGTTGCAACAAATGCTGGGCAGATTAAGACTGGTGCACCATCACGTACGGACCGCGTAGCGAAATACAACCAGCTTCTTCGCATTGAAGATCAGCTTGGCGAAACAGCTCGCTTCAACGGAATCAAATCTTTCTACAACCTGAAGAAGTAATCAGAAACACCGGTTGCATGACGATGCTTCCGGTGTTTTTTTACAACAATTCGGCCAAGTATTGTGTCCATTGCGAAAGTGTGATAAATTAAACTTACTGTTACAGTTTTATCGGGAGGTACGTCATGCATACATTTTTAACCGTTCTGCTAGTGATTGTGAGCATTGGACTTATTGCGGTTGTTGTTCTTCAGTCAGGCAAGAGTGCTGGTCTTTCTGGTGCTATTTCTGGAGGCGCTGAGCAATTGTTTGGTAAGCAGAAGGCAAGAGGGCTGGATTTAGTTCTTCACCGAGTTACGGTTGTTCTATCGGTTCTATTTTTTGTTCTGACAATTGCCGTTACTTATTTTAAACTATAATACAAGCAATTCACCCGGCTTCCAACAAGAGGCCGGGTTTTATTGTGTACAAATAACCTACATATTTACAGGGAATCAGGGTATTTACAAATTAAAGTCTTTTAATTGAATGTTCCATGTATGTTTGTTAAAACTAAGAAAGAGATTAGACAGAGGGAGAAGAAAAATGCGAAAGTTAGTGCCAAGACCTTTTACATTTAAAGCTGGAAAAAGAGCGGTATTGCTGCTGCATGGATTTACCGGCAATTCTGCGGACGTCAGGATGCTGGGCCGATTTTTAGAAGGAAAAGGATATACTTGCCATGCACCTGTTTTTAAAGGACATGGGGTACCTCCTGAAGAACTTATACATACAGGACCTGCTGATTGGTGGCAGGATGCGCTTGATGGATACGAGTTCCTAAAGAGAGAAGGATATGAGGAAATAGCAGTTGCCGGATTGTCACTGGGAGGCGTCCTGTCCTTGAAGCTTGGATATTCCAAGCCGTTAAAGGGAATCGTGCCAATGTGCGCACCGATGCATCTGAAGACGGAAGAGTTGATGTATCGGGGCGTCCTTGAGTATGCGCGCGAATACAAACGACTGGAAGGCAAGCCGGTGGAGCAAATAGAGGCAGAGGTAAAGGCACTCGAACAAAAATCGATGGCCACCTTACAAGACCTCCAGGAACTGATCAAGGAGGTCCGGGGAAGCATAGACCTAATTTATGCTCCGACTTTTGTTGTCCAGGCGCGCAATGACGTGATCATCGATCCTGACAGTGCGAATATCATTTATGACAACATTGAGTCAGAACATAAGAAATTGAAGTGGTATGAAGAGTCAGGGCATGTCATCACCCTTGATAAGGAACGCGATCAGCTTCATGAAGACGTTTATGAGTTTCTTGAAACGTTAGATTGGCAAGAATAAAGAGAAAGAACACTAAATAGAAGGAGGGATTTATATGGATGAGAACATTAAAAGCCATATAGACAGGCTATTGCACCATATGAAAGATGAAGCCTATAAGCCGCTTACCGTCCAGGAACTAGAGAGTGCCTTTGGAATCGAGGACTCCTCGACATTCAAAGAGTTTGTCAAAGCACTTGTGGTTATGGAAGAGAAGGGCCTAGTTGTCAGAACTCGCAGTGACCGATATGGTCTTCCCGAAAAAATGAATTTAGTCCGCGGCCGATTAAGCGCCCATGCTAAGGGCTTCGCTTTTGTCATAACAGAAGAGCCGGGCATGGATGATATCTTTATCCCGCCAAATGAAACGGGCAATGCGATGAACGGGGACACCGTCCTTGTCCGTGTATCGTCAGACAGTTCTGGCCAGCGCCGGGAAGGCACAGTAGTGCGGATTCTTGAAAGAGGTGTCTCACAAATCGTCGGGACTTATACAGAAAGCAAACATTTTGGCTTCGTTATACCCGATGATAAGAAATTCACAAGCGATATCTTTATTCCAAAGGAAGCTGGCATGGGGGCAGTGGAAGGACATAAGGTCGTTGTAAAACTGACGAGCTTTCCTGAAGGACGAAAAAGCGCAGAGGGAGAAGTAATCGCCATTCTCGGCCATAAAAATGACCCGGGTGTTGATATCCTTTCGATCATCCATAAACATGGCTTGCCAATGGAATTTCCAGATGAAGTAATGAAGCAGGCGAATAATGCCCCAGACCAAATCAAGGAGAGTGAAATGGCCAATCGCCGTGACCTGCGCAATGAAGTCATTGTCACGATTGACGGCGCTGATGCCAAGGACCTTGACGATGCAGTTCAGGTGACGAGACTCGAAAATGGCAACTATCAACTTGGCGTTCATATCGCGGATGTCACCTATTATGTAACCGAGGATTCACCAATTGATCGCGAAGCAGAAGACCGTGCCACGAGTGTGTATCTCGTTGACCGGGTCATCCCGATGATTCCGCACCGCTTATCGAACGGTATTTGTTCCCTGAATCCGAAAGTCGACCGACTGACGCTGTCTTGTAATATGGAGATCACTCCAGATGGACAGGTCATAGACCATGAAATCTATCAGAGTGTCATCAAGACGACTGAGCGGATGACATATTTTGATGTCAATCGTATCCTTGTTGATAAAGACGAAGAAACCCGTTCACGATATGATTCTTTAGTGCCAATGTTTGAATTGATGGAGGAACTCGCTGCTATTCTTCGGAAAAAAAGAATGGATCGCGGCGCAATTGACTTTGATTTTAAAGAATCAAAGGTACTGGTCGATGAAGACGGCCATCCAACAGATATTGTGTTAAGAGAGCGTTCCGTTGCTGAAAAACTGATTGAAGAATTCATGCTTGCAGCGAACGAAACGGTCGCTGAGCACTTCCACTGGCTGGATGTGCCATTCATTTACCGTATCCATGAGAATCCGAAAGAAGAAAAACTTAGGAAATTCTTTGATTTCATTACCAACTTTGGATATCTTGTCAGAGGTTCTGCAAATGGGGTTCATCCAAGGGCCCTGCAGGAAATCATTGAGGAAGTCCAGGGAAAGCCGGAGGAAATGGTAATATCAACTGTCATGCTCCGTTCGATGCAGCAGGCGAAATACTATCCGGAGAGTCTGGGCCACTTTGGTCTATCAACGGAGTATTACACTCATTTCACATCACCAATCCGCCGTTATCCAGACTTAATTGTCCACCGTTTGATCAGGACATACTTGATTGAGGGCAGACTGGACCAGGCAACGAAGGAAAAATGGAATGCGGTGCTGCCGGATATTGCCGAGCATTCTTCCAACATGGAACGCCGTGCGGTAGAAGCCGAACGTGAAACAGATGAGCTGAAAAAAGCGGAGTACATGGAAGACAAGGTGGGAGTAGAATACGATGGTATCATCAGTTCCGTTACAAACTTTGGAATGTTCGTTGAGCTGCCAAATACCATCGAAGGTCTAGTACATGTCAGCTATATGACCGATGATTATTACCGCTATGATGAACGCCATCTGGCGATGATCGGCGAGCGAACGGGCAATGTCTTCCGAATCGGTGATGAAATTACTGTCCGAGTCATCAAAGTGAACAAAGATGAACGTTCCATTGATTTTGAAATCGTCGGCATGAAGGGCACGCCAAGACGTGAGCGTCCGGCTCAGCCAAAGATCTTCAAGACCGGCAGCAGCGAGAAAAAGCCGCGTCACGGAAAAGAAGAAGAGAGTAAGCGCGGAGGCCGGAGTTTTGGGAACAGCAAAAACGGCTCAAGCTCAAATCCAAAGAGCAAGAAGAAAAAATTCTTCGAAAACGCACCAGCTGCCAAACGTAAACCGAAAAAGAGAAAATAGGCAATGTTTACTGGAGAGCTCCTGACGAAGGGGCTCTCTGTTGTCCTAGCTCTCTTTTCGTTGTAGAGGAACACTTTATTTGCTAAAATTAGAGAACAGATAAGGGGGAAGTTTTTTATGCCAAAAGGTGAGGGAAAAGTCGTTGCCCAGAATAAAAAAGCAAATCACGACTATTTTATTGAAGAAACGTATGAAGCCGGAATCGTCCTCCAAGGAACAGAGATAAAATCGATTCGCAACGGGCGCGTTCAGCTAAAAGATTCATATGCAAAGGTCGATAATGGGGAGTTATTCTTATATAATCTGCACATCAGCCCGTATGAACAGGGAAACCGATACAACCATGATCCTCTGCGCACAAGAAAACTTTTGCTTCATAAGCGCCAGATCAACCAGCTGATCGGTGAAACGAAGGAAGCAGGCTATGCACTTGTGCCCTTGAAAGTTTACCTAAAAAATGGGTATGCGAAGGTTTTAATTGGTCTTGGTAAGGGGAAAAAGAGCTACGACAAGCGTGAGACATTGAAGAAGAAGGAAGCGGGCCGCGATATTGAGCGAGCATTCCGTGAACGACAGAAAATGTAGGCTTGTCTGCTGAGGAAGAGTGTACCAGTTGAAAAAAGGATTCAGTGTGTTATAATAATAACTGTCACCAACGAGTGACAACTTAACTTAATGCTCGGCTTAACCGAGTTCTCCTAACGTCTGTATCACTGATACAGCAGCCTTTTCTATGGGGACGTTACGGATTCGACAGGGGTAGTTTGAGCTTAGGTGGCGAGTCGAGGGGATCGGCCTCGTTAAAACGTCAACGCCTATAACTGGCAAACAAAACAACAACCTCGCTTTCGCAGCTTAATACTGCATAGCGGTTCGCCCCTCCATCGCCCATGTGGTAGGGTAGCGGACTCACTCTAAGTGGGCTACGCCGGATTCCACCGCCTGAGGATGAAGGAAGAGAACAACCAGGCTAGCTGGCCGGCCGCCTGTCGGTAGGCAAAAGGACCAGCGAAACGCCAATATGCCGACTACACTCGTAGAAGCTTAAGTGCCAATATCTTTGGACGTGGGTTCGACTCCCACCGTCTCCACCAATACATATGTTGGTGGATTTTTTATTTTGTGATTTTACCCATTATTTTGCCAGTATGGCAATGATATGCTTCAATAAACTCTCGGCAAATATATGCTTCATATACTTCAATACTTCAAGAAGACTGTAGTAAATCTACGGTCTTTTTTTTTCCTAATTTCGGTAACCCCCTATAAACTAAATAAATCAAATTGAATATTGGGATTTAATTCAGCGATTTAAAACAATTCTTCATAAACAGTTGCTGGGACTCCCTTATACTTATCATTTACAACATAAAAAAATTCATTAATTGGACATAATGGATCCCAATGCGATTTTAACCCAGCAAAAATGCCATTAAAATGTATCCAAGTTCTATTAGGGCATAACGGACCACATCAAACGCAGCTGTATGCTACTGTAATCTCACTGACTGAGTTCATGATAAAGTCCGCAGCTTGATTTAATACATCATAATCCAAAAAACTTATTTCTTCATTTGGTATAAAAACTATATGTCTATCATGTCATCTTCACATAACTCCATAAATGTAACTTCTAAATTGTTAGACATGAGTTTCAAATAATCTTAATAGTCTTGAAGGATTGAATATTAAAAAAAATAAGCTAAGAGTGGATCGTTTGGTACGGCTTTACCATTTGAAAATTCAAGTTGTGTTTAATCATTACTTTAGAGAGTTTAGTTTGTAACAAAAAAAAGCGTTAGTCATTTGACTAACGCTTTTTCCAATTTAATATGTTAAGTTCTCTCGACGCTATCACAAACACATATGATGCACGCAACCTTTTAAACGACACTTATATAGACAATCCGGATTTTGAAAAAAGTTAAGTTTTAACAATTTGACTCCTGTTTGCGCAAATTGCCGAGCATCAACAAAAACCAAGAGTGGATGTGGCACCTATGGGGTATTGAAAATCCGAATGAAACTAAACTAACAGTCGTTGGTTTTCACAGAGAAACAGGAACTGTTCATCAAATTCTAACAACAGGCTGGACGATAGAGCTCGGGGGAGAGAATAATGGAGCAGATGCACACGCGCCATCAAGCGTTAGCAATTCAATGGCAGGAAAATGGGCAATATTACTTTATGTTGATGGAAAATTATTCGATGTATTAGTCTATAACATAAAGGAATAATTAATAAGTAAGGGGAGGACGTTAATAGAAATGTTAATGTCCTTATTAAGGAAAACTCCTATAGTTTGTGAAGGTTCGTACTTAAACTATAGGGTGCGAGAACACAAAATCGACGCTAACAACGTCGCTTTTGCTTAGAAATATTTTTGGTAAAACTCCTGCCTTAACCTTCCGCTTAGCTGGGCATATATTCGAGTTGTTTCACTCTTCTCGTGGCCCAAGAAGACTTTGTATGACTTCAACAGGGGCTCCGTTATTCAACAAATGGGTTGCATAGCTGTGTCTGAGTTGATGAGGATAAATTTCTTTATCAATGGCTGCACGAGCTGAGATTTGCTTTATGACATATCGCATTTGGGCAATACTCATCTTTGAGGCAACAGCTCTGTCACAAAAATGGCAAGATCGGCATCCTTACGCTCATTGATGTATCGCTTTAGCCAGATTTCTGCTCTAATATTGAAATAGACTTCACGTTCCTTATCCCCTTTCCCCCTTACAATGGCTGAACGGTTGGACCAATTAATACAGTTGCGTTCCAGCGAAACAATTTCGCCAATCCTGCATCCTGTCGAAAACATAAATTCAAACAGGTCTTTTTCCATTGGACTTACGCAAGCCTCACGCAAAAAGCTCGCTTTCCTTTTCGGTTAAGAATTTCGGAATTCGTTTTCCGACCTTGGGTTCCTTTATCTTTACTGCGGGGTTATGTGTCATATGGCCATCTTCGTGGCACCAGCGGAACAGGGATTTCATAAATCGTATCCTGTGTGCCATACTGGACGGCTTTAAGGCCGCCGCTGAATGATTAAGGTATTTCTTCAAATTTGCAGTGCTGATGGAGCCAATTTCTGCATCCTTGAAATACAGAACAAGCAACCTTGCCTGAATGCCATAGGCTTTGATTGTATATGGGGAAAAGCCCTCGATTCGTTTGTCGGCTGATATGTTTCCCACGCCTTTGATAGTAACAACCTAATTCCTCCCATTATTTTCTCTTTTAAAAGGAATTATTGCCTGGTTTATCGAAATATACACTTATTCAACAAAAGAAGCAGGTTAGTGGAATAAAGATATTCTATTTTTTCTAATGGCATAACTTGGAAAAGTTCTAGTAAAAGGAGAAATGATAAAAATGGATAATTGGTTGTTTGTTTTCATCATAACTTTCATTGGGAGTTTTGTTTTGGTATATGGAATTGGATCTATTATTGGTGGAGAAAATATTGAATTCATTTATTTATTTTTGTTTATTGTTCAATTTTCCTTTACCACGACAATACTATTTCAGATTCTTCATAGATTGAAACAGGTAGAAAAAAAAGACTACCATAAAGAGTAATATTTAATTTTTCAAAAAATGTGTGAAACATTCGATTGTTTAATCTTAAGGAACTCCTTGTGGGTTGGTTTAGGAAGAGAAAAGGCACTTTTTCTTAAATTCTTATGGAAGAATAGGTTAGAAAACGGTGCCTAATCTAGCAGGATTTACGCACCGTTTTATTGAATTTCTAATGAAACTAATGGTGCAAATGGAGAAAAGGAAATTTAGTAAGACTCCATATGAGGAAGGTGAAAATAGATTGAGTGGAATAGAATATAGAACTTCCTCTGCTTTTGATTTGTTCGATAAAGGCGAGTATCTAAAAGCTGAAAAAATTTATGATGAATGCCTAAATGAAATAGATAAAAATTCAAGTGAATATAATCAGGTTTTACACGCAATGGGATATGTGAAATCACATCTCAACAAATTTGCAGACGCACGGGATATATACAAGGAATTAAAGAATTTGGCAAAGAATGTCGAGGAAGAAGCAATTGCAATTCATCAAATGGGTATGGTAGAAAGAATGGCTAAGAATTATGAAAAAGCACTACACCATCTTGATAAAGAACATAGATTGTTAAGTGATTACGGTTTGGATAACTACCTTAAACTATCTGCTAATTTTTATGAGCGAGCTTATATTCATTTACTAAATTATGAATTGAAAACTGCGGAAAAATTAATGAATAAGTGCTTGGAATATGCTCAACTATGTGATGATAAAGTTTGCCTTGGTTGTTCTTATAGAGGTCTTGGGGAAGTTTACAAAACTAATGGAAACAACATATTTGCAACAGAATGTTTTGAAAGGGCAATAATGGCATTTAGGGAAGCAAACGACCAAATTGCTGTAAGGGAAATTGAAGCCTTAATGAAATAGTTCTTATACTAACGGGGTAGCAGCCTATATTGAAGCTAACTTTGTGAATAAATGTACTTAAACATAAGGGGCAGGATTATTGAACAAGGAAAATCATCGTAGTATGGAATTATTAAAATTGAAAAAGGGAGGGAAATAAATGAACTTTTATAAGATTTTAGGAATTGTACTTATTATTATATCTGGTTTAATCTATACGTTGGAACGGGGATTTACTGTACTTTCTACCAGTATTGTTCGTGCAGGGTTTTACTCTGGAAGAATGACAGGTGAAGTTCCAAATGTTGAGGCGAGTGGAATCTTAGATAATTTTTATGTTCCACTTTTCCTTGCTTTTGGTGTATTACTTATAATTTATTGGTTTAAGAGGAAAGGATGATTTTCAACCAACGGGTGTGAGTGTTAAGTAGATAGAGCTGCGGCAGCACTTTTTGTTAATTCAACTATAGAAGCAGTTTAGTTGAAGATACGTCCCAATATATTTTCTATAATAAAAATAATTCGGGATATTAATGTTGACTTCTGGGGAATTAATTATTGAATAAACTATTGGTAATTATCAAACAAATGCGATGAAGAGAAAAAGTAAAATGATATTGTTTTTCATCAGAGAGCTTCGGTAGCACTCGTTATCAATGTCACAGTATAAGAGTAGAACTGTTTACTCCGTACTAGCTGAGACAAATGGTGTGAGTCATTTGTGAAATAAGGTGGTATCACGTGGTCATTCAAACCTCGTCCTTAACTATTAAAGTTAAGGCGAGGTTTTTTGTTTTTAATAATAAATTTTATTGGAGGCTTTTATTAATGACCTGAAATATTCATAGCTCCACGAAACCTCATGGGTAAATTTTACAATAGGTGAAATTTTGTAGATTATTTTAAAATTTATACGTTGCCACCAAATTAACTGAATATTTTATCGATAATATTCAAATTTTGGACAGACTCCCCCCTTAACCGAAAAAACTATTTTTTTCAGTTGTGTTGAGCAAAGGCTAATCTAACAGATTATTCTATCTGGAGTTTTTGAATTTGACCCAATACGTTCCAAAAGAATTTCTGATATACAAAACTCGATGATTTTAAAGTGAAATGATCTGCCTGATTTCACTAGTCTACTGGCTACTTTGATTATTCGAGTACGTATGGTATCAATTTGCATCGTCTTTTGCCCTTCTGGAAAGCAAAGGGTTCGTAACCAATTGGTTAAGTTATAACCTAGAAGAGTCAACATCATCTTAACCTCGTTAACCATGTAAGAATGGCTATTCATTTTATCAAAATAAAAGCCATTTTTAGCTTCCTTGATGTAGTTCTCCATCGTTCCTCTTTTTTGATAACCACGGACGATATCTTGAGGGGAAGCCCATTCGAAATTGGTGACAAAAAAGGAGTGGGTAAAGAATAATTCACCCGCAGGTCGCACCGATTGGATAATGACCTTTCTAGGTTTTGACCATGATTTTGCTTGGTAAATGCTTTCTTCAAAAAAGTATTCTGTTTTTGAAACGTCTACAGGTGTAGAAGAAGGATGATATTCTTTCGCTAGACTCTGTAGTTGAGCATTTGATTTTAAACGAATAATGTAATAGACGGATTCCTTTTCGCATAATTCATATAGTGCTGGAACAGCAAATCCACTGTCTCCACGTAGGAACAAACTCGTTTCTGGGAATGTTTCGTTGTAGTGTTCAATCAAGGGTTGTATAAATTCTACAACGCCATTGGAAGTATAGACATTACCAGGACGAAGCTTGGCCTTCAAAAAGTCACCTGTGACACCATCAAAGGCAACTAAAGGATGAAAGCCCATTGTTCCATAATGCGAATTGTAAGATGAAGATTCTTGTTCACCATACGTATCGGAATGGGTAGAATCTAGGTCTATGAATAGCGTCTCTGCTTTTCGGAAGCCGTGAATTTTATCAAGTAATTCTTGGTTAGCTTGATTTAAGTGATCGATCGACTTTTCATCAAACCGAGGGTAAAAACGAGATAAGCTTGGTTGTGAAGCAAGTGCCGGTATACCAATAATTTGTGTAAAAACGGGATCTTTTGTTAATTGGTCCGCAGCGTCATCTTCGGCATACCCAGCAATCATTGATAAATCTTTTGGCGTAACAAGTTTTCGTTTGAATGAAGATAATAAGCTCTTGAATCATTTAGTTCTAAATGTTGAACCAGAGTTTTTGAAAAGCCGATTTTTTCATCAAATTCTCTGAAAAGAAATTCACCCGTGTCGGAGGAAAGAGAACCTCCATCATTTGACAATTTAATTTCACGATTGAAATCAAGCGTTTTTTGCGTTAAAGTAGCCATTATAAGAATCCTTTCTGTGGTTATTTCGTTGTTGTTTTAACCTTATCAGAAATGGATTCTTTTTTCATTTATTTAGTGCAGATTAAATCAGGCAAGAAAGCCTAGAGTACTGGAATTTAAGGCCGATTCTTAATTACTGTGAATAATTCAGGACAAGATATTTCTTTAATCCTTCTGTGTCGACACTATCGATTTTCTGATCATTAAAATAACCAATGAGCAACTTCGCTTGGATTCCATATGCTTTTAAAGTATAAGGTGAAAAGCCTTCTATACGTTTATCAGCTTTATAGGATTTCCACGCAGTTGATAATAACAAACTAATCCCCCACATTTAATTGGAATACTAAAAGGAATTATTGCCTGTTTTATAGAAATTAAGACTCAAGGTATTCAAAAGTATAGAAGATTTATTCCAAGACTATTAGTATAGATAACTAGATAGGTAAGGAGATTTAGAAATGACCTACTGGGAAACGAAAACAATTCATACCGCACGCGGTAACTTTGAGGTCTTTGTAAAAGGAGAGGGTAATCCAATTTGCGTCACTCATCATTATTCAGAGTTTAATCATACTGGTGATTACTTTGCAGATTCTTTGACAGAGAATAATACGGTCTACCTTGTGAATTTAAAACAAGCCGGTAATTCAAGTAAGGCTGATGAGGCTCATGAGTTGAGTATGTTTGATGCTGTATACGACCTTGAAGCAATCCGAGAGGCGTTGGGGTATGCCAAATGGACATTTGCAGGGCACTCGACAGGAGGTATGATAGGAATCATCTATGGCATTCATTTTTCTACGTCGCTTACTTCACTAATAATTGTTGGGTCGGCTGCCAGGAAGTATGCTAATTCATCCTCTGAGTGTATCTATCATCCTGACCACCTACACTTTGAGCGAATGCAGCAACTTATTGAGACTTTAAAACGCTCTGATTTGTCACCTAGTGAAAGAGAGCGTTTCTCAAAAGAGAGAACGCAACTGTCTCTATTTCACCCGGATAAGTATGATGAATACTTTTCTTTAGGCATACATAAAAAGATGTCTGCTCCAAGAATGAACTTTTTTATTAGGGAAGAAATGATCTTTGATGTAACCCGTGAGTTAGAAAAAATTTCAACTAATACTTTAATATTGAGTGGCCGATACGATGTACAATGCCCGCTTTCTTTCTCCGTAGAAATGAATGAGTTAATACCAAAGTCACAACTATTTGTTTTTAATGAAAGCAATCATTACCCTTTCCTTGAAGAAAAGTCGTTGTTTAGACAAGTCATTTCAACTTACTTAAAAGAAACTATTTCTTATTGAGCTATAGGGACAGTTTAGTTCAAAAAGGAAAATACTAATTGTACAAAGGAAAATTCAAACAGTCACTTTAAGAGCTATTCTGTTGACTTTTATGATTAATTAGAATATTTTAATATTAACTGAACCCGCCACGCCTCTTAATAATGCGGACCAAGGGGTCATTTTTTTTTCAAGGAGATAATGTAAATTGGCTCTGGATAAAGATTAGGCTAGCATCAAACCACCTACTACATTTAATGGACAAATGGAGTAGTATAAAAGAAAGAGAAATTATAAAATAACTAACAAACATAAATCTAGTCCTCCAGATTTATTCGATATATGAAAGGTGTAAATAATAATGAACAATCCAATTTAAAATTCCCCTATATAAGACAATTTTCATTTCAGAAATTGGGGGACATGAAATGAACTTGAATAAAAACTTTTCTTTATTACTATTGGGTCAATCGCTCGCTAATATTGGCGATGTATTGTATATGGTCAGTATCATCAGTACGATTTTTGTATTAACGGGCTCGGCAACAGCTTCCTCATTTGTACCATTTACAATTACTTCTTCCATGTTTATATCCAGTCTGTTAACACCACTTTTGGTGGGGAAAGTAAATCTTAAATGGTTAATGGCTGGATCCCAAATTGGAAAGACTATTCTGCTTTTTATTCTGGGGTTTATGTTAGTGGGAGTTACAGCATCAAATTATTATTTGATTTTCTTAATCATAGGATTGATTGCTTTACTAGATGGAAGCGCAAATCCAATAAGGCAGACATTAATTACATACTATGTTAATCCTAGTCAATTAATGAAAGCCAATGGACTTGCAGAAACTGTTACACAGATCATACAAGCAGTGATGTGGTTCATAGGGAGTTTATTCTTAATTATTATGAGCTCACAGCAGCTGGTATGGTTAGCAGGAGGTTTGTTTATAGGAGCAAGCATCTTGCTCAGCCTTTTAGAAAATGTATCTGATAATAGAGTTGAGGCTGCTAAAGGGAAATTTAAACAGATTACGGAGGGATGGGTAACTTTATCTAACACTCCGGTATTAAGAAAGATTGCTTGGCTAGACTTCTTTGAGACAATCGCAGGAACGGTTTGGATAGCAGCCATACTCCTTGTGTTTGTTAACGATGCTTTAGAGGTTGGTGGACAGTGGTGGGGATTTATTAATGGTGCCTTCTTTATAGGATTGATTTTAGGAAGTGTTTATTGTATTAAATATTCTTCTATCATTGAAAAGAAATTGGGGACCTTTATATTTATTGGTTCAATCCTAAGCTCCTTAGTCACATTACTATTTAGCATAAACAGCATACCAATCGCTGCACTCCTATTGTCGCTATTTGTAGGGATTTTTGGTCAAATTAAAGGCATACCTCAACAAACAGTGATACAAACCAGCGTTACAAAAGAACAGTTATCAACGGTTTATACTTCGTTAGGGGCTATCGGCACTGGAATCTTTGGCGTTGGCTCTCTTGTTATGGGACTGTTAGCAGATTTACTGGGAATAAGAATCGTGTTTATGATCTCAGGAATACTCCTTGCAGTTGTCAGTTTAATTGTTTATAAAAGTAAGCACTTGTTTGTTAGGAATATAATCGAATTTGAATAATGAATGATAGAGTGGGACTGCGGATCATCTGTGGTCCCATGCTTTTATATTTGTGCTTTAAGGGGCTGAAAAGATGGAGGTAAAGAATTCACAAAGCAATTCTAATTCATTGGCAAGAATAAAAATTGTAAAAGGAGAAAACTTTGTAACTATAGAAGATACAAAAATTCTGGCGAATCAAGAACTAATTGAACTTATAACATATCTGATGGGACAGTCATTTATAAAAAACTGTAAAAATGTAAATATACTGGTTAATAGTAAATTCAACAAAGAAGTAGACTCTCTTTTAATAGAAAATGGGTTTAAGTTACATGATGAAAATGTTACTGTCCATAAGGTGTTAGATGATTCATCTAAGGTTGAAAACGGGTTCTTACTAAAGGATTTACACGAACTTTCGGTAGCAGAGTTTAAAAGGGTTTGGGAGGAATCTATGAAAGGATCATTAAATGCACCTTCTTCGCTAGATGTTGACGAACAAATGCGTAGTGTAGAGTTGGAATTAGGCCCCAACTATAAGAAATCTTGTATTATTGCTTATGATAAGGGAAATCCAATCGGAGTAATTATGCCCCATATAGAACCTGGGACTTCAGAAGAAGGAAGGATATTTTATTTTGGCATCATTCCAAACGAAAGAGGGAAGGGAAAAAGCAAACTTCTTCATCAGCAAGCATTAGAAATATTAAAAAATGACTTTATGGCCACCCATTATATTGGCTGCACTGGTCACAACAACCTTCCAATGCTTAAAACATTCCGGAATAATGGATGTACAGTTATAGAACAAAATAAGGTTTTCAAAAGGGAAAACTAAAACTTAGTGAAGAGTTAAGGGAGAGTTGATCAGGAAGGATTTATGTACTTTTTTGTTGAATTCCTTATTAAGCTATAGGAGCAGGAATATTTAATAAGGGGTAATGGATTTTTATGGTAAAGTTGTAGTGGGAGAGGTTAATTTGAAACAAAAAACATTATTTTCTATAGTTATTTTATTTATTTTTATTATTATAACAGGTGCATGTAGCGTAAAAGAACAAATTAACGTTGAAGAACAAATTATGAAACGAGTGCCTTTTCCTAAATCCACCAATATTCTTCATATTGAAGACCATAAGGGTGGTAAAATGATTTTATATAAAGATAAAAGTGGTTTTAGAGCTTCTTTTTATAGAGAAAAAGATGATTACTTTCAAGGTACATCAAATGCTGAATTGAACCCACATGATGGATTCGATTGGACAATGAGCAATATGTCAGGTATGGCTATATTTGCTGGAATTATTACAGATGAAAAAATAACAAAAGTGATTGTGAAGCAAAGGACAGTCGAACATCAAGCAGAAATAATTGATATCAATGATGGTAAGAGACATTGGTTTACTACATTTGATGAATTAGAGGAATCGCTAAATGGTGAATCTGATCCACTTAAAATTGAAGCTTATGATAAGGAGGGAAATCTCTATTGGAAATCAGGAGTTTATGGAGATGGTTTGTTTGAAGGAAGAACAAATTAGCTCCTACTCATTACTCGCTAACGGGGGCAATAGTTGAACAAAATTACATGATCGACTGCTCTTTTTCCTATTGTGCTAACGACGCAGAAGAGTTAATAAGGAGGGGAGATTTCTGAAAAAGATATCGTATTTTATTATATTAAGTTTAGCTATTATTCTAGTTCTATCTGGATGTGCTTCTCAAAAGATAACTGAGGATGACATAAAGAATACCGCTATTACAGCTATTATGCAACATGACGATATTAACAAAAATGAAATAATGATTGAAAAAATTGATAATGTTAATGAGGGTGTTTGGCAAATTTTGTTTCAAGAAAAGCTAAATGGTAAATGGGTTTCTGGGGGTAATGGTAACTATTTTCTTGAAATAAAAAAAGACTCTAATGGTAACCTTAAAGCAGACTTTACGGAATATAAAAAATAGTAACGTAAGATGCTTATTTCAAGTGTTTTAATATTTATTTAGTTATTGTTCTTTTTTCATTTTTTCAGTAATGGGTAGTATTAGTTAAAAAGCCAATAAAATAAACACAAAAAGTAGCTCAGCTTGATGTTGGCTACTTTTTATATGGCAGAAGGCACCACATTTTGCGGTGCAATTAGGTATACATTTTAATGTGTAAATAATGGTTTTTGCGATAGGAAACGGAACCCGTTAAAAATAAATGGTCCTTTTCAGATACTATTTTTTTAAATGATAAGGTACTGTAGTAACAACTACGTTCCTGCGGTAAAGCAGGAAGGCGCGAATTAATAAACTTGATTGATTATGAAGTATATTGTGCCATCCCTTCTTAGGAATAAATTGTGGGATGATCACCGTTACTTGATAATTTGCTTCCTTAGCCTTATGTTCAACGGTATCAACGAATTTGGTGAGGGGGTTAATAATACTTCTATAATGAGAGTGTAAAGTCACTAGTCTAATATCAGGTTGCCATTTTTTCCACTTTTCTTCAAACTTCTTTTCATCATCTCGTTCAAAGGAAACATAAACTGCAAGGATCTGGTCAGCAGACAAGGCTTTTGCATAATTTAAGGAGTTCTCCACCACATGCGTTAAACCAGCCACAGGTACAATGATCACATTTCCTTCAATCGGCGAAGAAGGCTCGCATGTCGTTAATCGTAACTGATCTCCAACCGCTTCATAATGTTTTCTAATACGATGAAACAGCCAAATGATGAAAGGCAAGAAAAGTAGAATCGACCATACTTGTGTAAATTTTGTTAAAAAGAAAATGAGAGAAACGATAAAGCTGATGAAAGCACCAATTGTATTAATAATAAATTTCGGCATCCATCCTTTAGGCTTTTGACGAATCCACTTAAGCATCATTCCTGTCTGGGATAAGGTGAAAGGAATAAACACACCTAACGCATATAAAGGGATGAGATGCTCTGTTTCCGCTTGAAAGGAAATAATTAATAAAATGGACGCAATCCCAAGTATGATGATGCCATTAGAGTATCCCAATCGGTCTCCTCTAACAAGAAACATCCTCGGTATGAATTTGTCTTTCGCAAGGTTAACCGCCAACAAAGGGAAAGCCGAATAGCCTGTGTTTGCTGCAAGGATTAATATCAAAGCGGTAGTTCCTTGAATGAAAAAATACATGTAATTCCGTCCGAAAGTCATTTCTGCTATTTGTGAGATGACTGTGACATCTGCACTTGGAATAACTCCATAATAATAGGCTAAATAGACAATTCCTGAAAAAAGTAACGCAAGTAATCCACCCATCGCCATTAATGTTTTCGACGCATTAACAGGGGAAGGATCTTTGAAATTTGGGATTGCATTGGAGATAGCCTCCACTCCCGTTAAGGCCGAACTGCCAGAGGCAAACGCTCTTAAAAGGATGAACAAACTAATTCCTGCGACGGGAGTGCCAATTGGTGAATGTAAAGTGGGCGGAATCTCACCAGTGGCAATATTATAGAGCCCCACAGCAATTAAGATGAATAAAGCGAGAACGAATAAATAAACGGGATAGGCTAAAATGGAAGCAGACTCTGTTACCCCTCTCAGGTTAAGTACGGTAAGGAATATAACAAAAGCAATAGCTATTCCTACATTATGGCCATGTAAAGTCGGGAAAGCAGATGTAATTGCATCGGTACCTGCTGAAACACTTACAGCGACTGTTAACACATAGTCTACCAATAAAGACCCACCGGCAATTAATCCGGGCAACATGCCTAAATTATTTTTTGAGACAACATACGCTCCTCCGCCATGAGGATATGCATAAATGATTTGCCGATAAGATAATATTAACGCTGTTAAAAGGAGTAAGACCCCGATTGCAATCGGAATAGAGTACCAGAACGCTGTCATACCAACAGTAATTAAAACAATTAATATTTGTTCTGGGCCATATGCAACGGATGATAAAGCGTCAGAAGAAAGGATCGCTAATGCTTTCGTCTTGTTAAGTCTCTGTTCTCCTAGTTCAGTAGATTTTAATGGCCGTCCAATTAAAAATCGTTTTAACATAGGTAACACTAAATTCACCCGCCAAATTAAATTTTATCAAATTATTTTACCCTGTTGCGAAACGTTGTACTCTACATCGAGTTTAAGAAAGCAAAAATGCCTACAAGCCATAAGAAATAGACCTGTAGACATGATTTTTTGTCTGCAAGCTCCACTTTCCTTCTCAATTGAACGCTTACGAGGTTAGCTGTCGGATTCGGACCTTTGAGTAGCCCTACCTAAAAAGGATTCACCCCCGGATTCTTTAGAATCCACATAACTGGTTTCCCCGTACCAAAAGGTTTCAGCGAATATAGAAATAGGAAACTGTTGATAATAATACTCCTGCAGAATGTAAAAGTAAATAAAAATTTTAGATTAACTGATCAAGGATCAGGCTATATTTAATACTGTTGATTCGCACTTCTTTTGTCATGTTTTACTATTATAGGATAAGGAGGGAAGCACTATGCTTAAAGAGAATCGTCCTTTATTATCTGATGAATTTTTAGATGAAATTGCCAAGGAAATTAATCAGGAATCTGAGGGTCGAGTGCAGGAACAGAGGGAACAGCCAAACGCTCAGTGAAAAGACGAGTTATAAATTTTGCGCTGTCTGAATTGTGGATTTCATTTATTCCACGTTGTTCGTGGGTTATGGTTCCAAGAACAACGTGGAACTCCTATTACTGGTTTACACCCTCGTCTGTTACCATTTGTTGAATTTCGTTCGTAGTTCCCTTTGTATTTCCTGCATGATTCTGTTTTTCAAGTTCCTTCCGTTGTTGCGTGACGGATGGAGATTCGATTTTGTTGTCGGTCGATTTTTCTGTATAGTTAGAGTCCACCTATTCTTCCTCCATTCTTTTTTTTAAAAAGATTTTCAAATCGGAAAATCAACCTTATTATAAGAAGTTTTATCCTTCCTTATACATAGAAATCATCGGAAATAAAAACCCACTAGTAATTTTTCCCTGAATACTTGCTCTATCGGTGCAGATAATAAGCTTCGGAGCTGTTTTTTAGGCTCTACATCAAATGGAGGAGGGCGTTCACATGTTTCAAACTAATAATAGCACCAGTGTTCAGCAAATTAACCAAAGCCGCCAGATTGCTCAACAGCTAATCCAGCAAACGCAACAAGCAAGCATGGTATATCGACAATTGATGCAGCAAGAACAACAAAACGCTCAAATGCTGGATCATTTACAAAGTCGCGAGAAACAAGCTGTTAAAACAATAGAACAAGCCTTAATTGGACATGATCAAGCGATACAGCGCTGCCAAGAAGTGATTAATCTCTGTAATCAGCTTGAACAGGGAGTAACATCACAGCTTCATACCCAACACACTATGGATCCTATGCATGGATACCAGCCTTATAATCAAAATCAGGCACAAGCTTCTTTTAGACAACAATAAAAAACGAGGAGAAGTTGAACAATGAATAATATACAATACCTTGCACCACATGAAACTTACGAGCTTCATGAGCTGCTTACCTTTAAAAGGGTATTACCATCCAAATAATCTGTCTGAGCAGCTGACTGTAGATTTAGAAGCCGCACAAACCGCTATGAACTAAATCCAAAACAATGGAGCCCCCATCAAAAAAGGGGCTCCATTTAGTGTGCTCGCCAATCATTTGATCGTTTAGGATATCAATTAAAAATTTAGGGTAAAGGTATAATGAGAGAAAATTAATAATAGGGGTTTTCCCCTATGGATTGAATATTAAAACAATGAAATAATAACTAAGTAATAATCATTATAAAAAAGGAGTTGTTATCAAATGGAAGAAACAACAAATTCCGAAAAGGTAATTAGCTTACCGCGAATCGGAGACAAAGCACCAAAATTTAAGATTGAAACTACTCACGGAATGATTTCCAGTGAAGATTATAAGGGGAAATGGTTTATTCTTTTCTCTCATCCTTCCGATTTCACGCCTGTTTGTACAACTGAGTTCATTGCATTCCAAGAGATTTATCCAGAGCTGAAGGAACTTAACACGGAATTGATTGGTTTAAGCATTGACAGTGTCCATTCACACATAGCCTGGGCTCGAAACATTGAAGAAAATTTTCATGTGAAACTGGAGTTTCCCATTATTGCTGATTTAAATAAAGAGGTAGCCGTTAGTTACGGTATGTTAATGCCAGAGGGTGGAAGTACCGAGACGTCAAGAGCGGTATTTGTAGTAGATGGAGAACAAATTGTCCGAGCCATCATTTACTATCCGTTGAGCACAGGACGAAATATGCAAGAAATAGTCCGTCTTGTAAAGGCATTGCAAACAACAGATGAACATCAAGTAGCTACTCCGGCAAACTGGAATCCAGGGGAGAAGGTTATTGTAAAACCGCCACGCACGCAAGAGGAAGCCGAAAACCGCGTCAATAATTCTGATTATGAATGTGTAGATTGGTATTTTTGCAAGAAACATATTTAAAAAAATGGCTGGATAGGATAACTCCTATTCAGCTTTTTTTTTTATAGGATCTTTTAACCACCTGTTTAGAGAAGCTTGTTTTTGGGTATAAAAAATCATAATGTATTTTTTATTAAATAACTTCAAAAAAAGGTGGGTTTATGTTGGAGAGTTATTTAAAGACGGCAGAGGGAAAATCTGTGCTAATGGATTGGTTGACAACTGTGGATCACAAAAAAATTGGAGTTATGTACATATTTGCGGCTGTTTTTTTCTTTTTATTGGCTGGTATCGAAGCAATATTAATTCGAATTCAGCTAATCGTACCGAATAATGATTTCTTATCCGCGTCCACTTATAATGAAATGATTACTATGCACGGTACGACGATGATGTTTTTTGCTGCCCTTCCGATCTTGTTTGGCTTGATGAATTTTATTGTGCCGTTGCAAATTGGGGCAAGGGATGTAGCTTTCCCATTTCTGAATGCATTGGGGTTTTGGTTGTTTTTCTTCGGCGGAGTTTTGCTAAATATTAGCTGGTTCTTCGGTGCCTTGCCGGATGCAGGCTGGACTGCGTACTCATCACTTGCTTTAGATAGTGCTGGAGTGGGAGTAGATTATTATTTGCTTAGCGTGCAAATTTCTGGCTTTGGGACCATTATCAGTGCTATCAATTTCCTGGTTACGATCGTTAATATGCGTGTTCCAGGAATGATGGAAAATGACCCATGGGATGGAAGGACATTGGAATGGGCCATTTCTTCTCCTCCGCCCGAATATAATTTTGTCCAGGTCCCACTTGTCAAAAGCCTGGATGCTTTCTTCACACAAAAATACGGCGGGAAGGATGAAGGCTTCGTTGACGCTGAGCCGGCAGGCATGATTCACATGCCGAATCCTTCTATATTGCCATTATTCATAGCCATTGGATTATTTATAGCCGGATTAGCGATCATTTATCATCAGTTTGTTATCGCGGCAATAGGGATTCTCATTACCCTTCTATCAATGTTAACTAGGTCGGTAAAAGACGAGTTATCACATCGAGGTAAAGCAAAAGGATGCAACACCGCAAATAGAAAGGACTTAAGGAACTGTTTTTGCTATTCCGAATTCAGGATATGAGGGGTATTCCCATGATCATAAATACCATTCTTGTTCTACTATTCAATTACTTTTTTGTTAAGTACTTAGATGTTACAAGGATTAAACAGAAATCATTGAGAATGACTTTACTATTGATCATGATGTTCCTCTCGAATAGTGTATTGGTGATTTTTTTTACGGACAAAATAGATGTTTCCTTGTTAATGGTTACCGAGGTTATTGTATTTGGAATTTTGGCCCCAGTATAGTGATGCCTAAAAAATGAGAGCCTAGTTTTTCCTCATGAAATTAGGAAAAAATAACGGCTCCCACTATTCCTGAAGCGAGAATTACGAGGACAGGATGCGCTTTATAATATAGAAGGACGAACAAGGAAAGGGCAAATATACTTAATAAGATCACCATTTGCCATGAAAATGTACTCGCGATCAATCCATTCGAAATCGCGAATTTTATCGCAGCAAACAGGATCAATCCGGTCACTATCGGACGAAGACCGTAGAAAATAGAATGGAAGAGCGGACTCTGGTTAATTTTATTGAAGGAAACTGCGATGAGCAGGATTAGGATAAGTGATGGAAATGTTATCGCTATGGAGGATACAATCGCACCGGGAACCCCAGCAACATGATATCCCACTAAAGTAGCACTATTGGAAGCAATGGACCCAGGTGCCATACCTGCAACAGCAATAATATCTGTGTATTCAGACGTAGTGAGCCAACCGCGCTTAGTGACTTCTGCTTCAATAACAGGGATCATGGCAAATCCTCCGCCAAATGATATAACCCCGATAAAAAGAAAAAGAAGCGATAAATTAATTAAAATCATTTAGATATCTCCCTTATTTGTTTATTCTGAAAGTGTGTTTTTTCCTCTCGCTTTTGTTGGATTTTTTTCTTAGCTGTCATTGTCAGGATTCCGGCAAGGGCGCCAATGAAGATTGCTAGGATCGGATTAAGGTGTAAAAACAGCAAGGAAAGCAGGATCAAAAAGAATAAGATGAACGTAGGTTTGTCAATAATCGAAGTGCGGGCAACCTTGATTCCTGCATACGTAATCAAGCCAACAACTGCGGCACGTATCCCTAAAAAAGCCCCCTCCACTAGCGCATTATCCTTAAATAAAAAATAAAGCGAACCCAACAGCATAACAATTGCCGTGGTTGGTAACAACACGCCGATCATCGCAGCCAATGCACCTAAAAAGCCCGCGAGCCGATACCCAATAAAGATGGCCGCATTAACGGCGATTGCTCCAGGTGCGGTACCAGCTATTGCAAACACCTCTGAAACTTCTTCAGAGCGTATCCATTTTTTCTTATCGATAATCTCCCGTTCAATTAACGGGATCATCGCATATCCTCCGCCAAATGAAATTGGTCCAATTTTAAAGAAGACAACAAATAACTCAAATAACAATTTCCATTTCATATTGTTCTCCTCTCGAATAATTGATTTTATTTATAGTGTAACACACTTTTGACCATTTTGGTTAAAAGTGTGTAAATTTTTTTCTTGATGAATAAAAACGAGCGATTTTTGCAAAATAAACAGAACCGAAAATGAAAGGGAGGGAATAAAATGCAGCTTTCCACACATGAATTGTATCAATTGAATGAATTAACAATGAGTTGTGTCAATTCTTTAACCAATATGGCTTACATGTTACATCATGTTCAAGATCCAGAATTCAAAATGATCCTGGAAAGGCATTATCCAATGCATGTTAGGGATTACAATATGAAGGTGGAATTTTTGAATAAACTGGAGGTGCCAACAAAAACAATTCCTATGTTAAAAAATATCGTACATAACAACGCCATTGCTACGAACAATGTCAAAACTCTGCCTATCCAGCCTAGGACAGAAATGGAAAACATGAATGATCGTGAAATGGCAACTGCCTATCTGTTGACTTTAAAAAGAGCAGGAAGAGAATATGCTTGGTCAGCAATGGAGATGGTCCATCCTGACATCCGTGCATTTTGCCAAACGGCTTTTATTATGAGCAGTTCACACGCCTATGATGTATGGCAATATATGGTGGAGAGAGGCTATTATCCGGTTCGTCAAGCTTCAAGTGAACAAATAACCGAAATAGGTGCTATGTATGAGATTGTGCCAGAGGACAGTGATCAAGTCCAAGCGTTTTTCGCGCAGGAACACAATCCGGAAGTGGAAAATAATACTTTTCTTTCATAAGGAAGGGCAAATGAAAAAAGCAGGCCAGAACATTTATCCTTCTGGTCTGCTTTTTGAATCCAAAATAACTTCCTTGTACAAACCTTTTAATTCATGATTAGAAACATTTGGATATTTTTGCTTCATGCTAACTAAACAGGTGGATTGAAACACGACAATTTCATGTAGTTCAAGTGATTCATGCCAAGCCAATGTTGCTGTTTGCTGATAATCCATAGTCATTTCCCTCCTCGAATTAATACTATTCAAGGATTTCAGATATGGTTCGCTAGATTTACCGATTTGAGGCAAGTTACTTTTTAAAAAAAGACTGGAGAGATAACGATGTCCATAAAGATGCTGTTTCCCCCTACGACTACGAAGGTGAATATGTTTTCGAGTCCAAGAGTAAATAGAGAAATTAAATTTCGAACAGAACGGAATATTGAGCAATATACCGAAAAAAGTGACGAAGACATTAAGGCGAGAATCAAAGAACTTGATTACGAGTGGGATACAGAGCGGACACTTGAGGTTAATTTCGCGCTTATTGTTGTTGTGACAACGTTTATCGGGGCGATAAGAAATAAAAAATGGTCTCTAATTTCCACAATTGCAGCAGTGTTTATGCTACAGCATTCTCTACAAGGGTGGTGTCCTCCGTTATCGGTGATCAGGAGGCTCGGCGTCCGGACTGCAACAGAAATTTTAGAAGAGAAAGAAACGTTAAAACGGGTGCTAAATCAAAGAGGATAATAGGTTGTTCATAAAATAAGAGCCAATCTGCGCACGACCCGCTCGGATGTCTCCATGCGCAGAATTGGAGTCTAAGAGAGCATGGATCCGCTAGCAGCTTATCAACAACGAAAAAGTTTTAGATTTTTTCGTGATAGATTTGAACGGCTGCTCCGATGGCGGTCGTTTGCTCCCCAAAAGAGTTCATGCGGATTTCGAGAATGTCATTGCTCTGGTTGATACGATTCTCCTGAATCGCTTTCTTCACTTCCAAATAGTAATCTTGATAGGCATGAACAAGCTGGCCATCAAGGACGACAATCTTTGGATGGAGGATTTTGACCATATTTGCAATTCCGATTCCTAGGTACAGTGCGGAGTTCATGATAGCTTCTTTAACAATTGGATTATCATTGCGAATTTCGCTAACTAAGTATTCGGCGATATTTTCAACGGGTTGGAATGATGGAAGATCATTTGGCTTGATGGAATCCATTATGGCATCGAATGTGACATAAGTATTTAAACATCCCTTTTTTCCGCAGGAGCATGGTCGGCCATTTATCGCTTCAATGGCGATATGACCATAGGAACTTGCATCTCCATCCTTTTTATTCAATAAACTCCCTTCCTGAATAAAAGAACAACGCAATCCATATCCGATCGTGCAATATAAAATGCTTTCCACTCTAGGATATTGGAAGTAATACTCAGCAAGAACTGCCAAATCAGCACCATTATTTAGGGAAACTGGTACTGATAAAGCATCCTCGATAATATCCTTAATCGGTACATTAAGCCAACCCTCTGCTGGAAACGCCTCTGGATTTAAAATCATTCCTTTCTCCCTGTTCAAAGGTCCGACAGCACCAATTCCGATACCGATAAGTTGATCCTTGTCCACTTGCTTTTCGGCTAGCAATTGTTGAATTTGCTTTTGAATTTCCTTCATTGTTTTGTTAGGTGTATGAAGCCTTGTAACGATGAACCGTTTCTCGCCAACAACTTGAAACCGCAAATTAAGCAATAATACCGTTACATGAGATCTGCTGATGGCAATGCCGAAAATATAACCAGCGGTGGGGAGTATTTCATACAACACGCGCGGCCTGCCTCCATTTGGGTCACTTAAGCCACTTTTCCGAATTAATCCCATCGTCTCCAGCTGATCAAGCATCCTATTCAAAGTCGATAATGGAATTTTGAATTCAGTCTGCATATCGATTTTAGAAACAGACTTATGACGATGGATAAACCGGTACAAACTCTTCGTCGTATTCATTTTTTCGTTTTTTTGGTTCATCAAATCCTTTAGCATCCTTGAATTCCCATCCTTCATCTTTATTTCACGATTGTCTGTTGAATTGCTAGGTGGATTCACCCTGCCGCATCTGATTCACAAGGAGACTAAGCGGGTTATCTTGAAGTTCTTCAATAAAAGTCCGGACAAGAAGATTGTTTTCCATAAAAGGAGAATAAAGATAAGCAAATTTTCGATGGAAATCAACCTGTTTTGTAAATTGGACTTTCCCCATATATCCATGTAGGAGCTCCCTTTCAATCATAGTGGAAGAAAGTAAGGACATGCCTGCTCCATGAATGATCGCTTCTTTGATGCCCTCATTGCTATTAAAGACAATCGTATGTTTTTCCCGAAGCTGATTGCTGGATAAAAACTGGTCCAAATAAACTCTCAAATTGGAGCCTTCTTCGCGTTTTATCCACGTTTGGTCTTGTAATGATTGGATGTCCACCTCCTTCTTTACAGTTAAAGGATGGTCACAATTGGCAACGATAAATAGTTCATCGCTGAAAAAGGTTGCTGAACGCAAATCAGGAAAACCGATATCCCCTTCAATGATTCCTATATCTAATTCCAAAGAATTGATCCTTTCAGCAACATTATTGGTATTGCCGATTTCAATTTCTAAATTCATGTCAGGGTATTTTTGGGTTAAACTGGATAATATTCTAGGCAGGAGATATTCTCCAGCTGTAAATGATGCCCCTATCTTTAATACCCCGCTAATCGTTCCTTGCCTCTGTTTTATTTCCTCATTTATTTGTTCCACTAAGTGAAGGACTTGTTTAGCTTTCTCATACAAAATTAAGCCTTCGGGTGTAATTTTTAATTGTTTGGTCGTCCGCCAAAAAAGTTTAGTTTGCAATTCCTCCTCTAAATTTTTTATGTGCAAACTGACACTTGGCTGGGATATGAGCAGTTTTTTGGAAGTAGTTGTAAAATTCTTTTCTTCTGCTAAGGTAAGAAAGATTTTAAGTGCTTCTAAGTTCATTGAATTCACCCTTTTATAAAAAATACTAATAAGTAATATTAAATATTAATATTTAACTTATAAACAAGAAATGTTTAATATGGGAATTGGAATCATTCTAAATAAAAAAGATTCTCATTACCATTAGAGGAGGGGCAGTCATTTTGAAAAAAATAATCACAGGATTAAAGGCAGTTTCCATTATCGTGTTTGCGTTCGGGATCTATCTAATAGTCACCCATTATTATAACGGAAACAACTCAGAATTAACATCAGCACCGGCTGTACCAGCAATGAGCAGCGCAGATGAAGAAGAAAACGCTGACTTGATCAAACGCGGAAAAGAACTGATGATCCATACCGACACTGAATTACCAGAAAATGTCGGGAATACGATGTCATGTATCAGCTGTCATGCCAGTGGGGAAGAAGCAGGTTCGATTAACTCGCTTAACTTGATCGGCGTGTCCAAAACATATCCTCAATTCAATGTCAGAGATGGAAAAATAGTTTCACTTGATGAAAGAATTAATGGCTGCTTCGTTAGGAGTATGAACGGCAAGCCACTGCCTGAAGACTCTACTGAACTGAAAGCGATGGTTGCCTATATAGACTTTATTTCTAAAAATGTTCCAGAAAAAGTAAAAGAGCGGGATTGGGCGCTTCAGAAGCTAGAGGGAGACTTGCCTGAACCAAATATTGAAGAAGGAGAAAAATTGTTTAATACCGCATGTATCAGTTGTCATGCAACAGATGCGGCGTCTGAAAACGGTTTAGCGGTTTGGGGAGACGATTCTTACAACGACGGAGCAGGTATGAACCGGATTCGGACGATCGGTGCCTTTATTAAAAACGATATGCCGAAAGCCCAAATGGGAAATATCAAACCAGGAAGCTTAACAACCGAACAAGCCGTTAATCTAGCAGCCTATATAAACTCCCATGATAGGCCGTTTTTTAAAGATAAGCACAAGGACTATCCGGGTGGACAAATTCCAGATGATTTAATGTATGAAGTGGATTCCATGAAAGACATAAAGAACAAGGACAACGAAAAGTAAAGGAGGAGAAAACATGGAAGATATCATCGGATTTTATCCACTGTGGTATGTACCGAATTTTGGGTCGAATAATATCCTTGCGATAACTGCAGTGGTTCATGTACTGTTTTCTCACATGTCAGTAGGTGCATCCTTCCTATTAGCCTATTTGGCTACTAAATCATATAGAGAGAAAAAGCCAGAAATCATGCTCTATGTGAAAAAATATATTTTTACCTTGCTGATCACATCCTATGTGATTGGCTCGATAACAGGGCCTGGTATATGGTTTGCGACTACTGTTGCAAGTCCAAGAGGGATTTCTGCGCTCATTCATAATTTTGGCTGGGTATGGGCTGCAGAATGGGTTTGGTTTGTAACTGAGGTAATCATTATTTATGTCCTGTACTATATTATCAACAAAATTGATGCAAAGTCTTATATGAGGCTCACTTGGATGTTTGCAGCTGCATCCTTTATGACACTCTTGGCGATTGTCGGTATTTTGTCTTTCATGCTGTCACCTGGTGGTGATGCGTGGTTTACTTCAGGAAGCGCCATGGATGCATTTTATAACTTGAATTATTTCCCGCACGCGTTTATGAGGGCAAGTTATATGTTTGCGTTAGCTGCCTTAATGGGAATTGTCATTTCGACGAGACTGGAAAATCAAGAGTTGAAATCCAGTATATACCGCGTTATGTCGATGTGGGGGATTGGCGGAATAACGTTTGGCACATTGTTCTATCTGCTCTACATTCAGACCGTACCACAGCGGTCTTCAGAAATTTTGGATTATGCAATCACAGACATATTTAAGACATCTTTATTCTCAATGGTCATTGTTACAATCACTTTTTTCATTATTACGTACATTACTTCAAAGAGAGTGAAGCGCGCCACTCCAGCTATTTTGATGCTCCTGTTTGTTTTGGCGCTTGCGCTTTATCCAGAGGAGAAGATTAGGGAAACAATTAGGAAGCCTTTTGTTGTCGGAGAATTTATGTGGAGCAACCAAATTATTGCTCGGGACATACCTGCTAAAAAAGTGAAAAGTGAAGTAGAAACGATTGACAAAAACGGATTACTAAGTGTAAACCCGTTTGTCCCTGAGTCGATGAAGACGATAGAAGCGGATAACAAAGTTGATGCCGGACGCACGGTGGCGTTATTGCAATGCTCGGCCTGTCATAGCGTGGAACCGAATGGCGCGAGATCATTGACAAAAAAGATCGAAACGTTAACCGATGAAAAAATCATCTATGACTTCTTAGAGGCGCGGCTTAGCGGTCATCCTGAATTAGGTGGCGCGGCGTATATGCCTAAACTAGTTGGAACGGAAGAAGAGAAGCAGGCACTGGCAGCCTTTCTTGCTGATGTTAATAAAAAAAGACTGGCTGAAGAGAGCCAAAAAGCACAGAACTAAATAGAAATAAAGGGGTGAGCGTTCTGGATACACAAATGATGCTCGAAAGCTTACGTTACCCAGGTGGGGTGGATTTTTATCCCTGGGTAATACAGCTTCTTATGGTGGTAACTTGGACTTTTCATATGCTTTTTGTGAACTTACTGATCGGTGGACTTGGACTTGGCATCTATGGATTTTTTAAAAAGGATGCAAATTGGAATATTGCTTCTATTACGATGACACAGGTTGCAAAAGTGTCCTTTTCATTAGCAATTGTATTTGGGGTAGCGCCATTGCTTTTTACTCAAATCATCTATGATGGACCATGGTATACAGCAAATAATCTTTCTGCTTCCTGGGTAATGGCTTTTATTCCTATTTTGATAGTTTCTTACTATATGTTATATGTATTTTATTTCAAAAATAAATTGGGAGCGAAAAAAAGCACTGCTATTTTTCCGATTCTCTCCATCCTCCTAGTGGTCGCTGCCGGTGGAATCATGCATATTTTCAGCTATCAAGAACTTTTCCCTGAAAAATGGGTCGATTGGTATACGAGTAACGGGACAACGATGAACACGGATGGTTGGAATATTTACGCTTTCAACCTTCCTAGATATTTGCTGTTCTTACTGCTCTCGTTCTTCATAACGGGAATGTTCATGACGATCTATAGCTGGTACTACCGGAACAGAGAAGATAAGGACCAGGAATACTTGCAGTGGTTTGCAGGCAAAGGATATAAAATTTCCTTGATTAGTGGGATTTTAACCTTTATTGACGCATTGTATTATTTTAGCTCAGCCGGAATCATTCTCCACCCGCTGATTTTAATGGGGCTCGTATTCATCCTGGGCAATATAGTGTCGATTTATTTGTCAAGAAATAACCTCGTGAATTTTAGCCGATTAAACGGGGTACTTGGTCTTATCAGTATTCTGTCTGTTTCGATTATGAGAGAGACGGTAAGATTTGATACTATGCAAAAATTCAATTCAAGCATTTATGATTACAAAACAAATATCGATTCACTTGCTCCGATCTTATTTTTTGGTACGTTAGTAGTTGGCGGAACATTGATCACGTACATGCTGACCCTGGCTTACAAAAGCGGGAAAGCAAAGGAACAATATGCCGGAGATCAAGATGAAACCATTAAAAAACAATGGAATTTTTCCGTTTTCATATACTTACTATATATATCAGTGTTTATCGGAACAGGAATCATCATTATCAGCAAGAATTACTTTTAAAAAGGGAAAGCTGTCATCCACAAGAAGGGTGACAGCTTTCTTTTTTTTAGAATGTGAAAGTGCCTAGCCCCCTCGAGACGCTTGTCCAGCGTCGCCTCCATGAAATTCGTAACTTTCCGCGTGAGAGATGCCGTTATGGAGGGGGAAATGCACGCAAAAGTTCATCATTCCGCCTGATAGATGCCCTTATGGAGGGGGAAATGCTCGCATAAGGGTATCATTCCGCCCGAGAGATACCCTTATAAAGGTGGAACTGCACGCATAAGGGTATCATTCCGCAAGAGAGATACCCTTATGGAGGTGGAACTGCTCGCAAAAGGGTAT
>NZ_JXIQ01000086.1 GCF_000934845.1 Mesobacillus subterraneus
CACAGGACGTGGCGTTTTAGGCGGGCAGCGCTTGTCGGGGCTGTTCGAGGCGCTTGCGCTTTTTGTTATCCAGTATTTTCTAGAGGTTGAGAAAAATGAAAAAAGTGCAACCCTCGAAATTTGTTGTTTTTGATCGTTTAAGGGAAAAATTCGATCTTTATCTCTTTTTCTCTCTGTTTTTTAATAATTTTCATGTTTGACAAAATAAAGTTCTTTTGGCCTTAACACCATATATAGTATTGTCGAAAATAAAAAATACACTACATATTGATTTTTGGTGTTTCGATATGATAACGTTAGGGTAATTCAAAAAAGTAGCTAGAGTTTCTTTCTGCTAGTTTCACTGTAAAGAATAGTTTTAAAATCTTGAAGGAGTTGTAGAAATGTCTATTACTATTGGCGAAAAAAGGACTTTGAATGTGGAGAGTCTGAACGAGGATATTAAGTTGTTTCCTCCGGTTCACCCCATTACACCTGATATGAAACTCACCCACAAAGGGGTCTCTCGGCTAGTGATGCTAGACCGCTATACTTTTAAAGACACAGAAAAAATCACTCTGTCAAATGGAGATTTTGTTGTCCTCACCATTAAGGAGGATCCGAAATTCCCGGCACGCGGACTTGGATTCATACAAGCTATTGATTGGGAAAACAAGACAGCGACTGTGCTTGTAGAAGAAGAGTTTCGCGGAGTGCTTGATGATCCCGAAGAATCCACTACGGGGATTATCAAACGTTCACTGGACGTGATGGAAAAGCCGCTCGAACTGTTTTACGAGCAGATCGCAAAACGAAATGCCACAGGACTTGCAGCAGTTGAAAAAACAGAACAAAAGCGCAAGGAATGGTTCGAAAAGTTTTATCAAGAGCTAGTATCCATGAATTTCATCCCAGCAGGACGAGTCCTTTATGGAGCGGGAGCTGGCACAGATGTTACCTACTTCAACTGCTATGTCATGCCTTTCGTTAAGGATTCCCGTGAAGGTATCTCCGAGCACCGCAAGCAGGTCATGGAAATCATGAGCCGCGGCGGCGGGGTAGGGACGAACGGTTCTACATTAAGACCGCGCAACACTCTAGCCAGAGGCGTAAACGGAAAATCATCCGGATCGGTTTCATGGCTTGATGACATCGCCAAGCTCACGCATCTAGTCGAGCAGGGCGGGTCAAGACGCGGTGCTCAGATGATCATGTTAGCGGACTGGCATCCTGACATTGTAGAGTTCATCATTTCAAAAATGCAAAACCCTAAAATCCTTCGTTTCCTGATTGAAAACACAAACGACGAGTCAATCAAGAAAACGGCAAAAGAAAAATTGAAATTCACGCCGCTAACCATTCAGGAAGAAGCAATGTACCAGGGGATCGTCAACTATAAGAGCATTCCTGGCTACGGTGGTTTTAGCGCAGATATCATTAGATCAGCAGAAGAAAAACTCGCAACAGGCGGAACTTATACAGTCCATAACTCAGAATTCTTAACGGGTGCAAATATCTCAGTCACATTGACAAAAGATTTCATGGATGCAGTCGAAAATAATGCTGAATATGAACTTCGCTTCCCGGACGTTGAAAGCTATGATGCTGAAACAATGAAAGTTTATAACGAAGAGTGGCATAAAATCGGGGACGTACGTGAGTGGGAAAAGCTCGGCTATAAAGTACGCACCTACAGAAAGATCAAAGCGAAAGAACTCTGGAACCTGGTCAATATCTGTGCGACATACTCAGCAGAACCCGGCATTTTTTTCATCGACAATGCCAACGACATGACGAACGCACAGGCATATGGACAGAAGGTTGTAGCGACAAACCCGTGTGGTAGAGCAGCTTAGTTTGCCTCACGTTAAAAATTGCGGAATAAAGCGGGAACCCTGAGATGGGAATCCGAACCGAAGGCCTTGAGTAAAAACAAGGACAGGGGCAACGCATAGATGGTGAACCTGCGAAAGCAGAATATAATCCATCCACGAGGCCGCAACATTACAACACTAAAAATAATGGAGAGGTTTTTATGAATAGAGGCTATGCAGGTTTCTATAAAGGATTCTATTTAAGAAGTTCATATGAGTATGCATACGCCATATATCTTGACTATCATAAGGTGAATTGGACTTATGAGGCTAAAACCTTTGATATAGGATATAAGATTTATAAACCTGATTTTTTCATTTTCGATCAAAACGGCTCTTTGTCAAAGATTGTTGAAATAAAATCTCGGAACAAAGAAGCTAAAGAAGGCGCTAGAATGGCTTTAGAAAAAATTAAAACTCTACATGGAATAGATAATGAATTGATTTCTTATGAAGAACTTTTAAACTTTTATGAATACCTACCTTTCACTTTAAACTCTGTTATAACGAAATGGATTAAATCAAAAGATACTACTATCAACAAATCGTTATCAGGGTCATTGAATGGGCACTTTAATATAAAACATTCTCCAGCTACTAAGAGGAAAATCGGGGAGCATACAAGGCAATTATGGAATTCTAATAGTGGAGCAAAACAAAGAATGTTAGACGGGTTAAAAAAATCAGGTCTTTCACAAAAAGGCAAGATCAAAACTCCGAGGGAAAAAAGAAGATGCTTGATTTGCAACTCCGAGTTTATAACCCTTGTAAGTTCCCCTAAGAAGTTTTGCAATAGAGTTTGTGCTGGAAAAAGTGCAATTCAAAATGCAACTAAAGTATATGTTAACAAGAGAAAGGTTCTTCATGGAGAAATAAAGCAATTCATTATCGAATGGTCAGTTGCCAATTCAAGTTTAGTTTTAAGTACTCCCTTAAATAAAGTCAGTACTACAATTAGTAGTATGCTTGACCAAATTGAAAATTCATTTGGAGTTAAAGATTTAAGGGTAATTTCTAAAGCTGTTTTTGGAGAAGATCGAGGAAGAAAAGATCTCCTATTATTTATGAAAAGTGTGTGTAATGAAAAGATATGCTGAACTAACGGGAAACGAACCGTTAGAACTAAGGGATAAAAAGCCTTTAGGATAACAATTGGAACAGCCTCTCGCACCAAACTCTGTCTGCAACCTCGCTGCTGTCAACCTTGCAGAAATGGCGGACAAAGAAACAAAAACAGTTAACTTTGAAAAATTGAAGCATACGGTAGAAGTTGGTGTACGCATGCAGGACAATGTCATTGATGCAACTCCTTACTTCCTGGAAGATAATAAGAGACAAGCACTAGGCGAACGTCGTGTTGGTCTTGGTGTGATGGGCATGCACGATCTCCTGATTTATTGCGAAACAGAATACGGTTCAGAAGAAGGAAACAAGCTTGTTGATAAGGTATTTGAAACCATTGCTACTTCTGCCTACAGAGCATCAGTAGAATTGGGCAAGGAAAAAGGCAGCTTCCCATTCCTTCAAGGTGGAACAGAAGAAGAGACAAACAGACTTCGCAAGGCATTCACAAATACTGGTTTCATGAAGAAAATGCCTGAAGACATCCGCGAGTCGATTCTTGAAAACGGAATTCGTAACTCACACTTGCTGACTGTTGCTCCAACGGGATCTACTGGTACAATGGTTGGCGTTTCAACTGGCCTTGAGCCATACTTCAGCTTCTCATACTTCAGAAGCGGCCGTCTAGGTAAGTTTATCGAGGTGAAGGCAGATATCGTCCAGGAATACTTGGATCGCAATCCGGAGGCAGATCCTGAGAACCTGCCGAACTGGTTCGTATCTGCGATGGAATTGGAGCCGGAAGCCCATGCTGATGTGCAATGTATCATCCAGCGCTGGATTGACAGCTCGATCAGCAAAACGGTCAACGCACCGAAGGGTTACAGCGTTGATCAGGTGGAAAAAGTATATGAGCGCCTATATAAAGGCGGAGCGAAAGGCGGAACCGTTTATGTGGACGGCTCCCGCGATTCTCAAGTATTGACGCTGAAAGCAGAAGAGAACTCAATGGACGATGAAGGGGAAAAGCAAGAAAAACAAAAGCAGCACGTTGTCCTTGTCGACACGATCAATGAATTACGTTCTACAAACGTGACGATTGGCTCTGAGATCGGCAACACTTGCCCAGTCTGCCGCAAGGGTGAGGTAAAAGAAATCGGCGGCTGCAATACTTGTACAAACTGTAACGCGCAATTAAAGTGTGGTTTATAAGTTACACTCAATAGAATAGCCACGGCCCAGGCCGTGGCTATTTCTTCTTCGTTCATTCTTATCGCCTTTCCATGTACCCAAAATTCTATGTTCTAAATTTTAGGATTGTTCCTATATATATATAGTAAAAGAAATAGAAAAAAGGACAGGAGAAACGATGATCGGGTTAATGATTATTTTGCTGCTGGTGTTATTTTTGCCTTTTTCCGTTAAAACAATTGAACACAATTTGGAGATTTTTTTGTTCACTATGGGCCTCGCGGCAGCAACGATTAGTGGTACGATGGATCGCCAGCTAATTGAAAAAGCGGTGACTGATCCTATTAATATCACGCTTGCGGTGTTAGCAGCTGGATTGCTGGCAAAGTGGTTTAAGGCGGAATTGGAAAAATCAATCCTCTGGAGCAGCAGATTCCTGTCTCCTAGGTTATTTTTCGGGTTGACAGTTGTTTTTCTTGGACTGGCATCTAGTATGATAACTGCCATCATAGCAGCGCTTATCCTTGTTATGATGATAAAGGTCCTTCCGCTTGACCGTAGATCGGAAGTTCGTTTTACCATATTGGCATGCTTCTCGATTGGAATTGGTGCTGCCCTTACTCCGATGGGGGAGCCATTGGCAACGATCACCATCAGCAGACTGGACAAGGACTTCTTTTATTTATGGAGATTAATCGGAAAAGAAGTACTTCCAGCTATCACTATTTATGGCGTGATGTCGATGATCCTTGTAAGACCCATTGTGGGAAAAAAAGCTTTAAAGTCTGCCTCCCGTCCTGAGTCGTACGAGGAAATTGCTGTTCGGTCTTTTAAAATCTATCTCTTTGTAATGGGACTTACATTCCTTGGACATGGTTTTGAGCCGCTGATCAAAGCATATGTTATCGGTCTTTCTCCAAGGCTGTTGTATTGGATAAACATGATATCCGCGATCTTAGATAATGCTACCCTTGCTGCAGCAGAAATCAGTCCTGCAATGGAATCTGGAACAATTAAGGCGGTTTTGCTTGGACTGGTCATCAGTGGAGGCATGCTGGTCCCGGGTAATATCCCGAATATTATCGCTGCCGGAAAACTAAATATAACCAGCAAGGAATGGGCGGCATTTGGGGTTCCGGTCGGATTGGTCACAATGTTCCTTTACTATATTGTCCTGTTTAGTCGCTGACTGCTGGATTGTCCAGGAAACAATGGATGAAATCAAAATTTTTTACTTGTACGCTGTACTATTTTTCAAAGGAAACGCTTAAAGATGTATAGATGAGTTTACATCGACGGGAGTGACTCCTATGTACATTGATGGCGTTTTTTCCGGTGGAGGAATCAAAGGATTGGCGCTGGTTGGTGCCTGTGCCGCAATTGAGGAGCAGGGGTTCCGGTTTAAAAGAGTCGCCGGAACCAGTGCTGGTTCCATAATTGCCGGCTTGCTTGCTGCCGGCTACACAAGTGCCGAGATGGCCGACATTCTGGATGGAATTGATTTAAAAAAACTCCTCGATCCAAGGAAAACGTTCTTTCCATCTGCCTTAACCAAGTGGCTCTTTGTATACTGGCGGCTCGGACTCTATAAAGGCGACGAGTTAGAATGCTGGATCGAAGAAGTCCTGGCTGCCCGAGGGCTTCGTACATTTGGCGATCTTGTTCCTGGTTGCTTACGGATTATTGCGTCAGATCTCACAAACGGAAGAATCTTGGTCTTGCCAGATGATTTGCCAAAGTATGGCATTGATCCATTGACTTTCCCTGTCGCAAAGGCGATCAGAATGAGCAGCAGTCTCCCGTTCTTTTTCGAACCGGTTAAGTTGCGGGATCGGGTTGGTACGAATATCGTGGTGGATGGCGGAGTGCTGAGCAATTTCCCAATGTGGTTATTCGACCAGGATAAAATGTTGAAAATGCGTCCGGTACTTGGAGTCAAACTAAGCCAAAACCTGATTCAGCAGCCTAAGAAAAACATTAAAAATGCGCTGCAATTGTTCGATGCGTTATTTGATACGATGAAGGATGCCCATGACTCCAGATACATTTCTCGAAAGCACGAAAAGAATATTATTTTCATTCCGATGGAGGAAAGTTTGACTACTGAATTTCAACTAACGGATGAGAAAAAACAAGAGTTGATCAAGCTGGGAAAAAACAGCGCGGAGAAATTTTTCAAATCATGGCATTACTGATCTCTTATAACCCGAAAAAAATCGAGCTTTAAAAGGAAGCCCGATTTTTTTTTTTGCTTTTTTTCCCGTCTATGACTGTTAAGTGCGGAGCATCCTTCTTTTTCCGTGCTGATGCTAGGGATTTTATCTTTGACCGCTTAGCAGATGCATTTGCATCTTTTGCCTGGAAACGTTTTTTGGAACGCTTTGCTGCCTTTTGGAAAGCACGTTTTTGTTCTCTTCCAGCACTTGATCCGGACATACGAGTCACCAGGAAATAGATTGCGGCCCCAATCAAGGCAATTGTTGCGATTGTTACGAGAATACTGACAGGATCGGTAAACAGCTTAACAGCGAAACCAAAGATTGCAAGGACAATCAGTCCTAAAAATAGATACTTGAAATTTCGACTCATAGAAGAAAGCCACCTCCCTACTAGCATCATGAGCAATTTTTCCAGCTTTTAAACTTACCAACGATTACTTTATACAAGTTCTTCAAAATTATACGCTTCTCCTGCCCTTTTTCCTTTTTAAAAGCGATTTAAACGAGAGAATGCCATTTTCATGGCTTATATGAATAGAAAAGCTTCGTTCCATTGCTGTTACTTTCATTTTACTAAATATCTGCAAAAACCTCTATATGGAGTGCAAGCATCTATAACATTTTTTCCAGAGATGCAATGGTTTTGCCGAACAGGGACATACTAACATCGGAGGTGCAACAAATGGCAGAAAATCATGAAAACTTAGAACAGAATCAAAGGGAAAAACCGATGTCCTTCCTTGCAATGAGCATCGTGACAGGATTGTTCGGCGGCATTTTTTGGAGTCTGCTCGCTTATTTGGCCTATCTATTTCATTTTACCGAAATCCGACCAAACGTAATATTGGAGCCCTGGGCTTTAGGAGACTGGAAGCAGCAGTGGCTTGGCACAGTTATATCCATCGTAGCGATTGGTATTTTTTCAGCAGGCGCAGCGATGATTTATTATGTAACCATGAGGAAGCTGAATTCCATCTGGGCTGGGGCAGCTTACGGGATTGCACTGTTTTTCCTTGTATTTTATGTGCTCAATCCGCTGTTTCCGGGCATCAAACCATTTTGGGATCTCTCAAAGGACACCTTGGTCACTTCGCTTTGTTTTTACGTACTGTATGGTGTTTTTGTTGGCTATTCGATCTCCTACGAGGAAAATGAGAATCGCAATGAGGAGAAAAATCGTCAGGAGATCACCTCTTGAGCGAGTTAGAGTAGTTCTCGCAAATAGTTATGGTAGAATGTTCATAGTGAACATTCTTTTTTACGGGAGTTTGAAAATGTGATGAAAATACTTATGCTCAATGGTCCAAACTTGAATCGTCTTGGGAAAAGAGAACCGGGAATATATGGTGTCAGTACATTGAAGAACCTGGAAGAACGGATGATTAACCTTGGAAAGGAAAGGAAGATGGAGGTAGTCTGTTTTCAATCCAATCACGAAGGGGAACTAATTGACAAACTTCATGAGGCTGAGGACACTGAAATAGACGGAGTAATCTTCAATCCAGGGGCATTTACGCACTATAGCTATGCCATCAGAGACGCAATAGCAGGAATTACCTGTCCGGTGATCGAAGTACATATCTCAAATGTTTACCAGCGGGAAGAATTCAGGCACAAATCGGTCGTTGCACCTGTTGCAAAGGGGCAGATTGCCGGTTTGGGGATTCTTGGCTATGAACTAGCACTTGAAGCTTTTAAAAGAGAAGCAGGAAAAGAGGAGGAATAGGTTATGGAAAAAATACAAAAATTGCGGGAAAGTTTCCAACGGCTTGGGGTGGATGGAATGCTCGTGACTAGCGAATATAATCGCAGGTATATGACAGGGTTCACTGGCTCGGCCGGGATGGTGTTAATCAGTGCTGACAAGGCGCTGTTCATCACCGATTTCAGGTATACAGAGCAGGCTGCCAAGCAATGTGTTGGATATGAAGTTGTGTTGCAAAAAGGGTTGATTCAGGATGAGGTTGCCGAGCAGGCTAAAAAACTGGGAATTAACAAGTTAGGTTTTGAAGAAAATCATGTTACCTATTCAGCGTTCAAAACATTCGATCAGACCATAGAAGCAGAATTAGTTCCTGTGGCGGATGAAATTGAAAAGTTACGCTTGATAAAGAATGATTCAGAGATTAAGATATTAAAGGAAGCAGCAGCCATCGCGGATGCTGCATTTACACATATACTTGAGTTTATCCGTCCTGGAAGAACAGAGCTAGAGGTATCGAATGAGCTTGAATTCTTCATGAGAAAGCAAGGGGCAACCTCATCATCATTCGATATTATTGTGGCATCTGGCTATCGCTCAGCCCTTCCGCACGGAGTAGCAAGTGACAAGGTGATTGAAACAGGAGACTTCGTAACCCTGGATTATGGGGCATATTATAATGGGTATGTATCGGATATCACTCGTACAGTAGCGGTTGGAAATGCTTCTGATAAGCTGAAGGAAATCTATGATATTGTGCTTGAAGCCCAGCTTCGTGGTATGGCGGGGATCAAACCTGGCATGACGGGCAAGGAAGCGGATGCTTTGACAAGGAACTTGATTACCGAAAAGGGATATGGCGAGTATTTTGGCCATTCTACGGGTCATGGAATCGGTCTTGAAGTACATGAAGGCCCTGGCCTCTCATTCCGCTCAGACACTATACTGGAACCAGGTATGGTGGTGACGGTCGAGCCAGGAATTTATATTGCCGGCCTTGGCGGGGTTAGGATTGAGGACGATACGGTGATTACCCTTGACCATAATGAGTCACTGACACATTCTACGAAAGAGCTCATTATATTATAAGACACATTAGGAGGACAAATAATGATTTCAGTAAACGATTTCCGTACCGGATTAACAATCGAAGTGGACAATGGTATTTGGCGTGTACTTGATTTTCAACACGTAAAACCAGGAAAAGGCGCTGCGTTTGTACGCTCCAAGCTTCGAAACCTTCGTACAGGAGCAATCCAGGAAAAAACTTTCCGCGCTGGTGAAAAAGTAGCGAAAGCCCAAATTGAGAATCGCAAAATGCAATACCTTTATGCTAGCGGAGATCAACATGTATTCATGGACAATGAGTCCTATGAGCAAATTGAACTTCCAGGCGCTTCGATTGAATATGAGCTGAAGTTCCTAAGAGAAAACATGGAAGTATACATCATGCAATTTGGACATGAAACACTCGGTGTCGAATTGCCGAATACGGTTGAATTGGAAGTAACAGAAACAGAACCAGGTATCAAAGGAGATACTGCTTCTGGCGGCACAAAGCCTGCAACACTGGAAACTGGTCTAACTGTACAGGTTCCGTTCTTTGTTAACCAAGGTGATAGACTCATCATTAATACAACAGACGCTTCCTATGTATCACGTGCATAAATCATTGAAAAAAACCTGCTGAAAAGCAGGTTTTTTTTATGCTCTGTTTCAAATATCTTTCAGTGTTTTCTAGAGGATTTCCTATTTCTCAATCTCAAATGTCCACTCACTCAATCCGCCTGTCAGATTGTAGATACTCTTAAATCCGTTGCTTGCCAAAATTTTGCTGGCCTCTGTTGAGCGGTTGCCGCTATGACATACGACCAGATACTTTTCCTTTTGATCGAGCTCTGAGAGCATGCTATCGATGACTTGCAGCGGAACTAATTTTGCGCCGGGGATATGGCCAGCAGCAAACTCATCCGGTGTACGAACATCCAGCACCTGAACTTCGCCACTATCAATCAATTCTTTTGCCTTGTCGACTGAAACATCCGTATAAGAACCACCAGAACAGCCAGTGATTAACAAGAAGAACAAGAATGCTACGAATAATTTCTTCATGATGAACCTCCTAAAAATACTTATAGAGGTATATTATCTTAAAAATCAAAAAGTGGATATAGACAAATTGTGTTAGGAGGAGATATTGATGAACTTGAAAAAATCAATTACTCTCCGGCTCCTGGTGCTTTGTCCGTATTTTGATTGTTATTATACTTTGGGTCAGTCGATGGCGATTTACTCGGACTCCTTCCTCCTCCAAGATAAGTAGCGCGGTCTGCTCTTTGAACCTTCTGGAACTTCTGATGATCTTCATTCATATGGAACAACTCCTTTCCCTACTAGTTTTTTCATTGACAGCAAAATTTATTTGCTTTTTTCGGGTTAGAAAAATGGTGGTAGATCGGTCTCGATGGAATGTGCAGGTCATAAAGTGGTCAAGCAGGCATACATATTAAGTAAGCGAAAATCAGGAGGATCAATGATGAATGATATCTTATCTTTTTTGCCGAAAAGGATTGCTGAACGGCTGAATGAAGTCCCTCCTAATGACATAGATGGAATCGAAGAGATTCGGATTCGGATCAACAGACCACTTGAAATAACGGTGAGAGGGAAACCAAACTTCCTTCCGTATATTGTTCATCCAGAGGATGCTGTCCAGCTGTTGAATAAGCTCGGACATTTTTCCATGTATACCCTGGAGGAAGAATTAAAGCGTGGTTACATTACTGTTGCTGGTGGCCATCGAGTCGGGCTTGCCGGAAAGGTGATTCTGGAAAATGGCTCTGTAAAAGCAATCAGGGACATTTCTTCTTTCAATTTTAGAATCGCAAGGGAGAAAATCGGGATTGCAGATCCGTTGTTGCCATATTTGTACCAAAACAGCTGGAAACATACGATGATCGTCGGTCCCCCGCAAACTGGCAAAACAACCTTGCTAAGGGACATAGCTAGGATCATTTCAAGCGGTATTCCAGAAAAAAAAGTTCCGCCATTAAAAGCGGGCATTGTCGATGAAAGATCCGAAATCGCCGGATGTGTAAAGGGAGTTCCGCAGCTAACGTTTGGACCAAGGGTGGATATCCTAGACTCGTGTCCGAAAGCAGAAGGAATGATGATGATGATCCGTTCCATGAGTCCAGATGTCCTCGTCGTCGATGAAATTGGCCGAAAAGAGGATGCCGAGGCGATACTGGAAGCTGTAAACGCAGGAATCAAGCTGATTATGACCACTCATGGGGAATCGCTGCTGGATATCCAAAAAAGACCAACCTTGAAACCAATTCTAGACATGGGTATTTTTGACCGGTTTGTCGTACTTGGAAGAATTACTGGCCCTGGAACAATCATTTCAATTTGTGATGGGAGCGGGAAAGAAATCCGTCAAAAAGTGAGAGTGACATAAATGATAAAAATAATGGGCGCGATATTGATCATCCTGTCAACGACCTGGACAGGTTTTGAAGCTTCACGGCATCTTAGCGAACGGCCCAGGCAACTTCGGTTGTTGAAATCAGCATTGCAGTCGCTGGAAGCGGAAATCATGTATGGACACACACCTCTCCATGAAGCCTCGAGGAAGTTGTCTGAGCAAATGACGAAGCCGCTTTCCTGGTTTTTTAAAACATTTTCCAAAAAGCTGACTGAAACGGAGACCACAGTCCATATCGCATGGGAAGAGAGCTTAAGAGAAGTTTGGAACCTGACGGCCTTCAAACAAGGAGAATTTGAAATTATGAAGCAATTTGGAGAAACGCTAGGTAGGCATGACAGGCATTCTCAGCAAAAACAAATTCTCCTGACGATTTCCCATCTTGAAAGAGAAGAAGCAGATGCTAGCGAGAAGCAGATGAAATACGAAAAAATGGTGAAGAGCATCGGCTTTTTATCGGGCTTATTATTAATCATCTTACTGATGTAGCGTTTAGGAGGGGACAAGATGGGTCTTGATGTGGATATCATTTTTAGAATAGCAGGCGTAGGTATAGTGGTAGCATTTTTGCATACAATTCTCGAACAAGTAGGGAAGAAGGAATATGCCCAGTGGGTCACGTTGTTTGGATTCATCTATATCCTTTTTATGGTTGCATCTATTGTGGATGATCTTTTTCAAAAACTTAAATCGGTCTTCCTATTTCAGGGGTAAGGGAGGTCTCTGCGATTGAAATTTTTCAAATAACAGGTGTAGCGTTGATTGCGACATTTCTGGCACTGATTGTCAAAGAACAAAAGCCGAACTTTGCCTTTTTGCTGATTGTGTTCACAGGAGCAGCTATCTTTCTTTTCTTGGTTGATCAAATCTATCAGATCATTGCCATGATCCAGAAACTGGCTGCCAATGCTAGAGTGAATGTTGTGTACGTGGAAACGATCTTGAAGATCATCGGGATCGCCTATATTGCCGAATTTGCGGCCCAAATCACGAAGGATGCAGGACAGGGTGCAATCGCCTCAAAAATTGAACTTGGCGGCAAAATCCTCATTTTGGCGATGGCCATTCCCATTCTTACGGTAATGATTGAAACGATCATTCGTTTGATTCCAGGCTGACTACCTGCTCGAAAGAGGTGAAAGAAGTTGAAGCAGCGTCTCCAGTTCCTCTTTGCAATTCTATTGTGCCAGTTATTTTTTTTTCTCCCAGATGTACAAGCTGTTGGGGAGGAACAAAAAACAACCCCAGTGATCAATCCGGACACAATCGCAAGAACCCAGCTTGAAGAATTGAATATCGATGAGCTTAAGCAGTTTTGGGAAGATATTACGACTAAATATGATGGGTATTTGCCAGAAAGTCAGAAAGGAAGCCTCTATGATTTTATAAACGGGGAAAAGAAGTTCTCCTTAAATGGTTGGTTTAAAGGTATTATGAATTTTGCCTTTCACGAGTTCATTGTTAACGGGAAATTGCTGGGATCGTTGATTCTGTTAACTATTTTCAGCATGTTTCTTCAGGCTTTGCAAAACTCCTTCGAAAAAAGCACCGTCAGCAAGGTAGCCTATTCCATTGTGTTCATGGTTCTGATCATCATTGCGCTCAACAGCTTTCATGTAGTCGTTGAATACACGAATGACACCATCGGGACAATGATCCAGTTCATCCTTGCTCTAATCCCGCTGTTATTGGCATTGATGGCCACATCAGGGGGGCTGGTTTCAGCAGCTTTTTTTCATCCGATCATTCTGTTTATGATGAACACAAGCGGGATGTTCATTCAATATGTCGTCCTGCCCTTATTATTCTTATCTACACTTCTGAGCATTGTCAGCATCCTGTCTGAGCATTATAAAGTCACCCAATTAGCAAGCATGCTCCGTAACTGGAGCATCGGCTTGCTAGGAATCCTTTTAACCGTATTCCTTGGCGTCATTTCCGTTCAGGGTGCCTCAGCTGCGATAACGGATGGAGTGACTGTCAAGACAGCAAAATTTATTACTGGAAATTTTGTTCCTGTCATTGGGCGGATTTTTACCGATGCAACCGATACGGTGATCAGTGCTTCTATGCTTTTAAAAAATACAGTTGGAATAGCAGGAGTTGCTATTCTGCTGATGATCGCTGCCTTTCCGGCTGTGAAAATCCTCATGATTGCCTTTATCTATAAATTTGCGGCAGCCATTCTCCAGCCGCTGGGTGGCGGCCCGGTCATCACCTGTCTTGATACTATCAGTAAAAGCATCATCTATGTTTTTGCTGCATTAGGCATTGTTTCCTTGATGTTTTTTCTAACGATAACCGTTATTATTGCCGCCGGGAACTTAACGATGATGGTGAGGTAGGGGGGGAGAGAGTTGGATTTTATAAAAGAATGGGTCACCAATATTATCGTCTTCATTCTTCTAGCGACTGTACTTGATATGCTTCTGCCTAATTCAAGCTTCCATAAATATACAAAAATTGTAACTGGGCTAATTTTGATTGCCATCATTCTTTCTCCAGTTATGAAACTATTCAATACTGATATGGAAACAGTAATTGCAAATGTTGGCGAGCTCAACGGCCAGGAGGTTGATGAGATAAAAAGTTCAATAGAATTTCAAAAAAAAGAAATACAAGCCTCTCAGCATGCATATATTTTAGAAACAATGGCTGTCCAAATGAAAACAGCCGCAGAGGAGGAGTTGATGGAACAGCAAGGAATGGAGATTGCTCATATCGAGCTTGAAGTAAATGAACAGGATCAGCGGCCTTTCCCAGAAAACCTAAAGCATGTCATCGTTCAGTTGAGGAAAGCAGGGGATAAGGGAGTGGCTGTGGCAGTAGTAAGAGAAGTAAAAATTGATACGAATGCGCCTCTTCCATCAAAGCAATCCGCACAGAAACTAGCTGAACTATCTTCTCTTCTGTCAGAAAAATGGAATGTTCCTGAAAAGTCTATTCAGATAATGATAGAAGGAGGGAGTGAAGCGCATGGACAGTGAGAAAGGTCCGTTGAGCTGGCTGAAGAAACAGCTGAGCAGCAAGAATGGACCGCCGGCCAAGAAATCCGGCAAATACCAATACTTCTTAATTGTTGTCTTGTTTGGGGTAGCGATCATGCTAATCAGCAATCTAATCGGCGATCCGAAACCCGATATGGCTGTTACTGCCACGAAGGAAGCGAAGACAGAAGAGGATATAGCGGTATTCGGTCAGAAAAATTCAGCTGAGAACGATATCATTTCCAAATATGAACAAGCATATGAAGCCCAGTTGATCGAGATTTTGGAAGGCATCAATGGCGTAGGGGATGTCTCCGTTTTGGTGAACGTAGATGCTACTGAAAAGAAGATTTTAGAGAAAAATACCGTCATCCAATCACAGACGACCGATGAAACGGACCCTGAAGGCGGCAAGCGCAAAGTCTTGGATGCATCACAAGATGAGCAGCTAGTCATCATCAAAAATGGGGAGAAAGAGGTGCCAATCGTTCTCGAGACAAAGAAACCTGAAATCAGAGGGGTGCTCGTCGTAGCGAATGGTGCGGAAAATATACAAGTGAAAAAATGGATCATTGAGGCAGTCACAAGGGCATTGGATGTTCCAAATCACCGTGTGTCTGTCATGCCTAAAAAATCTAAGGGGGAATAATAGATGTTGTTGAAAAAGCAAACAGTCTGGTTGCTGACGATGTTGAGTCTAGTGGTTGTCTTATCAGTGTATTATGTCACTGCACCAGAACAGCAGAAGTCTGATCTTGCAGCGGTTGATGAGAAGCAAGCCGAACAAAAGGAAACAATGACGACTGAAACGAAAGATGGCACGACTGTGATTTCCGAAGTTGCGAACGATGAGAAGTTTGAAGCGCTGCGCATGAACCTGGAAGAACAGCGGACTAGACAAAAAGAAGAGCTGCAAACCGTAGCAGCAACGACTGACTTGCCAGCAGAAAAGAGAAGTGAAGCAATCGATAAGATGAATCAGCTTGATGAGATTTCGCAAAAAGAACAGATTCTTGAAACACTGATTACATCAATGGGCTATGACGATGCACTAGTGCGTGCGGATGGTGAAAATGTCAGAATCACAGTAAAAGCCAAAGAACCTTCAGCATCTGCAGCCAATGAAATCATCCAGATGGTTCGCACAGAATTAGGTTCTTTCCAACCGGTAGCGGTCCAGTTTGATCCAGCAAATTAAATACATGAGAAAGGGAAGGCAAATGCCTTTCCTTATTTTTGCAGTTTTTCGCTAAAATACCTGCTGTTCACATTTTTTTCAGAAAACAGTAAAATGGAGAAAGATGACCAGAAATAGTGTTAAATATTGAATTTCCTCATGGTAATATCGTATAGTGTTAGTATCTAGTCTTAATTATTATAAGGACAAGGGGTGCCGAATGGTGTTAAAAATACAAGAAATCAGAGAGTTAATTAAATTAGTAGACCAATCAAGCATTGACGAGTTTTCATACGAATACGAAGGATCAAAAATTAAAATGAAGAAGCATGGAGTCGAAAAGTCAATGGTCGAATCTGTGCAGACAGATGTACCGGTCCAAACTCCGTCCCTGCCTGCAATGCCAGGAGGACAGAACTCTGAGCCAAAAATGGACGCAGCTGCAATGAAAGAATCGAAGCAAGAGGAAGATAAGGATACTGCAAATTTACATAAGATCGTTTCCCCCATGGTCGGGACATTCTATGCATCTTCCTCACCGGAAGCAGAAGCATATGTGAAAGCGGGAACCAAAGTGAGCAAGGATTCGATTGTTTGTATTGTCGAAGCAATGAAGCTTTTCAATGAGATCGAAGCAGAAGTGAATGGAGAAATCGTCGAAATTCTTGTTAAAGATGGACAGCTTGTAGAATACGGCCAGCCTTTATTTCTGGTTAAGCCTGAATAAGGAGCGATATAGATGATTGAAAAAGTACTAATTGCCAACAGGGGAGAAATAGCAGTCCGGGTCATCCGTGCGTGCAGAGAATTGGGCATAGAGTCCGTCGCTGTCTATTCGGAAGCTGACAAAGAATCTCTCCATGTACAGCTAGCTGATGAGGCATACTGCATCGGACCTAAGGCTTCAAGGGATAGTTATTTAAATTTCACCAATATAATCAGCGTGGCAAATTTAACAGGATGCGATGCCATTCATCCGGGATACGGCTTCCTTTCTGAAAACGCTGATTTTGCCGAGCTATGCAGAGAGTGTAATATCATTTTCATTGGTCCATCTCCTGAAGCGATCCAAAAAATGGGAACAAAGGATGTTGCGCGAGAAACGATGAAGCAGGCGAATGTGCCAATCGTTCCTGGTTCGCAGGGAATCATTGATAGTTTAGAGGAGGCTCAAAACCTTGCAAATGACATCGGGTATCCGGTCATTATCAAGGCAACTGCTGGCGGAGGCGGGAAAGGAATCCGTGTTGCCCGGAATGAACAAGAGATGATCAAAGGAATTACGATCACCCAGCAGGAAGCAATGACAGCGTTCGGAAATCCTGGAGTATATATGGAAAAATATATAGAAGATTTCCGTCATGTGGAAATCCAGGTCCTTGCTGACAGCTACGGCCACACCATCCACCTTGGAGAGCGGGATTGCACTATTCAAAGACGCCTGCAAAAACTGCTAGAGGAGACACCTTCTCCGGCGCTTGACGGGGAAACAAGGGCAGAAATGGGCATGGCAGCAGTCAAAGCTGCAAAAGCAGTTGATTATACTGGTGCAGGCACTGTAGAATTTATATATGACTACCACGAGCGCAAATTTTATTTCATGGAAATGAATACCCGCATCCAGGTGGAACATCCTGTAACCGAAATGGTGACAGGCGTCGATTTAATCAAGGAACAGATCAAGATTGCTTCCGGCGAAAAGCTAAGTCTTTCGCAGGAAGACGTTCAGTTCAACGGCTGGGCGATAGAATGTCGGATAAATGCGGAAAATCCAGCAAAAAATTTCATGCCATCAGCAGGGAAAATCAAAATGTACCTCCCGCCAGGTGGGTTTGGTGTTAGAATAGATTCAGCGGCATATCCTGGTTATACAATCCCGCCCTACTATGATTCAATGATTGCAAAAGTCATTACTTATGGAAGTAGCAGAGAAGAAGCAATTGATCGCATGAAGAGGGCGCTCGGTGAATTTTTGATTGAGGGAATCCATACTACCATCCCGTTTCATCTCAAGCTGCTGAACCATGAAAAATTCGTGGAAGGTCAATTCAATACGAAATTCCTGGAAATGTATGATGTAATGTCAGAAGAATAATAGGAGGGTCTAGCTATGAATGAACAGCAACACACATTGGAAATGAGCCATGACGAAAACGGATTAGGAAAAGTAGAAATTGCACCTGAAGTAATTGAAGTGATCGCAAGCATTGCTGCATCCGAAGTAGAGGGTGTTATGCAAATGCGCGGCAGCTTTGCTGCTGGGGTAGTCGAAAGACTCGGAAAAAAAAACCACGGCAAAGGTGTAAAAGTGGAGTTAGTCGAAGATGGAATCAAGGTTGATGTTTATTGCGTTATGAAGTTTGGTGTATCCATTCCTGTCGTTGCACAGAGGATTCAGGATAACATCCGTCAGGCATTATTAAACATGACCGCGCTTGATGCAACAGAAGTCAATATCCATATAGTCGGCATTCAATTCGAAAATCAAAAACCAGAAACAGAAGTCGACCAGGAAGTGTAATCACCAAAACCAAAGGCATAAAGATACATGCCTTTGGTTTTTTTAAGATAAAAAGTATAAAATTCACTTTGAGAATGGTCCAGCTCCAGCGCTTGTCGGGGCTGAACAAGGCGCTTGCGCTTTTCTTACTAATAAGTGAAAAATAATAGGAAACTATGCTTTATCCGATAGGATATGCTATTATTTTGTTAGCATCAGACAAGTGAAAAAGGAGCTAATGATTTCCATGAAAAGAAGAACAGCAAGAGAAAAGGCACTGCAAGCCTTATTTCAGATTGATATAAGCAAGGTGGATGCAGCCGATGCGATTGAACATGTGCTGGAAGAAGAAAGCGGAGATGACTATCTGAACATGCTTGTGAATGGTACATTGAAGCATCAGCCAGAGATTGATGAGGAGATCAAGATGTATTTGGAAAAGTGGTCCCTCGACCGCCTGGCAGCTGTTGACCGCAATCTGCTTCGCCTGGCTGTATATGAATTGAAATATTGCAATCAAGAAGTACCGGTGAATGTTGTTCTTGATGAAGCGATTGAAATTGCTAAATTATATGGAGATGACCAATCAAGTCGGTTCATTAATGGAGTTCTGTCGAAAGTGAAACAAAGTATCTCTTAACACCATTAGAAGCATATTGATTGGCTTTTTCACGATTACATAGGGGGAGAATGTATGGCTGCTACAATCATTGATGGGAAAGAAATTGCAAAAAAGAAAAGGTTAGAGATTGCGGACCAAGTCCAGGAGCTTAAAAAACAGGGGATCATTCCTGGTCTTGCTGTTATTCTTGTCGGAGAGAACCAAGCATCAAGAACTTATGTGAACAGCAAGCAAAAAACAGCCGGAGAACTGGGTATGCACAATGTGCTGATTGAGTTTCCGGTGTCGATTACGGAACAGGAGCTATTGGCTAAAATCGATGAACTGAATCATGATGAAGCCATTCATGGCATTTTGGTACAGCTTCCACTTCCAACACATATCAGTGAAAAGAAATTGATTGAAGCTATTTCTCCTGAAAAAGATGTGGATGGCTTCCATCCCCTTAATATTGGCCGAATGATGACCGGACAGGATGCATTTTTGCCATGTACTCCATACGGTGTGATGGTGATGATGGAGGAAATCGGAATCGACCTTTCCGGCAAGCATGTAGTTATTGTGGGCAGAAGCAATATTGTTGGGAAGCCGGCAGGTCAATTGTTTTTAAATGAAAATGCAACGGTTACCTATTGTCATTCGAGAACAAAAGATTTGAAGGAACAGACAAAGCAGGCAGATATCATTGTAGCTGCTGTTGGAAAAGCTGGATTGATTACAGCAGAACATATCAAGCCAGGAGCTGTGGTCATCGACGTAGGCATGAACCGGGACGAGCAAGGCAAACTTTGCGGGGACGTCGCTTTTGAGGAAGTAAAAGAAAAAGCAGGCTACATTACTCCGGTTCCTGGCGGTGTCGGTCCAATGACGATTGCCATGCTGATGTACAATACCTTGAAGTCGGCAAAAAATCATAGTAGCAAATTGCCAGATTCAAACCGTTAAAAAATGATTCTGCCTATATCTGTTCATCCACTTTGGATGGTGAGATACGAATCGGGATTCTATACTTATTATTGATATGGGCAGCTTTTTCTTATCGATTAGATCAGTCTTGCCAAAGGAGTTTTTCCAATGGAGCAACAGCATTATCTTACCGTTCATGCGCTTACGAAATACATAAAACGAAAATTCGATGCTGATCCGCATTTGCAAGGTGTTTATCTAAAGGGGGAAATTTCCAACTTCAAAAGACATTCAAGCGGACACATGTATTTTACCCTCAAGGACGAGAAAGCCCGAATCCTAGCTGTCATGTTTGCTGGGTCAGCGCGAAGCATGAAGTTTATGCCCGAGAATGGGATGAAGGTACTGGTTAGAGGGGAAATCTCTGTTTATGAAGGCAGCGGCCAGTATCAAATATACATAAAAGACATGAAAACCGATGGAGTTGGCGATTTATTTGTTGCCTATGAGCAGCTCAAGAAAAAGCTTGAACAGGAGGGGCTCTTTTCTCCAAACAATAAACAATCTATTCCCAAGTACCCAAAGGCTGTCGGAATTGTTACATCCCCAACAGGAGCAGCGATAAGGGATATATTAACCACCATCAAAAGAAGATATCCAATAACAAAGGTACTGATCTTCCCAGCTCTTGTCCAAGGTGACCAGGGTGGCCCTTCCATCGTAAAGGCAATCGAGAAGGCAAATGAACAAGGCAATCTTGATGTGCTAATCATCGGACGCGGAGGTGGATCGATAGAGGAATTGTGGAATTTCAATGAGGAAATGGTCGCAAGAGCGATTTTTGCCTCGCGAATACCGATCATTTCAGCAGTTGGACATGAAACAGATTTCACGATTGCTGATTTCGTTGCAGATATGAGAGCACCGACGCCGACAGCTGCGGCTGAATTGGCTGTCCCTCATATCCAGGAATTGCTCGAGAAGATAATGAACAGAGAAACAAGACTGATGAGGGCTATGCGCGAAAAGGTGTTCTTCCAGCAGGAGCGCTACCAGCGGTTGATCAAATCTTATGCCTTTCGCTATCCGAGGAAATTGTATGAACAAAAACTTGAACAAGTGGACAAGTTGACGGAAGCATTGACCCGCGGAGCAAAGAAGCTCTATTCCAACAGAAACGAAGCGCTTATTCAATTAAAACGAAGATTGGAGCGCAGTCATCCAGAGGAAGTAAGGAAATTGTCAGCACAGAGATATATCAGAACAACGCGGGCATTAAACAGGGCGATGACAGCAGTTGTTTCAAAAAAAAGAAAAGAGTTCAACGGGACCCTGTCCACTCTTGAAGCATTGAGCCCCTTGAAAATAATGGACCGCGGATATAGTCTAGCCTACACTGAGGATGGAAATTTAATCAAGACAGTGAATCAGGTGAAGCCAGAAAGAAAAATATTCGTCAAGCTTTCTGACGGAAGCCTTCAATGCGTGGTTACCGATATAAAGGAGAGTGAGATAAGTGGCTGAAGAAAAAACCCTAAGCTTTGAACAGGCAATGGACCAACTGGAAAATATTGTTGAAAAATTAGAAGAGGGTGATGTGCCATTGGAGGAAGCCATTTCGTTTTATAAAGAAGGAATGGAATTATCCAAGCTTTGCCATGATAAGCTAAAGAATGTGGAAGAACAACTGGCTCAAATTATGAATGAAGATGGACGGACGGAAAGCTTCTTCATGAATGAGGAGGAATAGTATTGCATCCTGTTTCATTAGAATCTTTTACAAAGAAATATAAGACACTTCTTGAGGAGCGGCTCAGGGATGCAGTTGGTTCCCTGGAGACTCCGGAAAATCTTGCAAAAGCCATGCTCTATTCGCTGGAAGCAGGCGGGAAGAGAATCCGTCCGCTCCTGGTCTTTGCGGTGATTGACGCTTTTGGAAAAGACCCGATTCATGGACTTGATGCTGCTGCGGCAATTGAAATGGTCCATACTTATTCTTTGATTCATGATGATCTGCCAAGCATGGATGATGACGATTTAAGAAGGGGAAAGCCGACGAATCACAAGGTTTTCGGAGAAGCAACAGCCATTCTCGCAGGAGATGCCTTATTGACCTTGAGCTTTAGCATGCTTGCGGATATGCCAGAAGAAGCGGCATTAGCAACTGTCAAGTTTTCATTAATAAAAGGACTGTCAGTAGCAGCTGGTGCTGCAGGGATGGTTGGAGGCCAAATAGCCGATATGGAAGGGGAGCACAAGCAGCTGACTCTCGAACAATTGGAATATATCCATCTTCATAAAACTGGGAAGTTGCTTGAATATAGTATCATCGCTGGAGCAGAGATTGCTGGAGCAAATGAGGTGCAAAAGAAAATGCTGGCCAAGTTTGCGTATCATCTCGGTCTCGCTTTTCAGATACGTGACGATATCCTGGACCTAGAAGGGACAGAAGAAATGATCGGCAAACCAATCGGAAGCGATGCAATGAACGAAAAAAGCACTTACCCAGCCCTGCTTGGTCTGGAAGGAGCAAAAAAAGCCTTGCAAGATCACCTCATCCTTGCTAAAGATACTTTGAATTCAATGGGACTTCAAGTAGATGTCCTTTCACAAATTACCGATTTGATTGGGTTGAGGAACTATTAACAATCTGTGCGTCGTTGAAGACCTTTTTATCCATGTGCTATAATAAGCTGTTGGCACCTTGGTGTTGGCAGTTTTTTTACATTTGCAATGGATCGTGTGACAAATAACCGCTGTCATCCAAGGAAAAGCTTGAAATCCGGTCTTTCTATACTATATGGTATTACTAACACCTATTTTATTATAGCCATGTGTAACTAATTTTTCTAAAACAGCATCCCTAAACAGAAGGATCGAAAACAGCCAAAAATAAAATGGCAGGATGATAAGTCAGAAATGAAAGTGAGTGGTCCGAATGGATCTTTTATCGATAAAAGACCCTTCCTTCTTGAAGAATCTTTCGAATAAGGAATTGGAAGAGTTAGGGAGGGAGGTTCGGCAGTTTTTAATTGAAAAATTATCGGTCACAGGCGGACATATAGGACCGAATCTCGGAGTTGTAGAATTAACGATTGCTCTTCATAAATGCTTTGACAGCCCGAAGGATAAATTTCTCTGGGATGTTGGACACCAGTCCTATGTTCATAAAATCTTGACAGGAAGAGCATGCCAATTCGATACTTTGCGGCAATATAAAGGCCTGTGCGGTTTCCCAAAAATGGCAGAAAGTGAGCATGATGTCTGGGAAACCGGCCATAGCTCGACCTCTTTATCGGCTGCCATGGGAATGGCAATTGCCCGAGATTTAAAGGGAGAATCTTCCTGTATCATACCGATTATCGGCGATGGTGCACTTACAGGGGGGATGGCTTTAGAGGCGTTGAACCATATCGGACATGAGAAAAAGAAGTTGATCGTGATTCTGAATGATAATGAAATGTCGATTGCACCAAATGTCGGAGCTATGCATAATATGCTTGGACGCCTTCGCACGGCGGGCAAATACCACTGGGTAAAGGATGAACTAGAATACCTATTGAAAAAAATCCCTGCGATTGGCGGGCAGTTGGCAGCCACAGCTGAACGGATCAAAGATAGTTTAAAGTATCTTTTCGTTTCAGGAATTTTTTTCGAAGAGCTAGGTTTCACCTATCTTGGACCGGTCGATGGCCATGATTATGATGCGCTGTTCGAAAACCTTGCTTATGCGAAAAAGCAGGAAGGCCCTGTGCTGCTGCATGTCATCACCAAAAAGGGAAAGGGATACAACCCTGCTGAAAGTGATAAAATCGGAACCTGGCATGGAACCGGTCCTTATAAAATGGAAACAGGTGATTTTGTTAAACCAGATTTGTCGCCGCCTGCTTGGAGCAAGCTTGTTAGCGAAACGGTAAGGAAAATGGCCAGGGAAGACGAACGGATCGTCGCGGTAACACCAGCAATGCCTGTTGGATCAAAATTGGAGGGATTCGCTAGTGAATTCCCAGATCGGATGATTGATGTTGGCATTGCAGAGCAGCATGCAGCTACTTTTGCTGCGGGTTTGGCGACACAAAAAATGAAGCCATTTCTCGCGATCTATTCCACCTTCCTCCAGCGTGCTTACGATCAGGTGGTCCATGATATTTGCCGTCAAAATCTAAATGTGTTTATTGGCATTGATCGGGCAGGCCTTGTAGGAGCGGATGGAGAAACGCATCAAGGTGTATTCGATATTGCTTTTTTAAGACATTTGCCAAATATGGTTTTGATGATGCCGAAGGATGAAAATGAAGGACAACATATGGTAAACACTGCCATTCATTATGATGATGGACCAATTGCAATGCGATATCCTAGAGGCAATGGTCTCGGCGTCCCTTTGGATGACGAACTGAAGCTGATACCGATTGGCAGCTGGGAAGTGCTTCGAAAAGGAGAAGATGGAGCGATCCTCACGTTCGGTACCACGATTGCAATGGCAATGGAAGCGGCAAATATTCTTCAAAAACAAGGCATATCCATCAAGGTTGTCAATGCCCGTTTTATCAAGCCGCTTGATGAAAAAATGCTCACAGAGATTCTCAACAAAAATATGCCAATCTTGACGATCGAAGAAGCTGTTCTTCAGGGCGGATTCGGGAGCTTCGTGCTTGAAACAGTGCATGACCTTGGCTTTGGGCACGTTGAGATCGACAGAATGGGCATTCCGGACAAGTTTATAGAACATGGCAGCGTGGACAAACTGCTTCAGGAAATTGGCATGACAACAGAAGATGTAGTTTTAAGGATGCAAAAGCTTGCAAGAAAGAAACAAAAAAGGGCGTAAGCAATGAAAATGAAAAAAGAACGTTTAGACGTACTGCTAGTAGAACGCGGCCTTGCCGAAACAAGAGAAAAAGCGAAAAGGACCGTGATGGCAGGACTTGTGTACTCAAACGAATCCAGACTTGACAAGCCAGGTGAAAAGATTAGCGTCGACCTGCCGTTGACGGTAAAAGGAAACCCTCTCCCATATGTAAGCCGCGGCGGATTAAAATTGGAAAAGGCTTTGGCAATTTTTGAACTTGATGTCAAAGGGAAAACGCTGCTCGATATTGGAGCTTCCACTGGAGGATTCACTGATTGCGCCCTGCAAAATGGTGCTAAAATGTCTTATGCCCTTGATGTTGGCTACAATCAGCTCGCCTGGAAGCTTCGCCAGGACGAAAGGGTTGTCGTGATGGAGCGGACAAATTTCCGTTATGTGAAACGAGAAGACTTTGCAAAAGGGATGCCTGATTTTGCGAGTATTGATGTTTCGTTTATTTCCCTTCGTCTCATCTTGCCGGTCCTTAAAACACTGATCGTAACTGGAAGTGATATCGTGGCGCTCGTAAAACCGCAGTTCGAGGCAGGAAGAGATCAGGTAGGCAAAAAAGGAATCATCCGTGACAGGAAGATTCACGAACAGGTTTTAAACAGAATCCTCTCTTTTTCCATGGAAGAAGGCTATGACGTCCTCAACTTAAGCTTCTCGCCAATTACCGGTGGCGACGGCAATATTGAATTCCTGCTCCATCTCCAGTGGAACAATCGTGAAGAAAAACCAGGGAAATTGATGGCAAAGCTCCTGCCTGAAGAAGTCGTGACGAATGCACATGATCAATTAAAATCAAAACAAACTAGTAGCGAAGAATAGACTGAAACGTCTGTTCTTTTTTTCTGAAAGATTGTACATTTTATTAAAATCGGCTAACATAAGGGTATAGGAATGTTCGGATTTTTCCCAGAGGTGATAGGAATGAATAAAGGACAACGACTAATTAAAATCCGTGAACTGATTGCGAGCAGAGATATCGAGACTCAGGATGAACTCGTCGACCGTTTAAAGTCAGCGGGTTATAATGTAACACAGGCCACAGTTTCCCGTGATATTAAAGAGCTGCATCTAGTAAAGGTGCCGTTGAGTGACGGACGATATAAATATAGCCTCCCCGCTGACCAGCGATTCAACCCATTGCAAAAATTAAAGAGAGCGCTAAAGGATGCTTTTACGCGTATCGATCAAGCTGGACATCTGTTAGTCATGAAAACCTTGCCAGGCAACGCAAATGCAATTGGCGCGCTGATAGACAATTTGGATTGGGATGATATATTAGGGACGATTTGTGGGGACGATACGATCTTGATTATTTGCCGGACTCCGGAGGATACAGAGCGAGTCACAAATCGTTTTCTAGAGATGCTGTAAATAGAGGTGACGTTTGCTTGTTAACTGAATTATCAATACGTAATTTCGCGATTATTGAATCTTTATCTGTTTCTTTTACGAAAGGATTAACTGTTCTCACCGGAGAAACAGGTGCCGGCAAATCGATTATTATCGACGCCATCCACTTGCTGGTCGGCGGGAGAGGATCAGCTGAATTTGTCCGGCATGGCGAGGATAAGGCGGAGATCGAAGGATTGTTTTTTATTGAAGACCCGAATCATCCAAGTAAAGCGAAAGCAGCAGAATTCGGCATCGAAATAGAGGACGGAATGATCGTTTTAAGAAGGGATATTGCAGCCAATGGGAAAAGTGTGTGCAGAATCAATGGGAAACTTGTCACCATTGCTGTCTTGAGAGAAGTTGGTTCCACACTGATTGATATCCATGGACAGCATGAACATCAGGAACTCATGGATGAAACTAGGCATATCAACCTTCTCGACCAGTTTGGCTCCGAGGAGATCTTGCCAGCGATCCAGGAGTATCGTCAAGTGTATAGATCGTTCGAACAAACACTCAAAAAGCTTAATAGTCTCAAGTTAAATGAGCAGCAAATGGCACACAGATTAGACCTAATCCAATTCCAGCATGATGAAATCCTGTCCGCAAACTTGATGATGAATGAGGACGTGGAATTGCTGGAAGAGCGACGGAAGCTTGCCAATTTTGAACGAATTTTTGAAAGCATCCAGATGAGCTATAATGCACTGCACGGCGATCAGCAAGGTCTGGATTGGATTGGTCTCGCCATGGATAATCTCCAAACAGCTGCGGAGTTGGATTCTGAGTATAAAACTGTTGCAGAAGCAGTCGCGAATAGCTTCTATATGATTGAGGATGCTGCGAGAACGATCAGGAATCACCTTGATTCTCTTGAGTATGACCCTCAGCGCTTGCTGGAGATAGAAGACAGATTGAATGAAATGAACCAGCTTAAGCGAAAATATGGAAAAACGATTGAAGAAATTCTTGAATATGCCTCAAAAATAGAAGAAGAAATCGAAACTTTGCAAAATAAAGAAGTCCATATTGACCAGATGGAAAAAGAATTGGCCTCGCTCAAAAAAGATTTGCGGATTGAAGCTCATCATATAACACAAATCCGAAAAAAATGGGCCAAGAAACTGACAAAACTAATTCATAAAGAATTAAAAGAACTTTATATGGAAAAAGCTGTATTTGAACTAAAGATCGATTCAGACCTAGACGATTTTCATAAAAATGGGGTAGATAAAGTTGAATTTTATATTTCAACGAATCCAGGTGAACCCGTAAAGCCATTATCAAAAATTGCTTCTGGAGGAGAATTGTCTAGAATCATGCTCGCACTAAAAAGTATTTTCTCTAAACATCAGGGTGTTACGTCGATAATTTTTGATGAAGTGGACACAGGTGTCAGCGGGAGAGTAGCACAATCCATCGCCGAAAAGATCTACCATGTATCGACTGACTCCCAGGTTCTCTGTATTTCGCACTTGCCTCAAGTAGCAGCAATGGCGGATACCCATCTTTATATCGCGAAAGTGATAAAAAACGGGCGGACAAAAACCTCTGTCACTCCCCTGTCCGCTGCTGAAAAGGTAAAGGAAATTGGCAGGATGATTTCCGGAGTCGAAATCACAGAGCTAACAAAGCAGCATGCAGAGGAATTGCTGCAAATGGCACAGAGTATGAAGACCGTTACTTGAAAAGCTATCCATAATGGGTAGCTTTTTTATTTTTATACTAGTTATAAATGAGACAAGTCAAGGCAAAATTAAAGGTGTAGCCATTTTTGATGTGTGTGAACTAGAAGCGAGGAGAGTGAATGGAATGAAAAAAGATTTTCTCAGAAAATTTATTGGTGGAATTCTCCTTGTTTCATTAATTGCTCTAGGATATGCAAAACCAGTACATGAATATTTATCTATTCCAGGTGAATTGACATTGTTCGAGGGGCAAACTCTTGAGTTCCAGGCAAATGCAGCTCAAGTAACGGCTCCTTTAAAGGATTCGAGCATTACGGTTGACCAGAAAGATGAAACGGTTTCGATAGACGCCAAGAGACATGGAAAGGACGAAATGGTCCTTGAGTTAGCCGGCTTTCCAGTGAAAAAGGTCGATGTAAATGTCCTAAAGGATTTTAAGGTCAGACCGGGTGGTCAATCAATAGGCGTAAAACTTAATACGATTGGTGTCCTAGTGGTCGGGCATCATCAGGTTCAGGCAGCGGAAGGAAGGGTATCACCAGGAGAGCTGGCTGGTATTAAGAAAGGCGATATCATCACGGAAATCAATGGACAGCAAATAGAAAAAATGGCAGACGTCGGCGATCTTGTTAAACAAGCAGGAGCCAATGGAAAGGCGTTGGATGTAGTCATCAAAAGGGATAATGAAAAAATCAAAACGAAGCTTCAGCCTATGAAGGATGTAAACGAAAACACGTATAAACTTGGCTTGTATATACGTGATTCGGCAGCAGGTATTGGGACGATGACGTTTTATCATCCTCAGTCCAAAAAGTATGGCGCGCTTGGCCATGTCATATCAGATATGGATACTAAAAAGCCGATTGTCGTTGAAGATGGGCAAATTGTGAGGTCAACCGTTACTTCCATCGAAAAAGGCGGGAAAGGGAATCCGGGTGAAAAGCTGGCTCGTTTTTCTGCTGACAGAGAAGTAATTGGAACGATCAGCAGAAACAGCCCATTTGGGATCTTCGGGGAGTTGAACAAAGAGATTGCGAATGGGATTTTTGATAAACCATTGTCGATTGCTCTGTCGCATCAAGTAAAGGAAGGGCCAGCAAAAATTCTTACCGTTGTCGATAATGACGAGGTGAACCTTTTTGATATAGAAATTGTTAGCACCATCCCGCAAAAATTTCCGGCAACAAAGGGGATGGTTATCAAGATAACCGATCCTGAGCTGCTTGAGAAAACGGGCGGAATTGTCCAGGGAATGAGCGGCAGTCCGATCATACAAGACAACAAACTTGTCGGGGCTGTCACGCATGTGTTCGTAAATGATCCAACAAGCGGATATGGAGTCCATATCGAATGGATGCTAAATGAAGCCGGAATTGACATTTATGAAAAACAAAGAGAACAGGCAAGTTAACAGAAATTTGGCGGCGATATAATGCCGCCTTTTCTTTGTTTAAAAGGATATTCGACAAAATCCTCCTCTCCTTATTGTCAACTATCGAAATGAGTCGAAAAACAAAGGAAAAGGAAGAAAACATAAGAAAATATTACTTTTTTAAGAAAAAATTAAAAATAAAAGGAATATCTGTTGCATTGTCGAATTAGTTATTTAGAATAGAATTTAGAGAACAGATTGATTGAGGAGGAACTAAGCAGTGAGCAAAATAAAAGTATGCATTGTAGATGATAACAGAGAACTAGTCGATCTTTTGGAAGAATTTATTTCATCACAGGAGGATATGGAAATCGTCGGTGTCGCCCATAACGGCCAGGAATGTTTGGAAATGCTGGAAGACACGGATCCTGATGTCCTGCTTTTAGATATTATCATGCCTCATCTTGATGGACTCGCGGTGTTAGAGAGACTCCGTGATATGAAAAAAGCAATCATCCCGAATGTCATCATGCTGACAGCCTTCGGACAAGAAGATGTGACGAAAAAAGCAGTAGAGCTTGGAGCATCCTACTTTATTCTGAAACCATTCGATATGGAGCAACTCGCTGTGCATATCCGTCAGGTAAGTGGCAAGGCAAAAATGGTAGCAAGAAAGCCTTCTTCCCTCAATTATGGAAGGGCTAATGCAGAACAAAAGCCCAAAAATCTAGATGCTAACATTACTAGCATTATCCATGAAATTGGAGTTCCTGCTCATATTAAAGGTTATATGTACTTGCGTGAAGCTATTTCCATGGTATACAACGATATTGAACTCCTTGGATCAATCACAAAAGTTCTCTATCCAGATATTGCAAAGAAATTCAATACAACGGCCAGCAGGGTAGAACGTGCAATCCGACATGCGATTGAGGTAGCGTGGAGCAGAGGGAATATTGAATCCATTTCTTCCTTATTCGGCTATACAGTAAGCATGTCAAAAGCAAAGCCTACGAATTCCGAATTCATTGCAATGGTCGCCGACAAGCTGCGTCTAGAGCATAAAGCCTCTTGAAGGAGTTAGAAAAGATTTCGCTATTTTTCCATACATCATAACAAATCTTACTTGATTTCTTTTTAAGTCGGAGTCAAGGATAGAAAATAAAACACAGGCCAGATCATCATGGCCTGTGTTGCTTTTTATTGCTATCCGGAATGCGGAAAAATGCCTGTACTTTATTTCTCTTACGGTCCCGATGCAGAATGAAACCAGCGATGAATCCAAGTCCCGCCAGAAAAAAGAGTAGTCCAGACAGGAACTGAAGCCATAAATAGGGAAAAGGGACCTGTAAAATTCCGAAAACCATATCACGCATTAGTTTTACCCCTAAAGCAGCAATAACACCTGGTATTACCATGATGAGTAACGCGACAATTCTGATCATTTGAAAATCCCCTCATTAAGGTTGTCCTCTTTAGAAAGTATACTTCAACATAAGCTTTTTCCGCAATATTTGTTGTTTGCAATTAGCTGCAGAAAAAGTGGACACGAAAGAAATTTGTCAGTTTGTTTAAAAACCATTACAATGAAATTGAAAGATATTGCAGGCTGTAAAGGAAGATTCATGAAATATATTTCCAACATGTGGTGAATAATTATGCAAAAAATAATGATTGTAGGTGCAGGCAAGGGTGGAATAGCGATCCTTGATATTTTTAAACAAACGGCCTCTATAGCTGCGGTTATTGACATTAATCCAAATGCTCCCGGAATACTAGCTGCGCAGGAAGCAGGTATCCCTACAGGGGTAGACTGGCAAGCGTATTTGTCCGCTGAATTGGATATCATTATCGAAGTGACCGGGGATGAAAAAGTTTTCCAGGAATTGAGAGATGCTCGCAGTAAAAGCACGGTACTGATCCCGGGAAGCGTCGCATTTCTTCTTGCAACTTTGTTACAAGAAAAGGAAGAACTAATCAAGACTCTTAGAAAAATTACATATGAACATGATTTAATCTTTAATTCCTCTGGAGACGGCATGGTCGTTATTAATACAGAAGGAATAATAACTTTATTCAATAAGAGCGCTGAAAAAATTATTGGGAACAAGAGGGAGCGCGCTGAGGGCCGGCATGTTCTGGAGATCATTCCGACCAGCAAACTTCCGAGAGTCCTGCTTACGAGAAAGATCGAGTCTAATCAAGAATTATTGCTGTCCAATGGCTCAAAGATTATCACAACAAGAATTCCGATCATTGATGAGAATGACCAGCTGATTGGTGCCTTTTCTGTATTCAAGGATATCACCGAAGTAGTAAATCTTGCGGAAGAAATCACAAACCTAAAAGAAATCCAGACGATGCTCCAGGCAATCATTCATTCCAGCGATGAGGCTATTTCCGTAGTCGATGAGGATGGCCGAGGGATTATGATTAATCCTGCTTACACGAGAATAACCGGGCTTAAAGAAGAAGAAGTAATCGGACAGCCAGCAACTGCAGATATTTCTGAGGGAGAAAGCATGCATATGAAGGTGCTTCAAACGAGGAGGCCTGTTCGCGGAGCAGCGATGAGGGTTGGCCCGAAAAAAAAGGAAGTAGTCGTAAATGTTGCCCCTATCATAGTGGATGGGAAATTAAAGGGCAGTGTCGGGGTTATCCATGATATGTCTGAAATCCAAAGTCTTAACCGGGAGCTCCATCGCGCAAGGCAGATCATTCGGACGCTCGAGGCGAAATATTCGTTTGAGGATATTATTGGCCAATCGGAAGAAATGACAATCCCGATTGAACAGGCGAAGCTAGGAGCAAAAACACCTGCAACGGTCCTCCTCCGCGGCGAATCAGGTACAGGGAAGGAGCTTTTTGCTCATGCAATTCACAATGCCAGTGACCGCAAGTTCAACAAATTCATTCGAGTCAATTGTGCCGCGCTTTCAGAGTCTCTGCTAGAAAGTGAACTTTTTGGTTATGAAGAAGGGGCGTTCTCAGGGGCAAAAAGAGGTGGGAAGCGCGGATTCTTTGAAGAAGCAAACAGCGGAAGTATTTTTTTGGATGAAATCGGCGATTTGCCAGCAAATACGCAGGCTAAATTACTGCGTGTCCTGCAGGAAAGGGAAATTGTCCGTGTCGGAGGAACAAAACCTGTGCCTATCAATGTCAGGATAATTGCTGCAACCAATGTAAATCTTGAAAAAGCGATAGCTAATGGCAGTTTTAGGGAAGATTTATATTATCGGCTGAACAGGATGCCGATCCATATCCCCCCTCTCAAAAGAAGGAAAGATGACATTCCTCTGCTTTGCGAAAGATTGATCCAGAAAATAAATCAAGACTACGGACGAAATGTTGAAGGTGTATCCAATCGTGCCCTTAAGAAGTTGATGGCATATGACTGGCCAGGGAATGTCAGAGAACTAGAGAATGTGCTCGGCCGGGCAATCATTTTTCTACATTATTCCGAGACCATCATTCAGGAAGAACATCTTCCTGAACTTCAGAAAGGCGAGGAGAAGAAAAGGGAGAGCGGCGAGACTGATCCAATCCGTTCAGAGACTTTAGCCACGCAATTGGAAAGATACGAAGAAAGCGTGATAAAATCAACTCTTCATTCTATGAAAGGCAATAAAACTGCGGCTGCAAAAGTATTAGGGATTTCTGTTAGGAATCTCTATTATAAACTTGAAAAATATGGTATTGAAACAAATGGCATGCAATAACCTTCATAGTACGCAAAATTTTGCAGAATATTTTTCAGCAAGAGTAAAACGTTTTCATGTTTTTTGATTGGCATGCTTCTTGCAATAAGATACTAATGGGTGATGTGCAAACGAAAGAAAGGATGGACTAAAAACATGAAGCTTGACTCGCTGATTAGCACGGCCTCTCAAAATGGCAAAAAAACCATCGCAGTAGCAGCGGCAGAAGATCCACGTGTATTAGAAGCAGTTGCCGGGGCTGTTGAAAGAAACCTTGCAGATTTTTTTCTCTATGGAGATGAAGAGGAAATCAATAGAATCATCGCTGCACAATACCCTGTTCTCGCGAATCATCAAGGAATTGAAATTTTCTCTGCATCAAATAATAATGCAGCCGAGCTGGCAGTGAAAGCTGTAAATGCGAATGAAGCTCAGGTAGTGATGAAGGGGAATATCCCGACTGCTGCAATCTTGAAGGCAGTCCTGAATAAAGAATATGGTCTCAGAGCAGGAGCAGTATTATCGCATGTAGCTGTGTTTGAAGTGCCTGGGTATGACAGATACTTAATCGTTACCGATGCTGGGATGAATATCGCGCCGGACCTTGAACAAAAGGCACAAATAATTACGAATGCCGTCAGGGTAGCTCATTCAATCGGTATTGATATGCCAAGAGTAGCGCCTCTGGCAGCGGTGGAAGTAGTCAATCCTACTATGCAAGCCACCACGGATGCAGCGGCATTGACGGTCATGAATCAAAGAGGGCAAATTTCCGGTTGTATTGTCGATGGCCCGCTTGCGCTCGACAATGCGGTATCACAGCTTGCTGCAGAGCACAAGGGAATCAAGAGCGACGTCGCCGGGAAGGCTGATATCCTTTTAGTGCCTGCAATCGAAGCCGGTAATGTATTGTATAAATCATTAGTTTACTTCGCCAATGCAAAAGTTGGCGCAGTCATAGCTGGGGCAAAAGCTCCAATCGTGTTGACATCCAGGGCAGATACAGCGGAAAGCAAGCTATATTCTCTTGCACTGGCATTATGCTCTACTAACTAACAAATAACCTACATAAGTAAAAGGGGGAACTAGAAATGGAAATCTTCAAGTATCTTGAACAGTATGATTATGAGCAGGTAGTGTTTTGCCAAGATAAGCAATCAGGGTTGAAGGCGATTATTGCCATACATGATACAACTTTAGGTCCAGCTTTGGGAGGTACCCGTATGTGGACTTACGCTTCAGAAGAAGCAGCGATCGAGGATGCTCTTCGACTTGCAAAGGGGATGACTTATAAGAATGCTGCAGCTGGTCTTAATCTTGGCGGAGGAAAAACGGTCATCATCGGCGACCCGCGCAAGGATAAGAACGAAGAATTGTTCCGTGCATTCGGCCGGTATGTCCAGGGCTTAAATGGCAGGTACATCACCGCTGAAGATGTAGGTACGACAGTGGCTGATATGGACTTGATCCATGAAGAAACAGATTATGTAACTGGTATTTCTCCAGCATTCGGTTCTTCTGGTAATCCTTCACCTGTAACTGCTTACGGTGTATACAGAGGAATGAAGGCCGCTGCAAAGGAAGCATTTGGCACAGATTCTCTTGAGGGGAAGACAATCGCAGTGCAGGGTGTAGGAAATGTCGCCTTTCATCTATGCCGTCATCTTCATGAAGAAGGAGCGAACCTGATCGTAACGGACATCAATAAAGAAGCAGTGCAGAGAGCGGTCGAAGCATTCGGGGCCAAGTCTGTAGCCCCAGAGGAAATCTATGGAGTAGACTGTGATATTTATGCTCCTTGTGCCTTAGGTGCAGTTATTAATGATGAAACGATTCCACAAATCAAAGCAAAGGTTATTGCAGGTGCAGCAAACAACCAGCTGAAGGATGCCAAACATGGGGATATCATCCATCAAATGGGGATCGTTTACGCTCCTGATTACGTCATCAATGCTGGCGGAGTAATTAACGTAGCAGATGAGCTATATGGCTACAATGCTGAAAGAGCGATGAAAAAGGTTGAAACGATTTATAATAATATTGAAAAAGTAATTGAAATTGCCAAGCGGGACGGGATTCCTACCTATAAAGCAGCAGACCGTATGGCGGAAGAACGTATTGAAAGAATGCGCAATTCTCGCAGTCAGTTCCTGCAAAATGGCCAACATATCTTAAGTCGCCGTTAACCTTTTTTGTCGCTTGTTTTTGTGATGAAAAGGATAAGCCTTAATCAAACATGACTACAGAGTGCGCTGAACCATTCCTTCGGCGCCTCTGCTGTTCTTCCATGCTACTGATATTACGGATTAAAGATGCTTGTAAGCAAAATGGAGGTTTAACTGTGCAACAAACCGAACATCGGATTCTCGTGATAAATCCAGGATCTACATCAACGAAAATAGGTGTATTTGATAACGAAGTGTCCATTTTTGAAAAAACGATCCGTCATGATTCAGCTATTATTAACTCCTATGAAACCATCATCGATCAATACGAATTCAGGAAGAAGACGATTCTTGAGTCGCTTGATACGGAAGGCATTAATATTTCGAAACTAAGTGCAGTTTGTGGGCGCGGAGGTCTTTTACGGCCGATTGAAGGTGGAACATATAAGGTTAACAAAAAAATGCTGGAAGATCTGCGGGCAGGATTCTCTGGCCAGCACGCATCAAATTTAGGTGGTATTTTAGCGTTTGAAATTGCTTCAGGTTTGAACATTCCGTCGTTTATTGTGGATCCAGTCGTGGTCGATGAACTAGAGCCAATTGCCCGTGTATCTGGATTCTCGCTCATTGAACGCAAGAGCATTTTCCATGCTCTCAACCAAAAGGCGGTTGCGCGAAGGGTCGCGAGGGACCTCGGTAGGAAATATGAAGAGCTGAACCTCATCATTACCCATCTCGGTGGCGGGATCACCGTGGGTGCTCATAAAGGAGGAAGGGTGGTGGATGTCAACAATGGTCTGCATGGAGATGGTCCATTTAGTCCGGAACGTGCAGGCACCGTACCAGCTGGAGATCTTGTTCAGCTTTGCTTTTCTGGAGATTACTTTCGGGATGAAATCATGAGAATGCTTGTCGGAAGAGGAGGTCTTGTTGGCTATCTGGGCACAAATGATGCAGTCAAGGTTGAAAAGATGATCAAGCAAGGGAATGAAAAGGCGAAACGAGTTTATGATGCGATGGCATACCAGGTGGCAAAGGAAATCGGTTCTGCCAGCGCAGTCCTGGCTGGAAAGGTTGATGCGATTGTTCTTACTGGGGGACTTGCTTACGGCAAGGAATTTGTCCAGAAAATTTCTGAACGCATCAATTGGATTGCGGATGTTCTTGTTCATCCGGGAGAAAACGAATTGCAAGCTCTTGCTGAAGGAGCTCTTCGAATTTTACGAGGCGAGGAAGATGTCAAAGAATACCCAGGCAGTTAAATCCTGCAAGACAAGGATGGTTCTTTTTAATCCAATTTCATTCCTATTAGAGGAGGGGTACAGATGACTCAAGAATATGATTTGGTCATTCTTGGTGGCGGTACAGGCGGATATGTAGCAGCAATCAGGGCTTCACAGCTTGGCCTGAAAACTGCCATTGTTGAAAAAGGAAAGCTGGGCGGAACTTGCCTGCATAAAGGCTGTATACCAAGTAAGGCATTGCTCAGAAGTGCTGAAGTTTATGCGACTGCAAAGAATAGTGAAACCTTCGGTATTACTGTCGGTGAGGTCACCGTGAATTTCACCAAGGTTCAGGAGAGAAAAGAAAAGATTGTCGAACAGCTACATAAAGGTGTCCATCACTTGATGAAACAGGGGAAAATCGATGTTTATGAAGGGTTGGGAAGAATCCTCGGACCTTCGATATTTTCGCCTATGCCGGGAACCATTTCCGTTGAAATGAACAATGGGGAAGAGAATGAGATGCTTCTGCCTAAGAATGTCATCGTTGCAACTGGATCCCGTCCGCGTACGCTTCCAGGGCTTGAAGCTGACGGCCAATATGTCATGACTTCTGATGAAGCGCTTGTCATGGAAGAACTTCCTAAATCGATCATCATCGTCGGCGGAGGAGTCATCGGAATAGAATGGGCGTCGATGCTCGCGGATTTCGGGACAGAAGTTACTGTCATTGAGTATGCTGATCGCATCGTTCCAACGGAAGATAAAGAAGTCTCTAGGGAAATGCAGCGCGCGATGAAGAAAAAAGGCGTGAAAATCATAACGAGTGCCAAAGTCCTTTCGGAAACATTGAAAAAGGGTGATGGTGTCAGCATTGGTGCTGAAGTGAAGGGTGAAACGAAAGAATTTTTTGCTGAAAAATTACTTGTTTCTGTTGGACGTCAAGCGAATGTGGAAGGAATTGGACTGGAGAATACAGAAATCGAGCTAGAAAAAGGCTATCTTCAGACAAACGAGTTTTTCCAGACAAAAGAGTCCCATATTTATGCAATTGGGGATGTCATCGGCGGTCTGCAGCTTGCTCACGTAGCTTCACATGAAGGAATCGTAGCAGTGGAGCATATTGCCGGAGGAAACCCGGATCCAATCGATTATACGCTTGTTTCTAAATGCATCTATAGCTCTCCTGAAGCTGCAAGCGTAGGGCTGACAGAGGATGAAGCGAAGGAAAAAGGTTTTGAAGTAAAGACTGGAAAGTTCTCTTTCAAAGCTATAGGAAAAGCACTTGTATATGGAGAATCAGATGGTTTTGTAAAAATCATAGCTGACAAGGCAACGAACGACATTCTTGGGGTGCATATGATCGGTCCGCACGTAACGGATATGATTTCGGAAGCAGGCCTTGCAAAAGTACTGGATGCGACACCTTGGGAAGTTGCGCATACAATCCATCCGCATCCGACATTATCGGAAGCTATTGGAGAAGCCGCCTTAGCTGTTGAAGGAAAAGCAATCCATTCTTAAATTTTTTAGAACAAGAACTATTTTTCGAAGGAAAAAAGCATGGGAGGAATAAACATGGCAGAAAATCGTCACGCTGCAGTTGGCTTAAGTGATGAAAGGGTTATGGAAATGTATGAAACAATGCTGTTGGCCCGCCGCCTCGATGAGCGGATGTGGTTGTTGAACCGCTCCGGGAAAATTCCGTTTGTAATTTCCTGTCAGGGGCAGGAGGCAGCACAGGTGGGAGCTGCTTTTGCGCTTGATCGCGACAAGGACTATGTGCTTCCTTATTATCGTGATATGGGAGTTGTCTTAACTTTTGGCATGACAGCAAAGGATTTGATGCTTTCTGGTTTTGCCAAGGCGGAAGACCCTAACTCTGGTGGGCGCCAAATGCCAGGGCATTTTGGACAAAAGAAAAACAGGATCGTTACAGGTTCTTCACCGGTAACAACGCAGGTTCCTCATGCTGTCGGCATTGCTCTCGCGGGGAAAATGGAGAAGAAAGACATTGTTACATTGGTTACATTTGGTGAAGGATCATCCAATCAGGGTGATTTCCATGAAGGGGCTAACTTTGCTGGAGTTCATAAGCTTCCTGTTATCTTTATGGTTGAAAATAATAAGTATGCAATCTCAGTCCCTTATGAAAGGCAGGTTGCTGCCGAGAAGGTATCTGATCGAGCGATCGGATATGGAATGCCTGGCGTAACCGTTGATGGGAATGATCCGCTCGAAGTATACAAAGCGGTCAAGGAAGCTGCAGACCGCGGACGCCGTGGCGAAGGCCCGACGCTGGTCGAAGCGGTTTCGTACCGTCTGACACCACATTCTTCTGATGATGACGACAGAAGCTACCGTACGTCCGATGAAGTTGCAATAGCGAAGACAAAAGATCCAATCATCACGTTTGGTGCTTATCTGAAAGAGAGTGGCCTAATGGATGAGGAGAGCGAAAAAGCGATCAATGACAAGATCATGAAATTGGTGAACGAAGCAACAGATTACGCTGAAAACGCTCCGTATGCAGAGCCTGAACATGCATTAAAATACGTTTATGCTGAAGAGTGAGGAGGAACGAAAATGGCGGTAATTTCTTATATAGAGGCTGTAACAATGGCAATAAAGGAAGAAATGGAAAGAGATCCGAGAGTTTTTGTTCTCGGGGAAGACGTTGGAAGGAAAGGCGGAGTGTTCAAAGCAACGCAAGGCCTGTACGAGAAGTTTGGCGATGATCGGGTTATTGATACTCCTCTTGCAGAGTCAGCAATCGCTGGAGTCGGTATTGGTGCAGCAATGTATGGCATGCGCCCAATTGCTGAAATGCAGTTTGCTGATTTCATCATGCCTGCTGTCAACCAGATCATTTCTGAAGCTGCGAAGATACGGTACCGATCTAACAACGACTGGAGCTGTCCGATGGTCATTCGTGCTCCTTACGGCGGCGGCGTCCACGGTGCGCTTTACCATTCACAGTCGGTGGAGGCGGTTTTCGCGAATCAGCCTGGTTTGAAAATTGTCATGCCATCCACACCTTATGATGTGAAAGGACTGTTGAAGGCGGCGATCAGGGATGAGGATCCAGTATTGTTCTTTGAACACAAGCGTGCTTATCGATTGATTAAGGGAGAAGTTCCAGAAGATGATTATGTTTTGCCAATCGGTAAAGCAGATGTGAAGCGTGAAGGGGAAGACATCACTGTTATTACATATGGCCTCGCTGTTCATTTTGCACTACAGGCTGCTGAAAAGCTCGCAAAGAATGGAATTTCTGCTCACATCCTCGACCTTCGCACTGTATACCCATTGGATAAGGAAGCTATCATGGAAGCTGCTTCTAAAACAGGAAAAGTTCTTTTGATAACGGAAGACACGAAAGAAGGCAGCATTATTAGTGAAGTATCTGCGATTATAGCGGAAAACTGCTTATTCGAACTTGATGCTCCGATCAAGAGACTGGCTGGCCCGGATGTTCCTGCTATGCCATATGCTCCTACAATGGAAAAATACTTCATGATCAACCCGGATAAAGTGGAAAAAGCAATGAGAGAGCTTGCTGAATTTTAAATCCAGAAGGAGGGTCTATCTGTGGCGATCGAACAAATCAAAATGCCTCAATTAGGTGAGAGTGTTACAGAAGGAACGATCAGCAAATGGCTGGTCTCTGTTGGTGATAAAGTAAGTAAATACGATCCGCTTGCCGAAGTCATGACCGACAAGGTAAATGCTGAGGTACCATCTTCCTATACGGGGACAATTAAAGAATTGATTGCAAATGAAGGAGATACTTTTGCAATTGGTGAAATTATTTGCACTATGGAAGTAGATGGCGGCAGCACCGACGAAGCTCCAGTGGCAGAGGAGTCTGCAGCAGAAGCTTTAATAGAGAACGCTGCACCTGCTGCTGTCGGCGGCAAGGAAGGAAATAAAGCAAGATATTCACCAGCCGTCTTAAAGCTTGCTCAGGAACATGCTATCGACTTGACTATGGTGAATGGAACCGGGGCAGACGGAAGAATTACGCGGAAGGATCTTCAGCAAATCATTCAATCCGGAAACATCCCTCAGCCAGCTGCCGATGCACCTAAGGTTCAAGCTTCTGAAAACACAGATGCTCCAGCCAAGCCGGCAGCACCATCTCAGCCAGTAGCACCGGAAGCTCCTTCTGTACCAGTTGCTGCTGGTGACATCGAAATTCCGGTGACTGGAGTTCGCAAGGCGATTGCTGCGAATATGCTACGCAGCAAGCATGAAGTTCCGCATGCTTGGACTATGGTCGAAGTGGACGTTACGAATCTTGTGGAATACAGAAATAGCCTAAAGGATCATTTCAACAAAAAAGAAGGTTTCAACCTTACGTTCTTTGCCTTCTTCGTAAAAGCTGTCGCCCAGGCATTGAAGGAATTCCCACAAATCAATTCGATGTGGGCTGGCGACAAGATTATCCAGAAAAAAGAGATTAATCTTTCCATCGCGGTTGCGACGGATGATGCGTTGTTCGTACCTGTCATAAAAAACGCAGACGAAAAAACAATTAAAGGCATTGGTCGCGAAATCAATGAACTTGCCCAAAAGGTACGTACTGGAAAGCTTCGTTCCGAGGATATGCAAGGCGGAACCTTTACCGTCAACAACACAGGCTCGTTCGGTTCCGTTCAGTCAATGGGTATTATCAATTACCCACAGGCTGCGATTCTTCAGGTAGAATCAATCGTTAAGCGCCCTGTCGTGATGAACAATGGCATGATCGCAGTTCGCGATATGGTGAATTTATGCCTGTCCCTTGACCATCGTGTCCTGGATGGCCTTGTTTGCGGACGATTCCTGGCAAGGGTAAAAGAAATCCTGGAAAATACATCAAAAGAGACGACTTCCATCTATTAATTCAGCTCTAAAAACGCCCAGAACTAGTTCTGGGCGTTTTCCTATGTAAATAGGAAAAAGTCATTCGTTGCTAGAAAAGCATTCGTATACTAAAATAAAAGAGAAATTAAAAATTAGAATTTTATCACAATTCCAAGTGAAGGAGGGAAGACTGTCTGAACGATAGACAGGGAATTATATGACAATCGAGAGTATGAAGGCTGCTGCATTTCATAAGGCAGAATTAGATGATTGGCAAAAAAAAGTTGCTGCTTCACTTAAAGAGAAATCAATTCAATCGCTTTATACCGATACATATGAAGAGATCATTCTTAAACCTCTTTATACAAAAGCCGATTTACCTGACGGATGGACCGGAGCACTTCCCGGCACACCAGACTACAGGCGCGGAATCGAACCATTAGGATACCAATCTGTAACCTGGCATATAGCAAATCGTCTTTCTTACAAGGATGTAACGGAACTGAAAGAAAAAATGCACGCTGCTTTAGCAAAGGGTCAAACCGCGATTTCCTTTGAAGTAAAGCCCAATTTGTTCATGGACCCTCGTGGATTGGCAGAATTCTTCGCTTCTTTTAAAAATAACTACCCTTTAAGTTTGAATGCAGGATTGCTTCAAACACCGCTTCTTGCGGCATTGTCTGTTGCTTGCCAAGAGGAAGGGACTTCAAGGAAGGTTTCAGGATTTGTCGCGGCGGATCCTGTTGCTGAAGCAAGTCTAAATGGGGGATTGCCAAAAAAAGAAAAGATATTTTTTGCTGAATGGGCAAGGATGCTGAAGGAAGCAGACCAGCAATGGCCACAACTAAAAACAGTGCTCGTCCATACCGTTCCTTATCATGACAGCGGTGCAAGTGCGGTGCAGGAACTCGCTGCCAGCATTGCTACTGGGGCATACTTGCTGCAGCAATTGCTTGACCAGGGCTGGGAATCGAAGAAAGCGTTGTCAAAATTTGTGTTCCATTTTGCGATCGGCTCGAACTTCTTCATGGAAACAGCCAAGCTCAGGGCTGCCAGGATTGTATGGAGTAAAATAGCGGAAGCATACGGTGCTGAACCTGAAGACCAGAAAATGGTTCTATCAGCTGAGACTTCAACGTATACGAAAACGATTTTTGATCCGTATGTAAACATGCTCAGGACTGGGAATGAAGCTTTTGCTGCAGTGCTGGGCGGCATACAGTACCTGCACACAGGAAGCTTCGAGGAAGCAATGGGAACCGTCAGCACCTTCTCTGAAAGGGTGGCCCGCAACACACAACTAATCCTGAAAGCAGAGGCGCATCTCGAAAAAGTAGCCGATCCTGCTGGAGGATCTTGGTACTTGGAATCCTTGACTAATGAACTAGCTGAAAAAGCATGGGATCTATTCCTTGAGTTGGATAGCAGGGGAGGCATTTATCAGGCCTTGAAGTCCGGTTGGCTTCATGAACAGATTGACAAGACGGCACATGCTAGGGAAGAGGATCTGTTTAAACGGAAAACGAGCATCGTCGGGACAAATGTGTATGCCAATCTATCAGAAACAGTTCGCCAGCCAGAAGTACAGAACAGTAATCGTCCATATTTTGGAGGCACACTTCGTGACTGTAAAAAAATGATTGAATCAGAAGAGCCGCTATTAACAGGGTTTGAAGACATTGAACAAAGTTTTACACGACTAGAACCGAAACGTTTATCACAACCATTTGAGAAACTAAGATTCAGGGCAAAGGTTCTGGAGAAAATAGGGCAGCGTCCAGTAGTTGGTTTACTCTGTCTTAACCAGTTGAAAAAACATAAGCCAAGGGCCGATTTCATTACTGGTCTTTTATCAGCGGGTGGAATTTATACGCTAAAGAGCGACGAGATCTATACAGTTCAGGAAGCGCTGGATTTCATTAAAGCATCGAGTGTAAAACAATTTGTCATCTGTGGGGACCAGGCTTCCTATCACTCATTTGGTCCCAAGCTGGCGCTTGAGATCATGAAGAAATATGATGTAAAGCTTTATCTCGCAGGTATCCCGGAGAAAAAAGCAAGCGAATGGAACACTGCTGGAATCGGGGATTTTCTGCATGTAAGAAGCAATGCTTACCAGTCCCTATCATCGATTCTTCAAGAAATGGAGGAAGGCAACAATGCGAAAGCCTGATTTCACAAAAATCACCTTATTTGCTGATGAAAAAAAGGAAGGCAAGGAGCAGGTTGACACTCCTATTAAAGAAAAGCTTGAAGACTTGTTGTTTGAGACAAATGAACAAATCAAGGTAAAGGGTGTATATACAAAAGAAGATGTTGAATCTGTTAAGCATCTGGATGGCATGCCTGGTCTTCCGCCTTACACAAGGGGGCCATATCCAGCGATGTATGTAAACCGCCCATGGACGGTAAGACAGTATGCGGGCTTTTCCACTGCGGAAGAAAGCAACGCATTTTACAGACGGAACCTTGCGATGGGACAAAAAGGTTTGTCTGTTGCCTTTGACCTTGCCACTCATAGGGGATATGATTCGGATCATCCGCGGGTGGAAGGGGACGTTGGAAAGGCAGGTGTCGCGATTGACTCCATCCTGGATATGAAAATTCTGTTTGATGAAATTCCGCTTGACCAGATGTCTGTGTCAATGACAATGAACGGAGCAGTCCTGCCGATCATGGCATTTTTTATCGTTACAGCCGAGGAACAAGGTGTGACGCAGGAACAATTATCCGGCACGATCCAAAATGATATTTTGAAGGAGTACATGGTCAGAAACACCTATATTTACCCGCCGGAAATGTCCATGAAAATCATCGCTGATATTTTTGAGTACACATCCCAATACATGCCTAAATTTAATTCAATCAGTATTTCAGGCTATCATATGCAGGAAGCCGGAGCGCCGGCGGATATTGAACTTGCTTATACCCTGGCTGATGGCCTTGAATATGTGCGGACAGGTTTGAAAGCTGGCATTGATATCGATTCATTCGCCCCGAGATTAAGCTTCTTCTGGGCGATCGGCATGAACTATTTTATGGAAGTCGCCAAAATGAGGGCGGCGAGATACATTTGGGCAAAAATGATCAATACGTTCCATCCCAAAAATGAAAAGTCAATGGCTTTGAGGACCCATTCCCAGACTTCAGGATGGAGCCTGACTGAGCAGGACCCCTATAATAATGTCATCCGAACATTAGTGGAGGCACATGCAGCAGCAATGGGCCATACACAATCCCTGCATACCAATGCGCTTGATGAAGCGATTGCGCTGCCAACAGATTTCTCGGCCCGCATTGCCCGCAACACCCAATTGTTTTTGCAGGAAGAGACCGGAATCACAAAAGTGATTGATCCATGGGCGGGTAGCTATTATGTAGAAAGCCTGACAGATGCGCTGATTGAGAGAGCTTGGGCGCATATCGAAGAGATTGAGAATCTTGGCGGGATGGCCAAAGCAATCGAAACTGGTTTACCAAAGATGCGCATTGAAGAAGCAGCTGCAAGACGTCAGGCCCAGATTGACTCTGGCAAAGAAATAATTATCGGCGTGAATAAATACAGGCTTGACCAGGAGGATCCGCTTGAAATCCTCGATATTGATAACTCTGCTGTTCGCGCAAAACAGCTCGAAAGGCTCAAGCAGCTGAAAGAAAATCGTGATAGTGAAAGAGTTGCAGTTGCTTTAATGGATTTGGCTGCTGTAGCTGAAACTGGGGAAGGCAATCTTCTGGAGTATGCTGTAAGGGCCGCTCGGGCACGGGCGACGCTTGGAGAGATTTCAGATGCCATTGAAAAAGCGGCAGGAAGGCATAAAGCAGTCATTCGGTCAGTGAGCGGCGTATACAGTGCCGCCTTCACAAATGAAGAAGAAATTTTAGAAGTCCAGCAAATGACAAAGGAATTCCTCGAAAATGAGGGGCGCCGACCGAGAATTATGGTAGCAAAGATGGGGCAGGATGGCCATGACAGGGGGGCTAAAGTCATTTCAACCGCATTTGCAGACTTAGGCTTCGATGTCGATATCGGCCCGTTGTTCCAGACACCGGAAGAAACAGCCATCCAGGCAGTGGAAAACGATGTCCACGCCATAGGGATCAGCTCGCTGGCAGCAGGACATAAAACGCTGTTGCCCCAGCTCGTTCATGAACTGAAAAAGCTGGGCCGTGAGGATATTGTTGTCCTAGTCGGCGGAGTCATCCCTGCACAGGACTACCAGTTTTTATATGACAACGGAGCCAGCGCGATTTTTGGGCCAGGAACAATCATACCGATTGCAGCCCAAAAAGTGTTGCGGACAATCTATGAACGCTTGGGCTATGAGGAAGTGTCCCAATAATGAAGGACGAAAAAAGGCCAGAATGGTATGAACCGAAAAAGGCTGATTTCTTTTCAAGCACCTTGAAGCCCGGTGTTTCAGGGAATGATCCTGGGGACGAATATCCTGTTAAAACAGGACGTTTCGTTAAGAAAACAGCAAACCGTAAAATAGATCCTTATACCCTTGCAGTGGAAATCAGAGGCGGAAACAGAACCGCGCTGGCAAAAGGAATCACCTTGATTGAAAGCAACGCAGAACGTGATTTTCAATACGCCCAATTGCTATTGCAACATCTCCTACCTGATTCGGGAAATTCCATTAGGATAGGCATTACAGGTGTTCCGGGAGCTGGGAAGAGTACGTTTATTGAGAGTTTCGGCAGCTATCTATGCGACCTAGGACACAAGGTTGCAGTACTTGCCGTGGACCCTACCTCAACTGTAACGGGCGGAAGTATCTTAGGAGATAAGACAAGGATGGAAAAGCTTGCAAGAAATCCACGAGCTTTCATCCGTCCCTCCCCATCCGGAGGGAAACTTGGAGGAGTACACCGGAAAACGAGGGAAACGATGTTAATCTGTGAAGCAGCAGGCTTCGATGTGATCCTCGTTGAAACGGTCGGGGTCGGACAGAGCGAAGTCATCGTCAGGGATATGGTCGATTTCTTCCTGCTGCTTGTCCTCACCGGTGCAGGGGACGAACTTCAAGGCATGAAAAAAGGAATCATGGAACTTGCGGATTGTGTTATAGTCAATAAAGCAGATGGTCAAAATGAACAGGCGGCCAAAAAGACAAAAGAAGAATATAACCGAATTCTTCCTTTCCTGCAGCCGGCAACAAAGGGTTGGCAAACGACCGCTTTAACGAGCTCAGCGTTGCACGACAAAGGGAACGACGAAATATGGAATAGGATCTCAAACTTCAAGAGCCTTACTAAGGAAAGCGGTGTTTTTGAGGAGAGAAGAAGGTTTCAGATAAAGGAATGGCTGAATGATCTAATCATCGACCAGCTTCAGATGAATTTTTTTCAGCACCCTGCTGTCAAAAGTTTGCTTCCAAAAATTAAAAATGAAGTGATATCAGGTAACACGCCCGTTGCCTCTGGCGTCGACGAGTTATTCAAAGCCTATTTTGAAGCCAGAAAATAATAGAGCATGATTCAAAAAAAGCGGACAACAGCATATGCCGTTGTCCTCCATTTAGGGAGTTTAGGGGTATGGATCTAGCTGTGTTGTTACCTTTCCCGGATTTTCGGAAAGTTAAACTTACTTTGAAAAATTTACGTTAGTTGGTATCATTAGTGAAGTACTAAATAATTCCTAGCAGAGGAGAGATTTCAATGAGCATGGATTTTAATTTTTTCATGAATGATGTAGTCCGTCAGGCACGCCAGGAAATTGTGGCAGCTGGATATACAGAACTGACCACTAGCGAAGATGTAGAACAGGCTATTGCTAAAAAGGGGACAACGCTGGTCATGGTGAATTCCGTTTGCGGATGTGCTGGAGGCATCGCTCGTCCAGCGGCCACGCATGCGCTGCACTACGATAAGCGTCCTGACCAACTTGTTACTGTTTTTGCCGGCCAGGATAAAGAAGCGACAGAAAAGGCCCGCAGCTATTTCACCGGATTTCCGCCTTCCTCTCCTTCCTTTGCCCTTTTGAAGGATGGAAAGCTTTGCAGAATGATCGAGCGCCACGAAATTGAAGGCCACGATCCAATGCAGGTAGTAAATAAACTGCAAGAAGCATTCGAAGATTATTGCGAAGAAGTATAAATGAAAAAGGATCTCGGTTTTCCGGGGTCTTTTTCACTAAAAAAACAGTTAATTAATAAAGAAAAATATTATTGCATAATTATTAATATGTGTTAAAATACACTTTAGTTAATAAATATTAGTTCGATCGCTTAGAGAAATAGATTGAACAGTAGTATATTGATAAAATATCTGTTATAAATAGGGGGAAGACAAGTGAAAAAGACAGTTGCAATAGGAATCATTGGCATGTTGATGATGGCAGTTCTTGCTGCATGCGGAACAAGCCCTGAAAACACTTCAGGTAGCGGCGGAGAAGAAAAGAAGATCTTGAAAATGGGAACGTCAGCGGATTACCCGCCATTTGAATACGTGGACACAGCAAAAAGCGATGAAATCATTGGGTTTGACGTGGATTTAGCTAACCTGATCGCAAATGAGTTAGGCTATAAAATTGAAATCAAGGACATGGATTTCAACGGCCTTATTGGTGCAATCCAGGCAGATAGCGTAGACTTTGTCATGGCAGGTATGACTCCTACTCCGGAACGGAAAAAGAGCGTCGACTTCTCGGATGTTTACTATACAGCACAGCATATGATCGTTTCTGCAAAAGACAGCAATATTAAATCAATCGAAGACCTAGCAGGAAAGACCGTTGGAGTTCAGCTATCCTCCGTTCAGGAAGAAGAAGCTGGAAAAATTGCGGAAACAGTCGATATCAAAATCGAAAAGCGGACAAGAATTCCTGAACTCGTTCAGGAAATCAAAGCTGGACGCATCGACGCAGCGATTATTGAAGATACTGTAGCGAAAGGATATTTTGACAATAATCCTGACTTGGAAGGATTCACACTGGAAGGTGGAAGCGAAGAAGAAGCAGGTTCAGCTATTGCATTCCCTAAAGGAAGCAAACTGACCGCGGATTTCAACAAGGTTCTGAAAGAAAAGATGGAGAATGGGGAAGTAGACAAGTTGATCGTTAAATGGTTTGGCGGAGAAAAGTAAAAAGCAAAACAGGCGTTCAGAATGCTTATGTCTTCTGGGCGCCTTTCTCCTTCATGAATTAGACAGAGAGGGCTGTTAACAATATGGATCTTGATTTTACCGCCATCCTCCCTTCATTGCCTTATATTTTAAAGGGAATCGGCGTGACACTGAAAATCGTTTTAGTAGCAGGTCTTCTGGGCTTTGCGTTCGGTATCATCCTTGCGATTTTTAAAATCAGCAAATACAAGGCGCTCCATTGGTTTGCGGATATTTATACATCCATCTTCAGAGGGACTCCGCTCATCCTGCAATTGATGATCATTTATTACGGAGCTCCGCAGATCATCGGCTTTGAAATATCATCTTACTATGCTGCTGTTGCTTCCTTCTCTTTGAACTCTGCCGCCTATATTTCCGAAATCATTCGCGCCGGTATTTTAGCCGTGGACAAGGGGCAAAAAGAAGCAGCGCAGGCTCTTGGTGTACCTGGAAATCGCATGATGTGGGACATCATCCTGCCCCAGGCATTGAAAAATATCCTGCCAGCATTGATGAATGAATTTATCACCCTGACGAAGGAATCGGCAATCGTAACGGTTATTGCTGCAAATGATATTATGCGGAGAGCATATATTGTCGGTGGAGACCAATACCGATTTTTCGAGCCGATGATTTTTGCCGGTATGATCTATTATCTTATGGTCATCTCCTTGACATTCGTTGGGAAGCTAGTGGAAAGGAGACTGAGACAAAGTGATTAACGTACAAAATCTTCATAAATCATTTGGCCGTCTTGAAGTTCTGAAAGGAATCTCAACGTCAATCAAGAACGGAGAGGTTGTTGCCATCATTGGTCCTTCAGGTTCTGGAAAATCGACCTTTCTCCGCTGTCTCAATTTACTGGAACAGCCAACAAGCGGCAAAATTATAATAGGCGCAGATAATATTACTGATAAAAAAACGAATATCATGAAAGTCCGCGAGAATGTTGGCATGGTGTTTCAGCACTTTCATCTATTCCCGCATATGACCGTGCTGCAAAACATCACCTATGCACCATTAAAGGTGAAAGGCATTAGCAAGTCAGAAGCAGAAAAACATGGTCTAGAACTGCTGAAAAAAGTTGGGCTATCCGAAAAAGCAAATGAATATCCAAGCAGATTGTCAGGTGGCCAAAAACAGCGAGTAGCGATCGCTCGGGCGCTTGCGATGGACCCTGGTGTTATGCTGTTCGATGAGCCTACTTCCGCACTGGATCCAGAAATGGTCAAAGAGGTATTAGAGGTCATGAAGTCGCTGGCTCATACCGGTATGACGATGGCCATTGTCACACATGAAATGGGCTTTGCACGCGAGGTGGCGGACCGCGTTCTATTCCTCGATGGCGGAGTTCTGGTAGAAGATGCGCCACCAGCTGAATTTTTCAGCAGTCCGAAGAGCAGCAGGGCTAAAGAGTTTCTTGATAAAATGCTATAAAAAAAACCGGCAGCTTGCTTTTCATAACAATGATATATCTGATAAACTATGAATGATCATATCCTGAATGGTATGATCTTCTTTTTATTAAGTTTTAAGTTGAGAAAAGTTGGTTTGATAGGAGAAATTACTGTGAAATTCAGAATTGGTTATCGGACTTTAAAAACAGCACTTGGTACGGCGCTCTCCATTATCATTGCCCAGTTTTTTGGCTTCGAGAATTTTGTTTCGGCAGGCATTTTGACGATTCTCTGCATCCAGGTGACAAAAAAGAGGTCGCTACAAGCATCATGGCACCGGTTTATCGCCTGTATTATTGCGATGGCTTTCTCTGCGGTGTTTTTTGAGGGCATTGCCTACCATCCAGTTGTGATTGGACTGCTGCTGCTGTTTTTCATCCCGACCGTTGTCATGTTTGGGGCAAAAGAGGGAGTAGTGTCGAGCAGCGTCATCATCATGCATCTCTACTCGGCTGGAAATGTAACAGGCAGTCTTTTATTCAATGAATTAGGAATCATCACCATTGGAATTGGGGTAGCGTTGATCATGAATCTTTATATGCCAAGTGTCGATTACAAGCTTGAGCATTACCAAAGTGAAATAGAGGCGTTGTTCAAGAAAATTTTCAACGAAATTTCCAAATATCTCCGAAACAATGATTCCACTTGGGATGGCAGGGAATTGACGGAAACATCCATTTTGCTTGATAAAGCAATTGGTCTGGCGATTCTTGATGTCGAAAACAATATTTTGAGAGATGAGAACTTATACTATCAGTATTTTAAAATAAGAGAAAAGCAATTTGAAATTATTGAGCGAGTGTTGCCATCGATCACGTCCATTCCTCAGCACGTTGCGCAGGCTAATATGGTTGCTGAGTTTATCGAGGATTTGGGAAAAGGCATCCACCCGGGGAATACGGTTGTATTTTATCTGGAAAAATTATTGAGGATGAGAGCTGAATTTGAAAATATGGAGTTGCCGAAAACAAGGGAGGAATTCGAGGCGCGGGCTGCCCTGCTTCATTTCGTCAATGAAATGGAACAATTTCTTTTGTTAAAACGGTCATTTAAAGGTATGAATACGGGGAAGAATAAAAGTCAGCCGGCTGCGGCAAACTAACGGAAAAAAAGACAACGGAGGGATCAGCATGCCGATGTTTATCTCCATGCTTCTTGCAGTTTTCATTTTTTCTCCTGTCTGGCCGTTGGGAACAAATCCACTGCCGGGGGACCCATTTGTGATTGTAAATAAAAAAACGAACGAGGTCGCTTTGATCAATGAGAACAGAGTGCAGACGGTTGTCAGCGCAGCAACAGGCAAATCAGCGGACCTGACACCTGAAGGTCTTTTCACCATAACAGTCAAGGCTGCTAACCCGTATTATCGAAAGCTTGATATTCCAGGAGGGGACCCTCGAAATCCGCTGGGTAGCAGATGGATCGGTTTTGACGCGGAAAACACAGATGGCCGAACCTATGGAATACATGGAACAAACGACCCCTCCAGTATAGGAAAAAAAGTATCGAAAGGCTGTGTCAGACTGCAAAATGAGGCGGTTGATTCCCTCTATGAGTATATTCCATTGGGAACAAAAATCCTGATTACTTCCACTGAGAAAAGCTTCCTCCAGCTGGGCCAAGAGCACGGGGCGATCAGAACAAAAAAATGAGGACTGTCAGACGACAGCCCTTTTCTTGCTGTTTAGGAAATTATTAAATTATTTAGTTGTGGATAACTACTTGTGGTTTTCTTAATCCAGCTCCAGCGCCTAGCCCCTCGAG
>NZ_JXIQ01000087.1 GCF_000934845.1 Mesobacillus subterraneus
TTTTGTGATCGGGTTATTCTAAGTCTTTTGTGCTGTAGGATTTATTTTCATTTATTGTTGCGAATTGGTTTTTCTTTAAAGGGATAAGGCTGGGTTCCACTTCTCTGGCGAAGATGGAGGCGACGTTCATTGTGTGGATGGAGCCTTTGCTTGTGGAAAGATTGCCGTCAGCATAGCGCTCGATTATCACTTAGAACAAAATCATTATCGGATGAAGAAAGAAGAAGAACTGCAATAGCATTATTATAGAAGAATATGATTCGATAGGCTCATCTCTATTATGGGGGTGGGCCATTTTTTGCTTTATTCTAACAGTTTAATAGACTATATATCTTTTGTTTAAATGGAAATGGTGAAATATAACGGGTGATAATTATTTTGAATGACTTGAGAGAGAAGGGGTTATCTTGAACAGGAATAAGATGTTTAATCGATTCGCTAAGGGCAGAAGCCACGTATATTTCAGCGAACTTGGTGGAAGTAATGAACGTTCAAATATAGTTAATGGTTATGTGAAATGCAAGCTGATTCATACTACTGGTGAATCTCTTATTGTTCCAGATCTAATAATCTTGGAAGAGGATGAAGAAAATTACTTTAAATGGATTCAGCCTCTATCTTTTTTTGGCTGTCGATTAGCAATCACAGACAACGATACCATCCATAGTTCAATTGTAGTAGATATTTCTAACAAGCAGACAATAGAATTAAGGTTTTCTAATAACGATTTTGTAAGGGGATATGATGATTATTCAGAGCTTTATAAGTGTGAAATTCATGCACCTAAAGGTTTAAGTGAATACGCAACAGGTACAGGTTACTTTAAAGAGAATTTTGAACCTTACATTCGTTTATATCACCACACGACTGCTGTCGCTAAAGAAAGTATAATGAAAAGTGAACATTTTTATGATAGTCGTGGCAACTTTGCTGGTACTAAAGAATTGACTTCTATAGGATACTTGTATTTAACATGTTTAGATAAAATAGTTAATGAAGCGGACTTGCAACAGGTAGCGATGTCTAGTCAAAAGTATATTTTTTTAAGAACAGATGATGACGTTCATATTAGAAGGTTAAGAGTGCTTCATCGGCAGACGAAGGAGCTAGAAGCTGTTATTCCATTAGATGTAAATGTTCAAGCAATTGCTTCTCAGCATTTACATCGTCATCTTATTGGTGCTACCTACTATGCAATTTGCAACCCATTTATTTATAGAATAGGAGTTGAACCAAATGGTGGAATAGATTTTATTGATTCTACTATAGAACAAGGTAACACGAAGAAAGCCGATTATATTGTAGCGGGAGATTGTAGAACGATTGAAGGGTTAATAGCTCCATATGACGAAGAGAACACAGAGTACATTTATAAGATTGAAAAAGTAAGTGAGTCAGGGAATCCGAATGCATTAGAGTTTTGGTTAACAAACAGGAATTCAGATCAATATACAGATAAAGAAGTTGAGTTTACTGAATTCAAGAAGTAACAACTTAATATGCTATCGAAAATTCTCCTTATTGATATAGAAGAAACTTGTCTAAGGGACATAAGGGACACAGGGACAGGTTCCTCGTCCCACCATTTTTTTACAACTAGTATGGTATGGTGGTTAGATACGGAAGGGACACAGGGACAGGTACCTTATCCCACCATTTTTTTACAACTGGTATGATGTGGTGGTTACATACAAGGGGCGTGTAGGCATGGGGTGTGTATCCCAAACAATCTGATGCCTTTCGTGATAAAGGTAGCAAAAGGGCAGTTAGAAAATTAAGTGTATTTGGAAATGACTATGATACAATAGACGGGGCAGGCGTCCGTGACTACATCCATGTGGTCGATCTTGCAAAAGGCCATGTGAAGGCTATAGAAAGAAAACTCAGAAAAAGGTGTTAACATCTATAACCTGGGAACCGGTAGAGGTACTTCAGTATTGGAACTTGTAATTGCTTTTATGAAGGTTAATGATATAAAAGTTCCGTATGAAATTGTAGGAAGACATCCGGGTTGCGACCTGTTTTGCGGATGCTAGCAAAGCTAAGAAGGAGCTAGGCTGGAAGGTTGAACTTGGGATTGACGAAATGGTCAGAGATGCCTGGAAGTTTGAACAGAACAATTGATAATATATTAGAAGAACGGAGGAAGTAAAATGTCAAATGTGGTATTTTTCAGTTTTAAGGAAGAGGATCGTGACGTAGTCTTAACAATCAAGGGAAGAGCAGTTAACTCAAGTTATTCGGGGCTGAATTTTCGAGTTAAGGATTTGCTTAAGAGGTGGGATACAACAGATAGTGCGGTTATTAAACAAGCCATTTCCAAATCGATATTTGGAACATCCCGTACCATAGTTTTTGTTGGAGAAAAAACCCATAAAAGCTATTGGGTTCCTCATGAAGTGCAAATGACCTTAGATGCAGGTAAACCTGTTTATGCAATTCGACTAAAGGATAGTTCAGGAACTATACCTAAGTGTTTAACAGATAACGGGATTCATGTATACTCATGGAGTGAAGAGCGACTTCAAGATTTAGCAACAAGATGATACTGATAACACCTCTTTGAAAGGAGTGTGAAAGCTTTGAAAAAGATTTGTTTTGTGATTATGGGTTTTGGAAAGAAAACTGATTACCCATCTGGAAGAACTCTTGATTTAGATAAAACCTATAAGAATCTTATTAAGCCAGCAGTTGAAGCATCAGAATTTCAATGTATTAGAGCAGATGAAATACAGGATTCAGGATTAATTGATAAAAGTATGTATGCACTATTAATAAAAGCAGATTTGGTTATTGCTGATATTTCTACTGCTAATCCAAATGCAATCTATGAACTTGGAATAAGACATGCGGTTAAGCCATATGCCACTTTAATCATCAAAGAAGATGCTAGTAAAATTCCATTCGACCTTGATCATACGAGGATTTTTCAATATAAGCATTTAGGAGAAGACTTAGGTGCTGATGAAGCAAAAGATTCTCAAGATAAGTTGATTAAATTGATAGAGAGTGTAACAAAAGAATCCTTAACTGATAGTCCAATGTATGAATACATAAACATTGATCCACCAACTATATCAGAGGATGAATACAAAAAAATCATTGGGGAATTGGCTGAACAAGAACGCCATATATTTGCGATCACAGAAAAGGCAAAAGACAAAATGGAAACTGAGGATTTTGTTGAAGCAAGCAATCTTTGGAGAAAAGCAAGTGAATTGTTTCCAAACGAGCCATTTTTTATGCAGCAACATGCATTATGTAGGTATAAATCCAAAAGTCCCACTGAAAGTATTGCGCTGACAGATGCATTAACTATTATTCATAAACTTGACGTTAATGGAGATACAAATGATCCAGAAACACTTGGAATCGCTGGAGCAATAAATCGAAGACTATTTCAAATGAATGGTGAAATAGAATACTTAAACAGAGCGATAGAGTTGTATGGAAAAGGTTTCAAAGTTAGATCAGATTACTATAATGGTGAAAATTATGCATTCTGTCTGAATCTGAAATCTACTGATGAACAAAACCAAGATGAAAAAACCTATTTGAGATTAGAAGCAAAGAAAACAAGAGAGAAGATAGTACATGATTTTGAATCAATTCCTAAAGAAGATTTAAAGGGAAGACCTGATGAAAAGTGGATATATGCAACAGTGTCAACGTGTTATTTTGCTTTAGGAAATGAGGATAAGTCAGACTATTATAAAGAACTTTTCTTGTCAGAAGCTCCAAAATCATGGGAGATAGAAACTTTTGAAAGTTCAAGGAAAACACTTATGGAGTTAATAGGTAGATAAGATTTTTGAAAAGCATTGCTGGTTACTCGCTTTGCTGTTAAGACACCTGTGTAAATTACCTCCCAAGTCCCCAGGAACCTATTCCTCCACATAAGGAGATTTGGGAATCTTATATGAGCATTAGTTGATATTCAGGATGATGAGATGGGGTTAAAGAAGTTATTCTGGCGGATAGGCATGATTAGTTTGACACCGAGATAAGCAGTGAAAGAGAACGGGCATTTTTAGAAGCAGAGATGTCCGTTTTTATACAAATATAATTTACAGAATATTATATCAATTGATGGGTAGGTAAAAATGATTAGATTACAAAAAATCAAAATGATATTTATTAGAGCTATAAGATCTCCAGTATTATTAATCTTATTAAGTGAAAGTATAGTTTTGGGATTGCTATATAAATATGGTTTCAGAATTACATATGGTCCTGACTTAGAAGCAAGCTGGGATGCAATAAGTGCGATAGGGCAATGGGCTGGAGTATTTGTTGGATTCTTAATTCCAATTGCTGCAGTATATTTGCAGAGTAAGTTGGACAAAAGTAGGGAAGATATTGGAGAATCAAACACTGCTTTACTTGAAGAGTTTGAATCATTCAAAAATGAGTACGAGGATAAGCTTAAGCGCTTATCAAGTCATTTTGATGGTCAAGGAAATTTAGTTATTGATGGTGGGAAATTTGAAGAGCATAAAAAGGAAAAACGAAGTATAGAAGAGCTAAAGAATGAAGCGCATAAATTTGTTAATATTTCAATGGTTACTAAGACTAAAAGGGTTGCAGATCATCTAGGTATAACGCCTGAAGAGGCGTTTGATATATTAGAAGAATTATTAAGGCATGATGGACTGATATCTGCGGGTGGAATTGTTAGAAAAGATAATATGGACACTTTGGTTTGGACTAAGAAAAGCTAACAAGATATCAAAGGGACATAGGGACAAAGGGACATAGGGACAGGTACCTTGTCCCACCATTTTTTTACAACTGGTATGGTGTGGTGGTTACATTCAAGGGGCATGGAGGTATGGGGTGT
>NZ_JXIQ01000088.1 GCF_000934845.1 Mesobacillus subterraneus
GCAACGATAAGTCGAGAAGCCCCCACTTCAAGCGACCAGTAAGGTTGGTAAGTGGTGGGAGTAGTTCACAAAAGGTATCCTGAAAGCGGATAAATAATTAATAGGCTCTCGGAATTTCTAGGGTAAAATCTACACACTTCCCAAAAAATTACTGGAAATAGGGTTAGGTTGGGGGTGTAACCATCTATTTTCATTGCGTTTTCAAAAATGTGCATGCCAAATAAACTTTAGTTATTTAATTTTTAAAAAATCTGACAACTAGGCTGCGATTTGAAAAATATGTTCTTTGAGAGTTTTTAGTTCATCTTCTCGGTGACTATACCAGGCATCGATATGCTGACAGATCATGATTCCAAAAATACGCATGTACCACATCATTGTAGAGCGATGGTTGCCAGCCTCTAAATGATAATCAATCTTTTCTCGTTTGTTTGAGCGTTCAACGGAGGTGCGTCGTTTGTAAGTGCATTTCCACTTTTCTGTTCCCCGTAAAGTCTTGGGAAACAAGCGCAAATTATCTTTACTGTGCGTATGGTAGGTCCGTCCATACTTGGCAGTTGAACAAGGGGTTGTGCACGTGTTTTTTGACCCGCATGCGAGTGGACAACGCCATTTCTGGCGATTTTGAGTATGGTCATATCCATTTGGCTTCATCTCTTTTCCAATTGGACAAATGGGAATACCTTCTGGTGATATTGTCATGTCACTGCCCGTTTCCATCTTCTTTTTGGTACGTTTATTTAAATCGATAATGGGCTCCACCTTTTTATGATTAATTAGTTTATAAATAGCTTCAGCGTCATGCGCTGCATCAAGGAGCATTTTATCTATCGTGCCCAAGTTGAATCGTTGCGAAAATTCAGCCCAGCTAACCACAAAGCCAATTGAGTCGTGACAGGAAGCTTTGTGTAGACGCGGGTATAAAGGTAAATCATACGGGCTATCGCAAGCATTGATCATGTAGAGAGAGTACCCGTTATAGTACTTCTCTCGATGACTATCCCATCCGCTATCGCAGTCGGGCTGGGAGTAAATACGAGGATGCTTGCATTTCGCTATACCTTGGGCATGGCAATTACAAGTGGATTTGCTTCGGGTGTGTGAAGCGGTGACGATGGGCGTGCCATCACGTTTGAAAAAGTCATGAAATTGTACCGACACCGGGGGTGTCTCCGGGTTCAAAGCCACTAATAATAGCGTAAAGGGGAACACGGCGAAGTTCATCTACCCATTCATCTATACTCTTAGTTGGATTGGTTAAAAGTAAAAGTAGATACGAACGCATCATGGAAGCAGGATCTCGTGGTTCTGGCCCTCGATTCTTGTAATAAGGCATTAGCATCGCTGTGATTTTGGATAAATCGGTAATCCAAAGTTTTTTGATTACAGGCCAATCATTACTTACAAGGACAAGGATACTACCAGAATAGTGTTTCTGCAGTTGATCCAAAACGAACTGTTGATACTCTTCATGTGGTACAAAAATTGGTTTCAAAATCTCCACCTCAATCATGGTTTTAGTAAGGAAATAAATCCCTTCAACCGCGATTATTGGGGTGGTTCTGAAAAGTCAAGTGGTTTTTCGAATGTTTTATAACAATATTTCGACATTTTATTTCCAGTTTGAAATATTGCCATAAATAAAAAATCTCCTACAAAGTAGGAGGAAAGTCAATTTGATGGGGCGAGGAAATCCTTGTCTCGTCTAACTCGGCGAATGCCGAGAGTCTATATTAGGTTGAGGAGGGATTGTTTTGTCAGATTTTCGGGTGGAAAGGGATACCATTGGTGAAATTAAGGTGCCGGCAGATAAATACTGGGGCGCACAAACGCAGCGAAGCAAGCAGAATTTCAAGATTGGGACAGAAAAGATGCCAATTGAGGTTATATACGCTTTTGCTGAAGTAAAGAAAGCGGCAGCAAGAGTGAATGCTGCTTCTGGAAAGTTATCGGAAACGAAAGCAAAGGCGATTGAGGCAGCCTGTGAGGAAATACTTGCCGGGCAATTCGATACCCATTTTCCGTTGGTTGTTTGGCAGACAGGAAGTGGAACTCAATCGAATATGAACGTCAATGAAGTAGTCGCTAGGAGAGCAAATGAACTGCTTGCGGATCATGCGGAAGAAAAGGTTCATGCGAATGATGATGTGAATATGTCGCAAAGTTCGAACGATACATTCCCGACTGCAATGCATATTGCCGCTGTTAAAAAAGTCACTTCTGAAGTATTGCCTGCTCTAGAGCTTCTAAAGGAGACATTCAGGAAAAAGGAACAGGAATTCAATGAAATTATCAAGATTGGCAGAACCCATCTCCAAGATGCGACTCCCTTGACATTGGGACAGGAAATCAGCGGATGGAAAGCGATGCTGGAAAAAGATAAACAAATGATCGAGGATGGGCTCAAGTATGCTAGAGATTTGGCAATTGGCGGAACAGCTGTCGGAACAGGAATAAATGCAGCGAAAGACTTTGGTGAGCAGGTTGCAAGCCAGCTCAGCAGTCAGCTTGGAGAAACCTTCCATTCTGCACCAAATAAATTTCAGGCTCTGACTTCACATGATGAAATGGTCTTTCTTCATGGAGCGCTAAAAGGGCTGGCAGCTGACTTGATGAAAATTGCTAATGACGTCCGCTGGCTTGCCAGTGGCCCAAGAAGTGGAATTGGTGAGCTGTCGATACCGGCTAATGAACCAGGTAGTTCCATCATGCCAGGCAAAGTCAATCCGACGCAAAGTGAAGCATTGACAATGGTGGCAACCCAGGTTTTTGGAAATGATGCGACAATCGGATTTGCAGCAAGCCAGGGGAATTTTGAATTAAATGTTTTCAAGCCGGTGATTATTTATAACTTCTTGCAAAGCGCAAGACTGCTGGCAGATGGAATGAAGTCTTTCAATACTAACTGTGCCGAAGGAATAGAAGCGAATTTGGACGTCATTGCTGGCCATGTGGACCGCTCGCTTATGCTTGTCACATCCTTGAATCCGCATATCGGTTATGAAAAAGCAGCTGAAATCGCTAAGCTTGCTTTCAAGGAAAATACGACTTTGAAGGAAGCTGCTCTAAAAACAGGTTATATAACAGCAGAGCAGTATGATGAGTGGGTCAAACCTGAAAAGATGATTTAATTTTATCGGAAGAAATTAGTGGAAAAGAAAAGCCCCCTTATAAAGGGGGCTTAAGCCATGATTATTTAATTGGGAACGAAAAGTTAGCGTGAAGACCCGCCAAGTTGCTGCTCGGCCATTTGTACAAGGCGCTTAGTGATTTCTCCACCAACTGATCCGTTAGCACGAGATGTAGTTTCAGCGCCAAGCTGAACTCCAAATTCTGTTGCGATTTCGTACTTCATTTGATCAAGAGCTTGTTGAACACCAGGAACTAATAATTGATTAGAGTTGTTACTGCTAGCCATTAATATTTCCTCCTTTGAGTTTTCAGAGTTGTATTTGGGTTAGTATTGGAGTCGAACCAATCATGGCTTTTGCCATGTCAACCTTGCTTAACCCATGAGGAAGAGATTGGCTGGGCAAGCCGGAATTGCACCGGCGCGCGTTATAGCTGCCTTCTAGGCTTAACCCAATGTTTTTTCTTGCTGCTTTATTAATAACTAGTATGTTTTGTTTCAAAAAGTTTATGCGCTAGACCGTAAAGGTAAGTAATACCATTGATATTCCTCTACATAACCGAAGTTTCTCCACACAAACTATTGGTAGCACAACAGGAGAAGGGATGGAAAGGAATGGGGATATGTCCAGTATGCAATGGCTTTATGAATGTTGCTCTGCCTTGTCCAAGCTGCAGTGGCAGCATGGAAAACAGCGGCAGAGAAGCAGACCTTTATGATGATTACAGCCCGTATATGCCTATTGATCAAATGAAACTAGAAGACGGTTATCCTGCTGATTTTCTAGAGGAAGAATGCCCTCATTTGTTTATATGTCCACGATGCGGGACAAGCAAGATGTTTTTTATCAAAGAATAATCGATTTAAGTGCATAAAAAAAGCAACCGCAATGGTTGCTTTCTTCCTTATGACCGAATCCTACTTTCTGTTTCTGCATCGAAGAAGTGAACTTTATTCATATCAAATGCCAGTTCAATGATCTGGCCTGGATTAACATCTGAGCGGGAATCCACACGCGCAACGAAATCTTGTCCTTCTAATTGAGAATAGATCATCGTTTCGGCACCAGTCAATTCAGATACCTCCACAGTTGCTTTGATCGTAGCACCGTGGGAAGCATCGATGAATAATGGTTCGTCGTGCAGATCTTCTGGTCTTACGCCGAGGACGACAGTTTTCCCTACATATCCCTTAGTGCGCAGCATTTTCATTTTTCCTTCTGGAATAGCGACGGAAGTTTGGTTGATGGTGAACTTGCCTTCTTCAAGCTTTCCTGTAAAAAAGTTCATAGAAGGAGAACCGATAAATCCGCCTACGAAGATGTTCTCAGGATTTTCATACACTTCTTTTGGTGCTCCAACCTGATGGATAATGCCGTCTTTCATAACTACCAGGCGTGTTGCCATTGTCATAGCTTCCGTCTGGTCATGTGTTACGTAAATTGTGGTTGTATTCAGGCGTCGGTGAAGTTTCGCAATTTCCGCACGCATCTGTACACGCAGCTTTGCATCAAGGTTCGATAATGGTTCATCCATTAAGAATACTTTAGCATCGCGGACGATGGCGCGTCCTAAAGCAACACGCTGGCGCTGACCGCCGGAAAGTGCCTTTGGTTTGCGATCCAAATATGGCTCAAGACCAAGAATCTTTGCTGCTTCTTTCACACGGCGGTCGATTTCGTCTTTGGGAAATTTACGAAGCTTCAAACCGAATGCCATGTTATCATATACTGTCATATGCGGATACAATGCATAGTTTTGGAAAACCATCGCGATATCTCGGTCCTTAGGAGGAACGTCGTTGACGCGCTTTCCGTCGATGTAGAAATCACCTTTAGAAATTTCCTCAAGACCTGCGATCATCCGAAGAGTGGTGGATTTACCACAGCCCGATGGTCCGACAAATACGACGAATTCTTTGTCATCGATTTGCAGGTTGAAGTCTTCTACTGCAGTTACTTTGTTATCATAAACTTTATATATGTGGTCTAATTTTAACTCGGCCATTTTTAAAGCCTCCCCTGAATGTTTGTCTACAAGAATAGTGTAACGGAAAGGCCAGCCATTAATCATCAGCAGGATGCACAAAAAAATGAAAGCCCTTTTATGCAATATGTTCAAAGTAAGTAAATCAATACAGTTCTTTAAAAAGACCGGCAAAATAAACGACGATCGCTGCGTCAAAATCCTTTAGCTGCACGCCGGTTTTTTCGGTGAATTTTTCCAGTCGGTACTGAAGGGTATTTCGATGTACATACAATTTCTTCGCTGCAAGAGAAACATTGGAGTTGCTCTCCAGGAATGTTCTGATCGTAGCCATCAGCTCTTTGTCATCTCTGAATGGTTCTAGAATGGAATTGGCGAGAATCTCCTGTAGATGAGCTGGGAGCTGTGTTGCCAGGAGCATTGGGAACGCTTTTTCAAATGTGAAAACTTCTCTCCGATTCGTAAGTTTCATTACTTCATGAAATACCTGTTTTTCGTTGCGGAAATGGTCAGGGAGCTGCTCGGAAACTGTTTGGAATTTGCCGAGATAAAAAGCAATTTTCATAAAAAAGTCGCTTTCTAATGTTGCTGATATCGATTGAAGCTCGTCGGCATTTTCGATGATTTCCTTCTTTTCTTCCATGATCATTCCATAGGAATCCTTCATCCAGAGGATTGTATGGTCAGGAAAAAAGCCTTTCAAAGCTTCATTGATTTCCTCTGTTTCAATGTTTTTTCCTTGAAGCTGGAATTGGATGAAACGAACCTCATCAGCAGCTGACTGTGGTATTGTTCCACCATGGAAAAGAAAATCACTCCACGCAAGTGCTTTTCCAGAAAGGGAAGCGGTCTGGTGATCGATGTCAACATACTGAAGCAGATTCTTCAGCAAGTCAAGCTGGTCCTCCGTTATATGTTCTTTTGGAATGCTGATCCACAACGGCTTCTCTGCGGTACTGTGAAACCAGTAATGGTCAGATGATGGATGAGTGGGAAAATGATTATACGTGACAGAATCAGGGAAATAAGCTACTATTTTATTCATCATATTAGTATCCTCAAATTTCATTTGATTAAAATGAACATATCTTATATTATAACAGGTGTGACTTTTAAATGTGTGATCTGGGAGAAACTGATAGAAATAACGAAGATAATAGATGAAGTACGGAGTAAGTAGGAGAGAGGTGCAGGGAAATGGAATACACGCAAGAAATGAAAAATCGCTTAAAGCGGCTGGAAGGGCAAGTTCGCGGTGTGATCCGGATGATGGAAGAAGAAAATCACTGCAAGGATGTTGTCACACAATTATCTGCGGTCCGTTCTGCAGTAGACCGGACAATTGGTGTTATCGTAGCTAAGAACCTGGAATCATGCATCACGGAAGCATCAAAAGAAGGAAAAGAAGCAGATGAAGCAATTAAAGAGGCAGTCAATATGATTGTGAAAAGCAGATAAGACACCAGCATCCCTTTGGATGTGGTGTCTTTTTTTGGTTTTGTCATCTGGATTGTAAATGCGACGGATAGTCTCGGTGTCAAGCCCCAGGTTAAACGGATCTCTGGGGTTTCGGTAACTTTATGGAGGGGAAGGAACCTCAATCGGAAAAACCAGTTTTTCGGAAAAATAAATCAACAAGTGCAAGGATCCTTTTTTCTTCGATTTGGGTTTCATCGAAGCTCATCGGCTTCGAATTCACTTCAAAAATGACATATTCCTCTTCTTCAGTGAGCGCAGCATCAAGCGAGAATTCGCCGAAATAACCGAGTTTTTTTGTTAACAGCTGTCCGATTTCTTTTACTGCCCAAGCGAAAAATTCATCATGTCTAGGATGCTTTACTTTCCGATAGGGAAGCACGATTCCGCCATTCGGTACGTGAGTGGTCAAGTCTTCTTGCTCTGATTGGCGGATGCCGATCCCGGTTACTTCATAACCATTCAGTCCATCGTGGGCATGGACGCGGAAATCAAACCGTTTTCCATCGATAGCTGCAGGCTTGATCTCTTTTTGTGCAATATAATCGTGTTTTAACAATTGCCTTGATTTTGCCTTCCAAAATTCCTCCACATTTGTAAACATATTGCGGTGAGAACGACTCTTAATCTCGATATGTCCATTTAGCTGCCGAAGCCGGAAAATCCCGATACCTTTGGAGGAAGCTGCAGGCTTCAGGTAAATACCCTGATGTTTTTCAAGAAACGCTGCCAGCTGAATCATCGTTTTGACACTAATACTTTCAGGCATGTGCTTCCTTAATGATGGATGGCTTGCAAAAATGGCGTACAACGTGTCTTTATTTAGAAAAGCCGGATTGAAGAAAGGAATACCGAGTGCAGTGAAATAATTGGCTGCGTCCTTGAAAGCTTGTTGCTGTTCTGCTTTTCTAAATGGTACACGGTTGAAGACGAGATGGGGTAGCGGTGTCTTGACAGGGATCCATATGTTAGCTTCTGGTAAAAATGTGAGCCCAGTAAGGCCATCTTTGACGACGGTTTCCGGAGGGAAAACAACAACCAGTCCATTGCGTTCCCTGATCAATTTCTGCAGTGATTGGAATAAGGAACTATTTCCTGCCAGGGCCATCTCTTTGCTCATGGAAGTCATAACTCCCACTAGCGGACCAAGATTACCATCCTTGTTTTTGAAAGGGAACGAAAGTGTCTCCTTGGAGCGAATGCTTGAAGGGGTGGAACGAATTGCGATTTCATTAAAGCCAAAGCTGATGGTTTCTAAAGCTTTGGCTTCATGAGTCCATTCCTTCGATTCTGGACGATAGCTTAGATTCATTGGAAAAGCTCCTCAGGTGCAGTAATGGCTTTTTCTGCCAAAAAAACGCCAAAAGACAAGGAAAGCTTACGGGTGAGCAAATCGAAATTTTTCAGTTTCGGATGTTTGAATATCGACCTGCCTGGCTTTGAATTTGCCTCGAACAACCAGACTTTTCCTGATTTATCGATTCCTAGATCAAAACCAATCTCGCCAATTATTCCTTCCATGTTTTTTTCTAAAACGGAGCTTAAGGTCAAGGCTGCCTTTGTAAGTTTTTTTTCACATGTTTCTCGCTCTTCTTGGTCCTCGAATAACTCATCTAGTGATTTTACTGTGCCGCCGTTGTTTACGTGAGTGGTCACACTTCCATTTCCGGCAATTTTTGCGGCAATCGCTGCCAGCTGCCACTGTCCGTATTCGTCTTTATTCGTATGCACCCTGAAATCGATCAGTCGCTTGTCAGAGCGCAGCAGGTGGATGCCCTGCTGGACAATCATTTGTGACAGGTTCCGGTTATGAAAAATCTTTTTCATTAGTTTTTCAAGACTGTCAAATTTCGTTAATTTATTGATTCCTTCCTGATCCCGGTAGCGGCAATAATAGTAGCCATTCTGCTTATCAAACAGGATTTGATGAATTCCGAGGCCAAGGCTTCCATTGGCTGGTTTTACATAGACATTTCCATAGTTTGAGAGCATCCGTTCCATTACAGAGAAAGAAGAAAACTGATGGGTTTCCGGTAAGTATTCAACAGCCCGTTCATCCTGCTGCAGCCGTTCGAATACATCAAGCTTTGAGAAAAAGCCAGGATTATACCAAGGAATCAGATAATCGGTTTGCATTCTTGCTTTTAAGCTGCGCAGCTCCGACTTCCTCTCCGTTCGTCTGTTCGGGAGGCGATCGTATATTACATTAGGAAATGGAACCTTCAATATCTTCCATCCGCCATCGACAAAGAAATAGCCGTCAATTAATCCTTGATCCCAATCGATATGCTCCTCGCCGAAAACAAACGGCAGGGCGCCAACTGATTTGTTGACCGAGAGCAGCTTGGCGAAAACCATCGATCGCTCGCCGATCGGCCTTAAAGGATAAGAGGTGAATCCGGATGTCAGGATGCCAATCAGTGGACCGATAAACAGTGTCTGCTGGTCGATGAAAACATGCAGAGGAACCGATAAATCCGGCATGGAAAGCTCTTTCTGAACGTCATTGCTCAAAACAATTACATTTCTCCCTTTAGGATGGGGTGCGACGGTGACAGGGAGCAGCTTATTGCCAAAAGCGACTCTTCTAATATCCTTGCTATTTGGAAGATCTGCGGGGATGAAGACAAGCTGCTTGGAGTGATGAATAAACTCCACTGGATATTTTTTTCTCATAAATGTTGTTCCTCTCTTTCTGGCAGAGTTTGCGAAAGTAGCATCGCAAATTCAAGCGGAGCTTGGTAGAGAACTTCCTTCAACTCGGGATCGATGGATGTGATCACCTTTCTGCCCGGCTTTGAATTCGTATCCAAAACCCATAATGCATAATCTTTTGAGACGCCGATATCGATGCCGAGCTCAAATAATCTCGGAAAGGACGCTTCAAGGATGCCGGGCAATATGGAGAGGATCTCTTCTAATTCGAGAGAAAGGAAGTTCCTCGTACGGACATCCAGCGAACCTACAAAGTCTTCAAATGCAACGATTTCACCGCCTGCAGCCAGGTTTGACAGGATGCCATCCTGATGCCCGCGTCGTATTCCCTTTCCACGCAAAACCCAATTGTCACTCCGATCCTTTTGCAGCAGAATTCTAATATCGAAAGGACGATTTTGTGAATCGGAAAGTGCGAGGTAAGGCTGGATCATGTATTCATTTTTTTTGAAAAGTCTGTTGAGCCAGTTCTCTGTCTCACTCGTCGATCCAAACACCGTCTCTGATAGCCTGCCATTTACGTCAGCCGAGAGTGTGAACTTTCTGTCTGAATATTTTATTTTAAAGATTCCGGCACCACCAGAACCGAAAACTGGTTTTAGGATGGCGGTATTCCACTTGTTCAACTGGGCGAGGACAGTTTTTCCGCTAGCGGCTAGAATGGTTTCTGGAACATAGGGAGCCAGTTTGGAGCTGGATAGCACCTCGTATATCCTCCATTTATTTGGCAATCCATTACCTAAAAAGGTGATATCTTTCCGGTTCTTCAGCCATTTTACAATTGCCATAGCCTGTTTTGATTCGAGGTCCGTTGCATAAAAGCATCTGTCATAAATAATAGTTGGCAGCGGAAACTGTGCCTTTTCCCACTTCCCTTTCTTGGCGTCATATTTCTCTCCCATTACCACTTCGGTAATCGGCTGGATATTTGCTGGCGAAAACCTGAAGCAAGTAAATTTTTCAGGATTTGCACGCCTGGCAATTTCAGTAAAGTAGCGGTGCTCACTATTGAATGATCGTGCCATCATTCCAAATGAAATCATTTTTCCTGTCTCCTTTTGGGCTAACGCTCACAAAGTCCGTAGCAATGGTCAATCACGGCTTTCGTCGAAGGTCTGATTTTAGAGCCTCGCTCTTCAAAATTCTTAGATGGTTTGGAGTTTGCTTCGATCAGCCATAACTTTCCTTTCGTGTCGATTCCAATATCGATTCCAAGCTCTGCATGATGCCCCGCAGCATTCCGGCTGATTGTTTCAGCGGTTTCGAGTGCCAGCTCCTTCATCAGTGCCAGTTGATGCCGGGCCTGTTCCTTCCCGAAAAGCAATGCAAGTGTGTACACTGGCTTCATGACTTCGCCACCGCGAGCAATATTGGAAACAAAAAACGTTTCGGCGGAAACCCTGGCGACAATCGAAGTTACCTTCCAGAATTGTTGGGCATTTTTATGGCAGAGAATTCTGAAGTCCATAGTACGGCCATTGAATTCGGCAAGCTGCACCCCTTGTTGAATGATGCAAAGCCTTTTCTCGACTAGCTGCGCGATTGCGCGTGCCAGTCCCCCGTCCTGCTGAAACGGAGGGATAATCTTTGCCGGCAGGGAGGATAAGGAAACCTTGATTAAGCCGTCTGACTGGGTCAGCTGAATAATATTCCGCCCTTGGCTTCCATGTACTGGCTTAATATAGAGCTCATCATACTGCTCCAGCATTTTTTCAAGCGCGCTGTCGCTGTATAAATGCGTTTCTGGTAGGAAGGACCGCAAATGCTCCTCCATCATTAAAAATTCATGTATTTCCCATTTGGAAAGAAAGCGATGATTAAAGAACTTTATTCCCAATCTATCCAATTTATTTAAAAAATCGATAAATCTTTTGCTGAATTCGGTTCTTCGGGAAGAGATCCGGTTGTAAATGACATCAGGTAAAGGGAGGAAATCCTTCGTCCATTCCTCGGTGTCCTGATTGTAAAAAAAGCCCTCAACACCTTTTTCAGAAAAGCTTTTCAGTGAAAAAACGTAAAAGCTTCCACCTAAATCCGAAATCCCTTGATGGAGTTCTTCACAAAAGGAATGGACTTTGCCGAAGTTTGGTCGGCCATCTTCGTTTATCTCAGTCAGCAATGCAATGACGGGCTGAGTAGATTGACTTTTAAATGTAGTTAATCTCATAGATTCCCCCCTTTTTTTTAAAAGCTGCCGTATGGAAACAGCCTTTTGTAAAATAGGCAAACACATATATTTCATGGTATGAATAATGGTGGTTATTGGTGATTTTGGTGCAACGGAAGTTTCTGCTAACTTGAACTTTTGGCATGGAGCATCATAGTTTGTTATAGTGTAGTGGAGTGTTAAATGGAGAAGGAGTGATGGAAATGGCAGTCAATACTTACGATTCAGCCTATGATTTAGAAAAAGCAATTAGGAACAGTACGGAATACACAGAATTGAAGCAACTTTACGATGAGGTGAACAGTGACCCATCGGCAAAAACGATGTTTGAGAACTTCCGCAATATCCAGCTTCAGCTGCAGGAAAAGCAAATGACCGGCCAGGAGATTACCCAGGAAGAAGTAGAGCAGGCACAAAAGACGGTAGCATTGGTTCAGCAGCATGAGTCGATTTCCAAACTGATGGAAGCAGAACAAAGAATGAGCATGGTCATTGCGGAGCTTAATCAGATCATTATGAAGCCTCTAGAAGAGCTTTATGGTAACCCAGAGTATCAACAGTAGATTTTTCAGGACTCCCGGAGGCAACATACCGAGAGTCTTTTTCGAATGGCGCTCCTGTTCTATTCTTTCGGTTTTTATCATACAAGTTAATTAAGGATAAAAACACCGAAGAAATGGGGGCATAAACATGATTTACCGTCTTCTTGCGCTAAACGTGGATGGAACGATTCTACAATCGAATGGAAGGCTCCATAAATCAACAAGGGATGCGATCGAGTACGTCCAGCAAAAGGGGATTTATGTTACATTAGTAACCTCCAGAAGCTTCCCATCTGCCAAAAAAGTGGCGAAAGCGTTGAAAATACATTCATTGCTAGTAACCCATCTTGGCGCATATATTTCACATGATCTCCGCAGCGATCCTGTGTTTGAAAAAAGAATTCCAGAGGATATGACCTTTCAGCTCGTCAGGTTCCTCGAAAGCTTTCCATGTCAGATTCGATTGGTTCATGAAAAGTTTTCGCTGGCTAATAAGTATAAATTAAATCATAATTTGTTGGCAAAAACAGTGTTCACTTCGGGTGACCCGATTTTCTATTCACAGCAATTCACGGATTCTATTAGTGATACACTTGTGAATGATCCGATATCTTTGCCTAAGATTGAAGTCTACTTTGAGTATGAGAAAGATCTGGCAGATGCACAGCAGGCGATCAACGGAATGTTTTCAGAAGTCTCCGTTTCGAAGTTGAATGAGTATCGGCTCGATATCATGCCTGAAGGTGTATCTAAGCTAAATGGCCTGATCCAGCTTGGCGAGCATCTTGGCATCCCGCTGAAGGAAATGGTCGCAATCGGCGATAGCAGGGACGATATCGATATGATTGAAGCTTGTGGCTTGGGCGTAGCGATGGGCAATGCCACTCCCGAAGTTAAGAAGGCTGCGGATTGGGTGACCCGTTCCAATAACCAGCACGGCGTCAGCTATATGGTTAAGGAACACTTCCGCAAACAGCAGCCAATTGAATTTCTTCGAAAAATGAATATTATTAAAATGTAAAAATAGAAGCATGCCTGACTGTAGGCATGCTTTTATTAATGATTGATTTGCAGTTTAAAACGGGTAGCCTTTACAGTGCATCCCCATTCTATTACACTTATTGCAGCATGTTAAATGGAAAAGGTGATAATTTCATGAGAATTCATATAAAAGGCTTGGCTGATGAAAGGTTCCAACGGCCATTGGAGCTGATCGCGAATCTATTTTTCGAGGAATCAAAAGTGAATTTCGGCGAAACTGAACCAGAAGCAGACGCAAGAATTGATTTTGAAGTTTATTTCGAAGAAACCATTCTTGTAAAAGCAGTTTTAATCCCGCAGGATGGGAAGATTTTTACCGCAGAGGCCAATAAAAAAGTTCCTGCAGGCTTAAGCGAAAAAGAAGCATTCAAACTGTCCAAAACGGTTGTTTCAAGAGCGTATTTACAAGTGCTCCAAAACTGGACAGGCATCATCCAGAAGTGGGGAATTCTTACCGGCGTCCGGCCGACTAAGCTTCTGCACAAGAAACTTCGTGAAGGAGCAGAGCTGGAGACAGCCCATAAAGAACTGAAAGAGCAATATTTGATTTCAGATGAAAAAATCAAGCTCATGCAGCGAATTGTCGATCGTCAGCTTGCTGTTCTTCCAGATCTGTACCATTTAAAAAATGGGGTTAGCATCTATATCGGCATCCCTTTCTGCCCGACAAAATGTGCGTATTGTACCTTCCCAGCATACGCAATCAACGGACGTCAGGGTTCAGTCGATTCGTTCCTTGGCGGTCTCCACTATGAAATACGACAAATCGGCGACTGGCTGAAGAAAAATAATCGTAAAATCACGACGATTTATTATGGAGGAGGAACACCGACTTCCATTACAGCCGAGGAGATGGACATGCTTTATGAAGAGGTCCATCAATCGTTTCCGGATGTCGAAAACATCAGGGAAGTAACAGTCGAAGCCGGCCGTCCAGACACGATCACACCTGAAAAACTGGAAGTCTTGAAAAAGTGGAATATTGACCGGATCAGCATCAATCCGCAGTCTTACATCCAGGAAACATTGAAGGCAATCGGCCGTCATCATACGGTGGAAGAAACGATTGAAAAATTCCATCTTGCCCGCGGAATGGGCATGAACAATATCAATATGGATTTGATTATCGGTCTTCCAGGTGAAGGGACGAAGGAATTCGACCATACGCTTGCTGAAACAAAAAAGCTGATGCCGGAATCGCTGACAGTCCATACGCTTTCCTTTAAAAGAGCATCAGAAATGACGAGGAACAAACAGAAATACAAAGTCGCTGACCGCATTGAAATCGAAGAAATGATGAAGATGGCAGAAACTTGGACGAAAGAGCATGACTATGTGCCATATTATCTTTATAGGCAAAAAAACATTCTCGGGAATCTGGAGAATGTAGGGTACGCCTTTCCAGGTCAGGAAAGCCTGTACAATATCATCATCATGGAAGAACAGCAGACCATCATTGGCCTTGGCTGCGGCGCATCAAGTAAATTCATCGATCCAGAGACCGGCAGCATCACGCAATTTTCCAATCCAAAGGATCCTAAGTCCTATAACGATAGCTTTGTAGAATATGCTGCTAAAAAGATTGGAATTCTTGATTCATTGTTCAACAAAGGGAAGAACGCTCCCGAATGATTCATTTCGGGAGCTATTTTGACCTGTTTAGGGGTTAATTTTGGATAAAAAAAGAAGATTAAGCTATTCAAAGCTGGATTTCCGCTAAAACGCACCTTGATTCCGCGAAAAAGACAAAGAATTCCGCGAAAATTCACCATAATCCCGCGAAAAAGTGGATGAATTCCGCGAACTGGAAAACGCAGAAGATTTTCCAGTCCATGACCAGAACATTCTATCAAAAAAAGTTTTTTAAAATATACCATCTCCCTATATAATAAAAATATACGGACTATTGGAGGGGATAAAGGTGGCGATTGAGTTTCCAACGGACACTGTAAAGTTAGGCATGGACGGGCGTGTAGCTGTCCTGGAAATGAACAGACCCGAATCACTGAACGCCCTTGATGTGGAAATGATCAGGGGAATCACGAAGAACCTTAAAGAAATCTGCCAGTCGGATGAAATCGATATCGTGGTGATAAAAGGGGCAGGTCGTGCTTTTTCTGCTGGCGGCGATATTAAAACAATGCTATCCAATGAAAATGAAAGCGATTTCTACAATGTGATGGATGATATTCATGACATGATTGTCACCCTTTACAACATGCCTAAGTTAACGATCAGTGCTGTAACAGGAGCTGCGGCTGGTCTTGGCTTCAGTCTTGCCCTAGCGACGGATTACATTATTGCTGAGCCATCGAGCAAAATTGCGATGAATTTTATTGGAATTGGCTTGATTCCTGATGGGGGCGGACACTTTTTCATGGAAGAGCGGCTGGGAGAAACAAAGGCGAAGCAGGTGATATGGAATGGTACGACGCTATCGGCAACAGAGGCATTCCGACTTGGAATGATTGATGAAGTAACGGAAGCAGATTTCAGCGCAGCAGTTGATCAAAAAGTACAGGAATGGCTGAACAAACCGGTACAGGCAATGATCAAAACCAAAAAAATCATTGCCGAAAAAAATCGATCTTCATTACTGAAAATTTTGGAATTGGAAAAATACGGACAATTTAAAATGCGTCAAACAGAAGATCATCAAGAAGGCATAAAAGCTTTCCTCGAAAAGAGAAAGCCCCATTTCAAAGGTAGATAAAAAAAGCGAAGAGGAAGGTCCTCTTCGCTTTTTTTACGGATGAAACAATATCAACTTTCCTCTCGGTGAAGTACAGCGGTGTGTTTTATCGCTTAAGTTCTTTTCTTCGAGCATTTTTGCGCCGATTTCTTTTGCCTCGTCATCATTTCCGGCCTGAAACGATTCATCCATCAGTTTTTCTCCATTTGATTCAAAGGCTGTCAGTTTGTATGTATCCATAACAAAATCTCCTTTGTTATAAAATTCAGATGATTACTATTATTTTTGCATAATTATTTCAAATGTGCAAAACAAAAAACATCAAAATATGAAACTTTTTCCAAACTACAATCGTATTATTTTAAGGAAGAAGGAGGAGGACGTTTATGGTGTTAGAACTAGATCAAGTCACAAAGCGATTTGGAAGCTTTACAGCGGTGAACCAGCTTTCGCTTACTATACCGGAAAAAGAAATGTTTGGGTTCCTTGGAGCTAACGGAGCAGGAAAAACGACGACTTTCCGAATGATTCTAGGTCTACTGGATGCATCTGAAGGAAAGATATCATGGGACGGGAAGCCGATTAATTATAAAACCAGCAGTATGATTGGCTATCTGCCGGAAGAAAGAGGACTTTATCCGAAGCTAAAGGTCCGGGAACAGATTGTCTATCTTGCCAGATTAAGAGGCATGCAAAAACAGGCAGCCTTAAAAGAATTGGATTATTGGCTGAACCGCTTTAAAGTGAAGGAATATGCAGATAAAAAGATAGAGGAGCTTTCGAAAGGAAACCAACAGAAAATTCAGTTTATTGCAGCAGTCATTCATAAACCGAAGCTGTTAATCCTTGATGAGCCTTTTAGTGGCTTGGACCCTGTAAATGTTGAACAGTTGAAGGAAGCAGTAGTTGAATTGAAAAATACAGGAACGACCATTGTTTTTGCGAGTCATCGCATGGAGCATGTAGAGGAAATGTGTGAGCTTATTTGCATTATGCATAAAGGCAGCCCAGTTGTCCACGGGTCGCTCAAGGAAATCAAAAGATCCTTTGGGAAAAAGAACCTCGTCATTCATGCGGATTTTGATACAACTTTCCTTATGGAGTATCCTGGCGTGACCAGGGCGAAAGTGACTGCAGAAGGAATCCACCTACAAATCACTAGCGAGCAAGCAGCTCAGGATATCTTAAAAGATATCGTCGGGAAAGGGTTTATCCGCAAATTTGTTCTTGAAGAGCCAAGCTTGAATGATATTTTCATAGAGAAGGTAGGTGCTTCATATGAATAATTTTTTCATCATCCTTCTACATACATATATGAGCAAGCTGAAAACCAAATCCTTTTTGGTTACGACCATCCTGACCGTTGCAATCATGCTGGCACTGACCAATATGACCAATATCATCGACTTTTTCAACAAAGGCGGCGGCGCAGACAAAATCGCCGTGATAGATGGAACCGGAAAGCTATATGAGCCTTTGAAGGAACAAATCAAGATCATTAATAAAGAACTTATTCTGGAAAAATATGACGGGAATGAAGCGGCAGCGAGAAAAGACGTCGCGGAGGGGAAATATAAAGGGCTTCTTGAATTAAAATGGAATGGCGATAACCTTCCAGCCGCATCTTATAAAGCGATGAGCATTGCTGATTCTGCCGTGCCTGCCGACCTTCAGGCAGCTTTGCAGCAGATGAAAACAGCAATGGCCTCCACACAGATCAACATTGCACCGGAACAATTAGAAAAATTGTACGCACCGGTCGAGTTTGAAAAATCGGCTCTTGAAAAAGATGCCAAGACAGAAGAAGAATTGAATCAGGCAAGAGGGCTTGTGTATGTCCTTCTCTTCATCATTTATTTCGCAGTCATTATGTACGCAAACATGATTGCGATGGAAGTCGCTACGGAAAAGTCATCGAGAGTGATGGAAATTATGATATCCAGTGTTTCGCCGATCAAGCAAATGTTTGCGAAGATCCTCGGGATTGGGCTGTTAAGCTTGACCCAGCTCGCCGCCCTTCTGTTAGTCGGGTATTTTTCAATCAAACAAAATCTTGAAACGATGCAAGGTGGCTTCTTTGAGTTTTTTGGCTTTGGAAATATAGCAGGCAGCACGATAGCATACGCGGTGATTTTCTTCCTATTAGGCTATTTCCTGTATGCGACAATGGCTGCGTTCCTCGGTTCACTCGTCAGCAGGATTGAAGACGTGCAGCAGATGATCACGCCGATGACACTGCTTGTGGTCGCCGGATTCATGATGGCGATGTTTGGTTTGAATCAGCCGGAGGCACCATTCGTAAAATATACATCGTTCATTCCGTTTTTCTCGCCGATGCTGATGTTCCTTCGAGTAGGCATGCTCAATATCCCTTTCTGGGAAGTTGCCCTTTCTATCGGCATCCTGGTTGCGACAATCGCTTTCCTTGCCGTATTTGGCGCGAGAGTATACCGGGGAGGAGTCCTGATGTACGGCAAATCGAATTCCTTCAAAGATATCAAGAAAGCGTTGCAGTTATCGAAAAAAGGATAATAGTAAAAAGACGCAAACATTTGGATTGCGGCTTTTTAATACAGGAATATCGTTATGTGGAGTGGAATCTTAGTAAGATGGATAAGATTTTATAAAAGTGCAGTTGGGAACAAATAAGCTCACAAAAGGAGAGTGTTTTAGTTGAGACAAATCATTGCGATGGGGGGCGGGGGTTTTTCGATGGAGCCGGATAACCCGCTTTTGGATTTATATATTCTAGGGCAGTCGGAAAAACGGAAGCCCAAGGTTTGCTTTGTGCCTACAGCAAGCGGAGATGCTGACAATTATGTTGAAAGGTTCTATTCTGCTTTTCGATCCCATGAATGTACACCATCGCACCTATCCTTATTCAGGCCACCAACAAGAGACCTGGAAGCATATGTTATGGATAAGGACATCATTTATGTGGGAGGCGGCAGTACAAAGAATCTCCTTGCTCTTTGGAAGGAATGGGGATTGGATGGCATCTTGCGGAAGGCCTGGCAGCGCGGAACTATCTTGGCTGGAGTCAGTGCCGGTTCAATTTGCTGGTTCGAAGAAGGAGTAACGGATTCTTTTGGTGATGGAATGGAGCGTTTGCAATGCCTCGGATTCTTAAAAGGAAGCAATTGCCCGCATTACGATGGAGAGGCAGAATGGCGTCCGGCGTATGAACAATTTGTTGGTTCTGGAAAGATTGCTGGCGGATTTGCTGCTGATGGTGGTGCCGCCTTGCATTTCATCGATGAAGAACTGGTCAGGGCAGTGAGTTCCAGACCGGATGCCAAGGCATATGAAATTACCCTGGAAAATGGTAAAGTGACAGAGAAAGTGATGAAAACAACATATCTTGGCTGAAACTGAACTGCAGTTCCTCAAAGGGCTGCAGTTTTTTATTTGAGAGGGTTAGAATATATTGGATTTTAAAGAGTGTTGTGCTCTTTCCGAGGATATTTGGCTAAGAAAGTATCAAAGATTGAAAAAGAGGCCATAATTCAAAGGATAAGAACGTGCATTCGCCTTTTTGGAGTGGTAAAATGAAATTAAATAATGATGGGAAAGGAATATTCCAAATGAAACAGGTGAAGTTTTTACATACAGCCGACCTCCATCTGGATAGCCCGATGGTCGGATTGCGGCATCTGCCTAAAGCCATTTTTCATCGGCTTCAGGAGAGCACTTTTAAAGCATTGAGCAAGATTACGGATGCGGCAATTAAACAGGAGGTGGATTTTGTTGTGATTGCCGGCGATCTGTATGATGCTGAAGACAGGAGCATTCGTGCCCAGGCTTTTTTTCGCAATGAAATGGCCAGGCTTGATGAAAAAGGAATTAGGGTCTATGCAATACATGGGAACCATGATCACCTCGGAGCCCAATCGGTAGCAATTAATTTTCCGGATAATGTCCATTTTTTCAATGATCAGGTAGAAACAGTTGTTTATAGAAAAGAGGATGGCACTCTTGTCCATCTATATGGTTTCAGTTATCCTGAACGGCATGTATCGGAGCGATGGATAGAAAAATATACGAAAACAGCTGGTGCTGACTTTCACATTGGTCTGCTCCATGGCCATTTCGAAGGAGCGAGCGATCACGGGAAATATGCGCCTTTCAGGGTATCAGATCTGATCGACAAAGGCTATGATTATTGGGCGCTTGGTCATATTCATAAAAAGTCGTTTTTATCTGAACAGCCTTATATTGTCTATCCAGGAAACCCTCAAGGACGGAATAGGAAGGAGCTTGGAGACAAAGGGGCTTATATCGTTAACTTGACCGAGTCAGGGTCAGAGGTTTCTTTTCTAGAAACAGCCGATGTGATTTGGGAAGAGACTGTAATGGACGCCATGCAGATAGATAGTTTTTATGATCTGTATGAGAAATGCCTAGCAGCCATTGAAGGGAACAGAAGGGATGGAAAAGGTGTTCTCATGGACATTCGGATTGAACGCTTAAACCCTGAGCTGTCAGATGTCATAAATAAAATAAACAGCGGGGAATTGCTTGAACTTCTTCAGGAGACGGAAAAGGGAGAAGATTCTTTTGTCTGGGTTCACAGGCTTCATTTTTCGGAGGATGTCGTGGTCGACCGTGGGAATTTAATCAAACAAAGTGATTTTTATGAAGAATTATTTAAGACAATCGAGCTGTATGAGGAGTTGACTGAAACGCTGTCGCCATTATTTCGGCACAGTCAGGCTCGAAGGCATCTCGGTGGGTTGACTGAAAGCGAGAGGGAACAGCTGGTCAGAGAAGCAGAGCAGCTCCTGCTGCAACAGCTGCTGAAAAATTGATGGGAGGAAGCAGAATGAAACTTATTGAGCTGCATATTTACGGATACGGCAAATTCGAGGATTACGTGATCAAATCTTTGGACCAATTTGTCGTTTTTTATGGTGAAAATGAGGCTGGAAAGTCGACGATCATGTCCTTTATCCATAGCATCCTGTTTGGCTTTCCCGCAAAGCAGAGCGCAGAAGTGCGCTATGAGCCGAAAAATAACCCGAAGTATGGCGGGAAAATCAAAGCCTTCTTTCCGGATAGAGGAGTTGCAGTCATTGAAAGGGTGAAAGGCAAGGCATCTGGTGATGTGACTGTCTCCATTGAAGATGGGACAATTGGCGGGGAAGAGCTGCTCAAAGATTTGTTGAAAAGAATGGATAAAGGCATATTTCAGTCGATCTTTTCTTTTAATGTACATGGGTTGCAAAATATTCATGCACTGAAGGGAGAGGATCTTGGCAGGTATTTATTTTCTGCCGGAACCATCGGCACAGATAAACTTTTCCACACAGAAGGATTTCTCCTAAAGGAAATGGAGCAGCGTTTCAAGCCGAGTGGGCGAAAGCCTATATTAAATGAGAAAATGAGGGAACTGAAGGAAGTTCAGGCTGCCCTGAAAAAAGCCGAGCAACTAAATGATCAGTATTCCAATTGGGTGAGCGAGAAAGAGGAAATAGAGGGAACGATTGACCGGATCGAAAAGGAAATTCAACAGTTGGATCAAGCAGGAGGGCAGCTGCGTGAGTACAAGCGGAATGAAAGGCTTGTCCTCGAAGCTGCGGCATTAGAGCGAAAAATCAAGGAGCAAGGTCATCATTTTTTTCCAGAGGACGGGCTTAAGCGGTTTGAAAAATTGGACGACCAGCTGAAAGTTGCGCAGGCAAGAGGGTTGGCTATAAAAGAGAAACAGGATCATTTTGAGAATGAATTGGAGAAGTACATACCGGATTTTGCGCTGCTTGAAATGGAAACAGAGATTGAGGCCCGAACAAAGAATCTCTCATTATATGAGCAACTTAAGCAGGAAAAAAGGCTTCTTGAATCAAAACTGGAGGAACTAACCGAAGAAATCAGTCTACTTAATGATCAACTCCATACAAATTTTAATGAAGAAAATATCCAGTATAGTAACACAAGTATTTTTATAAAGGAACGGGTCGAAAACATCCAGCAAACGCAGCAAAGGTTGGCGGATAAACAGCAACGGCTTGAGGCTGAGTTTGATGAGGAAAAAAAGGTACTTGCGGAACTGGAAGCAAATGCGCAAAGGCTGAAAAGTCAATTGCTCGGTGAAGACAAAAGGAAGCAATTGATGATGGAACTGGATCAACTAGAGAATCGGGAAAGAATCCAAGCTGAATGGCGCTATGTAAACGATCAGATGGAGGCGGTAAAGTCCAATAAGGCAGCGGAGAAAGTAAAAAGCAAGAAAGAAAAGAGCAAGAACCGGCAGCAAACACTTCTTTTCGGGGGTATTTCCCTCATAGTTTTGATCTGGGGAATCATGAATGGCATCTGGCTATTGGCGGCTGTCGGAATTGCCGGAATCATTTTTCTGACAGTCGGACAGCTTAGATCAATAGATCATCCTGAATCAGAACTTTCTGCAGAGGCACAAATCCTGTCGAAACTAATCGAGCGGGAAAGGGATCTAAAAGAATCGTTAAGCCGACACTCAGATGGCAATTTCTTTTCAACTAAGAGTCTGCTGGAAAAAGACGAAGAATCGAGGCAGCAGCATCGGGAGCTGATCGTCAAAATCGAGCAGCAGCACCATCGATTTGAAAAGGTTGTTCAGCAATTTGAGGAATGGGAAGCAGAACAGGCGAATTGGAAACAGAAAAAAACGGAATTATTGAATCAGTTGGGTTTGTCTGAGAAACAGGGCCCAATAAAATTATTGGATGCCTATCATTTACTAGAAAAGCAGAAACAATACTTTCGTGAAAAGAAACGAACGGAAGAGAGTTTGAAAACAGTAACCGCATCAATAAGGGACATGGAAGATGGCCTTAAAATGCTTGCACATCGGTTTCTGCAAAATGGCAATCTTACTCCGGTTGAAGCTGCAGGTGCTTTAAAACGGGCTGTGCGGGAAGCATTAGAGCAGCAGACAAAACATCGGGACATGATTTCGAAACTAGCCGAGCTCGGAGAAGAACTTGCTTCTTTGCAAAAGGAAGAACTTGTGCTTAGGGAAGAACAGGCAGAATTAATCACCAATGCGGATGCTGTCGATGAGGATCAATTCAGACTGAAAGCAAAAAATACGGAGCAGGTGAAAGGGTGGTCTGCAAGGCTTCAGGATATCAATTATCAACTTGATGCGTCTGGCATCGAAGTTGAGGATCGAGAGAAAATCCTGACGGGCATTTCTCTCGACGAACAATTAGGGGAAAATGCCGCAAAGCTGGAAGCGTACAAGCGGGATTTGACACAACAGTTTGATTCCATTGCTGATGTGAAGCATAAAATGAAGGTAATCGAAGAGGGAGGCATCTATAGCGAATTGCTCCATCAATATCGACAGCTGCAACATGAATTTGCTGAGGATGCGAAAGAGTGGGCGAAGTATGCGGTCGCAAAGGACATGCTCTCGAAGACAATCGGGCGGTATAAAGAAGACCGGATGCCGAGGATGCTTGCCAAGGCAGAGAATTTCCTGTCGGTTTTGACAGCTGGCGTCTACGGGAAGATCATACCTCAGCCTTCTGGCAGCGGTTTTCTGATAGAAAGAGAGGACCATGTATTATTTGAAGCGAATGAGCTAAGTCAGGCCACCGCTGAACAAGTATATGTGTCGATCAGGCTGGCGCTGGCCGCTGTCCATCATGACCGATATCCATTTCCGATCATCATAGATGACAGCTTTGTCAATTTCGATCATCTCAGAACCGCACGCATCATTCAGCTGCTCAGGGAAATGAGCAGCCAAAACCAGATTCTGATTTTTACATGCCATCGCCATTTGCTGGACTATTTTTCAGATAAGGAAATCGTGCATCTGCAGGATAAAAGTTTAAAAGAAGTTTGAAATTAGCATGGTTTAACAATCAGAGACAATAGACTCTATGTGTTATACTGTTGCAAGAGAGGAGAGGTCGGTTAACGATGAATAAAGGGATATTGAATCACGAAACAGGGGAACAGGTTGAATTATTTTTGCTGATCAAACACTCGACAAAGGGGATTGCCAGCAATGGGAAACCATTTTTGACACTTATCCTTCAGGACCAGAGCGGGGAAATTGAAGCGAAGCTATGGGATGTTTCCGTAGAAGATGAAACTACTTATTGTGCGGAAAGCATTGTCAAGGTGCAGGGAGATATACAGAACTACCGAGGGCGCACCCAGCTGAAAATCAAGCAAATTCGTGCAGCATCCGCAGCTGATTCTGTAAAACTAGCTGATTTCCTTGAGACTGCTCCTGTCAGCCAAGATGAAATGAGCAGTAAGCTTACACAATATATTTTTGAAATGAAAAATCCTAATATCCAGAGAATTACCAGACATCTATTGAAAAAGAACATGAATGCATTCATGGAATATCCTGCAGCGACAAAGAATCATCATGAATTCGTCTCAGGTCTTGCCTATCATGTCACCTCGATGCTTGACCTTGCCAAGTCCATCGCAACACTCTATCCAAGCCTGGATAAAGATCTTTTGTACGCCGGGGTTATCCTGCATGATCTTGGAAAAGTCAAAGAGCTTTCCGGTCCTATTTCCACCACATACACGGTAGAAGGAAATCTGCTCGGACATATATCAATTATGGTTAATGAGATTGGCAAGGCAGCGGATGAATTGGGGATCTCAGGGGAAGAAGTAATGATCCTGCAACATCTAGTCCTTAGCCACCATGGCAAGGCAGAATGGGGCAGTCCAAAACCGCCGATGATCAAGGAAGCAGAAATTCTGCATCACATCGACAATCTCGATGCAAAAATGAACATGCTAGACCGAGCTCTATCCAGAGTGAAGCCAGGCGAGTTCTCCGAAAGAGTATTCGCACTCGATAACCGAACATTCTATAAGCCTATATTTCATCATTGAATGACCTAAACCCCCGAGTGAGAGATTCGTACGATTCAGATCAACAAAAAAAAGAAGGCATATTTAGATAAATACGACATATCTTTACTGTAAGAGTTCCATTGGGACAACCTTTACATGGAGGGTATGAAAAATGTCAATTCCTATCTGGGTAATAGCAGTCACAGCAGGAATCGTATTCAGCGCATTTATGGCAGTGAAAACAGGAAAAGCGGAAAGAGAAGAAGAAATGGAAAGCATTGAACGAGAGGGCGAGCTTTATATGAAGCGGCTTGAACAGGAAAAGGAACAACGTGAAAATTCGGCAGAAGCATAAAAAGCACTGGCTCCAGAATCGCGGAGCCAGTGCTTTTTTGTGGGTTCAGCTTGTCCATTTAAGGCTGTGTTGGTGCAGCTGCTTCTGGGAATTCTGCAGCTCCTGTCAAATCTTTATCATTGATTTTAACGTTCGCCCCATCAAGCTCACGTTTTAGTACTTCCTGGACTTTATTAGAGTCAAGCTGGGCAAGCTTTAAGTCATACTCTAATTTGTCTTTCATTTTATCATAGGATTCTTTTTCTTTTTTCTCTGTAACCTTGATGATGTGGAACCCATGCTGTGACTTGACAGGTCCGCTAATTTCATTCACATCAAGGGCATAGGCGGCCGCTTCGAATTCAGGAACCATTTTACCAGGACCAAAGAATCCAAGGTCTCCGCCATTCGCAGCTGAGCCAGGATCTTTTGAGTATTCCTTTGCCAAGTCTTCAAATTTCGCGCCTTCATCGAGCTTTTTCTTGACTTCCTTCGCAGTTGCTTCATCTTCTACGAGGATGTGACTTGCTTTGATCTCAGGCTTGTACTCCTCATAGCTTTTCTTTACTTCATCCTCGCTTACCGTTACATCTTTAAGGGCGGCTTTTTCCAAAAGAAGCTGGTCTTTAAGGACTGCTTTTAACTCTTCCTCATCTTTAAGCTGGTTTTGCTGAAGAACAAGCTCAAAGTTATCGCCTACCTCTTTTTTAAGCTCGGCCACTTTTTGATCCACTTCATTGTCGGTTACTTTATATTTCTCTGAAAGTACCTTCTGGTAAAGCAGTTCTTGAAGTGCCTGCTCCCCATATTTTTCTTTCATTGATTGATAAAGTTCTTCTTTTGTAATATTGCCTGCTTTCGACTCAACGATTACTTCTGAAGAATCACTAGTAGTATTACTGCATGCACCTAATCCGATGACTCCGGCCGCAACCGTGAGGGAAATAATCATTTTTTTCATGGTGAACAACTCCTAAACAGAAAATTCTAGTGGCCATATTTATCCACAAGGTCTACTATACCATAAATAAACTTTTCTACAAAAAATTAATGCTGGATCTTATTTCCTATTCAGCAAAATGGGCGAGTATCTATACCGTTTGCGTGTGGGTGCATACGATGTAGAGAAGAAAAAAAAGGAGGTATTTGTTATGGGCCACTACAATTCGGGATTTGCTTTGATAGTTGTCTTGTTCATTTTGCTAATTGTTGTGGGTGCAGCTTACCTATAACTAACAAAATGCATGAAAAGCAGGATAACTGCCTATGCGGAAATGAACTTGCTTGAATAAGATATCATAACCACTTTGGAAGGAGGTGTTAATATGGGTGCAGGATACGGCGGCGGCTTTGCGTTAATTGTCGTGTTATTCATTCTGTTAATCATCGTGGGTGCAGCTTGGCTTTAATTTCTGAGTAGGATATGGGGGTCAACTCGCCCCCCATATGTCTACGAATGATCGTAAGGCAAGTTCTTAGAGCAGAAAGGAGGAACCTCAATGTCTGAAGGAGGCTATGGATACGGCGGCGGTTTTGCATTGCTCGTTGTATTATTTATTTTGTTAATCATCATCGGTGCATCTTGGCTGTAGAATTCGCTGGTACGATGATTTTTCCAAGTTTTGATTAAAAAAAGCAGTTTAGGAAGACCAAAAATAAAAAGCGGTGAGGAGAACCTCATCGCTTCATTTTTGTTCTGCCGATAAAGTCATTGAACAACTTTCCTTCTAGCCATCAGAGCGCCTGTAGACCAAGCCGCGAGCGCAATTCCTATGTACTCACGTATAAAGAATTTCAAGGAAAGATGAAATCAGCAAAATGGTAACTAGGGTATTGATCGTCCTGAAAATATTTGCATGTTTGTCTTCTGGGATTTCCTTCTGGATACAAAGGGAGTCTGTTAACTTATTTATATAGAAAAGAATGAAGGCAGCAAATAGGACAAATACGAATAAAATGGAGATCATCGAAGAATCCCTCCTCATGGGTCTTTTTATCTTAAATACAATACCAAATAATCAAAGAAAAAGATAGTTTTTTACCTAGGGGATTTTTTCTCTTTGTGAGACAATGAGCATTCTAAGGGAAGAATAAAAAGCGGAAGCAGTAATAAGCAACCGCTTTATAAATTGAAACATCGTTGTTAAGCAGGAAGCAAGCAAAGTTGTGAATTTTTGAAGGAATTCTCTCTAGTTTGGAGTCACTCTGTGTCTTTTAAGCGTATTCTTTCTTGGCAGGATCGATCTTTTTGAGCGTTCCGTCTTCGTCAGTAAACTTTTTGTCGATATTCGAAAATGATTTCTCGAATATTTCCATAAAATCATCGCCATAAATATTCCTGACAATCGCCATAATTTCAATAATATCAGGAAACTTCCCATAGAGTTCCTTTAATGGCATCGCCCCTGAAAAAACAGCATTATTATCAGGTTCGTAGCTTTCCATCAAAGCGAGCAATACGCCTTCGCCTTCTTCGGTCAACTGGATATACGTATTCCTTTTGTCGCTTTCCTTCTTGGAAAACGTTAAATAGCCTCTTTCTTCAAGTTTCTTTGAAAAATTGAAGGCGGTGGAAACATGCATCACGCCAAATTTGGCTACATCAGAAATCGAAGCACCATTCAAGTGAAAAGCAATCCATAAAATATGATGCTCATTAATATTGAGGTCGAACGGCTTAATCCATTGCTGCCAATCTTTTTCGACCGATTTCCAAAGGGCTTTGCTTAACTGGGCAACTCTCTGGCTAAACATCATCGCTTCTTTCATAGTATAATTTTTATCTCCCATTCTAAAATTCACCTACTTTATTGTTCTATTATCATTATGCCAATAAAACAAAAATTAATAAAGATATAAATTTACTAAATTTTTCGAATTCGCTATTTTTCAGCTAAAGTTTGGTGAAATTATGTAAAGATGGCTCGGTTAAAAGGGATTATGTCATGTATTGTTTCTTTATAAAATAGGAAAATCCTTCTCACCCGAAAAAAATAGTTGGCGGGAAGGATTTCTTCTTTATTTTTCTTCTGTTTTGGCAGCTAATTCGGATTCTAGTTCTGAAATGGATTCTTCAAGCTCTTTGATATCTTCCTGAAGGGCCATTTTATTTTCCTCTGTTTCCAGTTTCCATTCCCATAGAGCGGTCTTTACATCCGTAACAAATGTTTGGATCGATGCTTTCCCTTCTTTGGAAGCAGTTGCAACAGTATTTTTTAATTCCATAACAGAATCCTTAATATCTTTAAGCGACCCTATATACTCATCCTTATTTGCCTTAAGCGTCCTTCTGGTCTCGTAACCAGATTTTGGCGCAGTGAGCAGCGTTGCGATCCCCGCTGCTACTCCTCCGATAACCATACCCATTAATACCGATTTTGCTTTCATAGCTTGACCACCTCGTCATTTTTTCTGTATATGTTCTGCAAAAGGATGTAAATTCCTCTATTCCTTCTTTATTTAATTTCCTATTCTCGGACAAATAAACGTTTTTGCTTCATAGGCTTATATTAGCAGGCATAATGATGAAATAAGCTCCTATACGGAGGAGGGGGGGAATAGGAATTTTTACTACTATCATATTTGTCATCAGTATTGCTTTCTTTTTGGGGGCAGTCCATAATCTCCTTGTCTTTAAGAAGCCAGGCATGTATCCTCCAAAGATGCTTTTGCGAAAAAGGGCTGGCACGTTCGCGGGCGGGGGAGCTATTTTCCTACTGCTCGGGATTATTTTTTACTCATTCCGGTAAGAAAAAAAGCCCCTGTCCGAGGAGAGGGGCTTTTTTTCTAGTATCGAATTTCTTTTAAAATTGTCCAGCTGGGGCTGAGCAAGGCGCCCTGAGCTTTTCTTAGTTAATTGACTTCTGCAAGTTTGGCTCGTTTGAAAATATTGGTTGCTACTGGATAAAGAATGGCCATGAATACGGTGTTAAAGGCAGCCGCTGGCAGAACAACTCCCGCAAAAAGGGCGATGAACGGTCCTGGAAGGCCAACTAATAAGTAAGCTGATCCGAGGAATACAATTCCGGATACAACCGTTCCGATTGCTGTAAGGCCAGCTGCGATGTAAACGGATGGTTTAAATTTATTTAAGGTGAGCAGGAGTGCCAAAAAGACAAATGCCGTTACAGGCTTGTCGATCATATTTGGAATAAGTCCGCCAGGGAACGTCGTAGTCAATCCTGAAATTAAACCAGTCACAACTCCAACCAACAATACACTTTTCTTGTCAGGAAACATAAGGACCCCAAGGAACATCATGGTCAGCATCATATCTGGCTTCATTCCAAGGATAAATCCTGGGACAACAGTGTGAAGCACTGCACCCATCCCGACTAATAGTGACAAGGCTACAAGATTCTTCGTATTCAATTCTCATCTCTCCTCTGCTATGGTTACTAACTGTTGCTTCTCCTGCAGTGCGCTAGATGCCTGCAGCGAAAAGCTTGCTATTATTATATCATATAATTTGTTTTCGTAAAGGGTTACTATTCTGTTAATTTCTTAACCTGAAATCATTCATAAACTTCGCCAGTTGTTCAACATGCTCGAGCGGAACGGCATTGTAGATAGATGCCCTGCAGCCGCCAACAGATCGATGACCCGCAAGTCCAATAAAGCCTAATTCTTCAGCCTCATGAAGAAAGGAAGCGGATAAGTCGTCGTCAGCGAGCGTGAAGTTGATATTCATCAAGGAGCGGCTGTCTTTTTCAGCATGACCCTTATAGAAACCATTGCTGCGGTCGATCGCATCATAAAGCATTGCAGCTTTCTGTTGGTTCATTCGTTCAAGCTGTTGTACCCCACCAATGGATTCGGCCCATTCAAGGACTAACATCAAGAAATAAACAGACAAGGTCGGCGGCGTATTGTAAAGGGAATTTGAGTCAGCCTGTACTTGATAATTAAGCATTGCTGGTAAATCCGGTCTTGAACGTTTCAGCAGCTGCTTATTGATGATCACTACTGTCACGCCAGATGGGCCCAGGTTTTTTTGCGCTCCAGCGTAGATCAGTCCGTAAGAGGATACATGAATGGGCCGGCTTAAAATATCACTTGACATATCGGCAACAAGCGGAACATTGATTTTTTCAGGAAACTGATGCCATTGAGTCCCATATATCGTGTTATTTGTCGTGATGTGGAGGTAGGATGAGTCGGGCTTTCCATTAATTTCTGAGAGGCTGGGAATTGATTTATAGTTAGTCGACTTTGATGATGCGATTGCCGTCGCGCTCCCGATTTTTTGCGCTTCCTTCAGTGCTTTTTCTGACCAAGCGCCAGTTAGGACATAGCTGGCGGTCGACCCTTCTTCAAGAAGATTCATTGGTACCATGGTAAATTGAAGGCTTGCGCCACCCTGGAGGAAGAGCACTTCGTAATCATCCGGGATGTTGAGAAGTAAGCGAAGCAATGATTGTGTCCGGTCATTAATCGCTTCAAATTGCTTGCTGCGGTGGCTGAGTTCCATGACTCCCATTCCGAGGTCCTGGTAATTCATCATTTCTTTTTTGGCCTTCGCCAGCACCGCCTCAGGCAAGGCGGCAGGTCCAGCATTAAAATTCAGTGCACGTTTCAAGATCATCCCTCCGAAAAAATTCTCTACAGTTTTTCATTAATGCGTTAAAGTTATTATCATGCTAACAAAAATAGATAGATTGTTCTATTGTTTTTTTTAGAAAATAAATATTCTTCCGTTTTTTCGGTTGGATTCAAAAAAATTCAGCTAGTTTATCAGAGTTAGCAGCACTTCTCGAAATATCCATAAAAAAACTCCCGTAAGTACGGAAGTCTAGATTTTACTATTGATCTCGGCAGCGATTTTTTGGTAGTCATCTGCAGTGTACTGATCTTGGTGAGTTTTCCATACAGCCCCGAAACCGTCTCCGTTGCCATAGCGAGGGATTAGATGCATATGAAAGTGGAAAACGGACTGGCCGGCTGCTTCTCCGTTGTTTTGGAGCACATTAAGCCCAATTGGGTCATAGGCAGCCTTGATAGCATTCGCTACTTTTGGCACAGCTTTGTAGACATTGGCAGCAATTTCTTCCGTTAACGCATACACATTTTCCTTATGTACTTTAGGAACGACAAGGGTATGTCCCTTCGTTACCTGACTAATATCGAGGAAGGCCAATACATTGTCATCCTCATATACTTTTGCTGAGGGAATGTCGCCATTGATTATTTTGCAAAAAATACAATCACCCATCTTTCCCACCCTTTCGATTCATCTTGTTTCATTATATTTTATCATAATTTTTGAAAAGCGGAAGCGCCTTGGTCAGCCCCGACAAGCGCTGGAGGGCCGACCAGTGAAGTCGTTCTTTGAC
>NZ_JXIQ01000089.1 GCF_000934845.1 Mesobacillus subterraneus
CTCTCATCCCACCCCTAAAGGGGGTGCTATCGCACCGTAGTGGGCTTTCCCGTTCGGAAAATCTGTAAAAAACATTCCACAAGAATAAACCGTGTCCAGGTGCAGTCTTGCCTGCCAATGTACGGTCACGGGCCTCCAACAGCTGAGGCATGCTGTTGGCATCCCTTCTGCCCGTTCCGACCTCTAGCAAGGTTCCGACGAGGATTCTTACCATATTGTAAAGGAAGCCATCTCCTGTGAACCGAAATACAAGCAGTCCGTTCTCTTCGAAAAGATCCATTTCCTGCAAAGTCCTGACCCGGTCTTTTACTTCGGTTTTGGCCGAGCAAAAACTAGTGAAATCATGCGTCCCCAGCAACAGTTTGCCAGCTGTCCGCATTGCCTCATAATCTAATTCATATGGAAATTGGTAAGCATAATTCCGCTGAAAGGGATCGCGATGCTTTGACAGCAATAGAAAGTATCGGTACTCCTTGCCGATTGTATCAAAGCGGGCATGAAAATCAGGCCTTGTTAATTCCACTGCACAGACAGCGATATCATTTGGCAGCAGCGAATGGAGCGCGATTTGCCATCTGGATGGCTCCATTTCGAGTGTTGTATCAAAATGAATCACCTGGCCGCGGGCATGGACTCCTGCATCTGTACGACCTGATGCACTCACTCTTATGTTTCGCCCTTTTTCTAGTTTCTCCAGTACCTTTTCAAGCTCACCTTGGACCGTTCTTTTGCCAGGCTGTACTTGATAGCCTGAAAAACCGGTGCCATCGTAAGAAATAATACATTTGATTCTTTGCATACTATTTACCCTCTTAAAACGAATAATAGAACGGTGACGGCTCCAAGAAAGAGAAGCATTGCGGTATCGACCATGCCCCACGCCAACTGACGGTACTTTGTTCGTCCTTCGCCGCCCTTGTAGCCCCTTGCTTCCATTGCGACAGCAAGCTCCTCCGCCCGCTTAAAGGAGCTGATAAACAACGGGATAAGCAAAGGAATGATCGCCTTGATCCGCTCTTTGACAGGGCCGCTGTTATACTCTACGCCTCGTGCCGTCTGGGCCTTCATGATTTTATCGGTTTCCTGCATGAGTGTTGGAATAAATCTCAACGAAATCGACATCATCAAAGCAAGCTCATGAACTGGAAATTTCCATTTTTTTAATGGATTCAGCAATGTCTCAAGTCCGTCGGTAATTTCGATTGGCGTCGTCGTCAAAGTCAAAAGCGACGTCACGAGAATCAACAGCAAAAATCTGAGCGAGATAAAAATCCCCTGCCTGAGGCCTTCTTCATAAATTTTCAGCCACCCAAGCTCCAGGATAATAGGACCTTCCTTCGTCATGAAGATATGGAGCAGGAATGTAAAGAACACCAGTAAAAACACCGGCTTCAGTCCTCCATACAAGAACCGTAACGGAATCCGCGACAATCCTACCATCAGGAAAGTGTATGCCGCCAGCACAGCATAGGTTGGCACATTATTGGCAATGAATACAACAATGACAAACAAGAAGACGATAATCAGCTTCGAACGCGGATCCATCCGGTGAAGCAGTGATTCGCCCGGCACATAACGGCCAAAAATCATTTTTTCCATCATCTTTGACCGCCTCCTCTCAAGAACTCTGCAATCATTTCGGCGAGCTCTCTTTCTGAAAGGCTGATCTTACTGAATTTTGTATGAAAAGTTTCTTCTATTTTTAACTGCAGGCCAATAACTTCGGGTACATCGAGCCCAAGCTCTATTAATGCGACTGGATCAGAAAAAATCTGCTCAGGTGTCCCCTTTGTCAAAACCTTGCCCTGATGCATGACGACTATTTCATCCGCATACTTGGCAGCATCCTCCATACTATGAGTGACAAGAACGGTCGATAGATTTCTTTTTTTATGAAGAGTATAAAATAAGTCCATAATTTCTTTTCGTCCACGCGGATCTAACCCTGCAGTCGGCTCGTCGAGAACGAGGACATCTGGCTCCATTGCCAGCACACCCGCGATGGCCACGCGCCGCATCTGACCGCCTGAGAGGTCAAAGGGCGATTTTTCAAGGATGTCTTCAGGCAATCCAACTAATTGGAGCGCCTCTTTTGCACGAGCTTTTGCGTCCGATTCAGAAACCCCAAAATTCATTGGGCCAAACATGATATCCTTTTCTACTGTCTCTTCGAATAACTGATGCTCTGGAAACTGGAAAACAATGCCAACGTTTTCACGAATGCTTTTCAAGTTCTTGTCCTTCCGTCCTGCCTTAATTTCCCGGCTGCCAATCAAAACTGAGCCTTTCGTTGGTTTCAGCAGTGCATTTAGATGCTGAAGAACAGTGGACTTTCCTGAACCAGTATGCCCAATAATCGCAAGATATGTCCCGGAAGGAATATCTATGGAAACATCGGAAATGGCAAGATGTTCAAACGGAGAATCTGCCTGGTATCGATATTCTACATTTTTGAGTGAGATGTCCATAATTCTGTCACCAGCTCTTCTTCTGTCAAATGTGTTTTCGTAAGTTCTACGCCTTTATGACGTAGGAGCTTGCTCATTTTTACCGGAAAGGGGATATCCAATCCAAGCTGAACTAGCTCCTCATCCATCTCGAAAATCTGTTCAGGAGTTCCTTCTCGATAGAGTTCACCTTTGTTCATGACGATGACCCTGTCTGCCTTTGCAGCTTCCTCAAGGTCATGGGTTATGGAGATGACAGTTATATGTTCCCGATCCTTCAGCTCACGAACTGTGGCAATTACTTCTGCACGTCCCCGCGGATCAAGCATCGATGTTGCCTCGTCCAAAATGATGATCGCCGGCTGCAAGGCAATCACACCTGCAATGGCAACACGCTGTTTTTGGCCGCCCGATAGATGGTGCGGCTCTTGATTCAGAAAGGTTCCCATTTGGACTTTATCAAGCGAAGTCTGTACACGCTCTACCATTATCTCCCGCGGCACACCGTGATTTTCCAGACCAAAAGCCACATCATCCCTTACTGTTGTTCCAACAAACTGGTTATCTGGATTTTGAAAGACCATTCCAACATTTTTCCTTACTTCCCATACTGTCGCTTCAGTCAGCTCTGTTCCGCATACCGCAATCTTTCCCTGCTGAGGAAACTGAAGTCCGTTCAATAATTTGGCCAGCGTCGATTTTCCCGAACCATTATGACCAACAATCGCCAGCCATTCCCCTTCTAAAATATCAAAAGTGATGTTTTTTAGTGCAGGCGTCTGCTGTCCCTCATAGCTGAACGATACGCCGTCTATCGTTACTAGTGGTTTGCTCATCTCCGCCCTCCTCTCGACTCTTCTATCCTATCTATTCTCATTTTCCTTTGTAAAAAAAAAGCCTGCACCTCTCCCCGCGCGGAGGAAATCCGCAAAGTGCGGTCCTTAAAGGACTGGGGAGAAGTGCATGAGCTAGACGAGTCAGGCAGAACAGCTCCGGTACGCGATCAATCTAAATCAATCCGCCACCGATCCAAAGTGGTTTAAGTTCCCTGGAATAACCAGCCGATGGGCAAGTGAACTCTTCTTTCCATTGGCCTGCGCATCATAACGCTCGTTTTTGGCTTGTACTGCTTTTTTTCATGTTCGGAAGAATATAAGAAAAAAAGGGGATGAAACAAGTTTGTATAAACTGTCCATCGCCCTTGCTCGAGTGTTTAATGGTATTAAACTAACTCGATAATGACCATTGGTGCACCATCACCGCGGCGTGGTCCAAGTTTCATGATACGAGTATATCCACCTTGACGCTCAGTGTAACGAGGTGCGATGTCAGCGAATAGTTTTTGAACTGCATCCTGGTTTGTTTCAGCGTTTGCAACTTCGTGGCGAACCCAAGATGCTGCTTGACGGCGAGCATGAAGGTCTCCGCGCTTTCCAAGAGTAATCATTTTTTCCACAACTGAACGAAGCTCTTTCGCACGTGTTTCAGTTGTTTCTATACGCTCATTGATAATCAAATCTGTTGTTAAGTCACGTAACATTGCTTTACGCTGGGCACTTGTGCGTCCTAACTTTCTGTATCCCATGAGTTGTTTCCCTCCTTTGTTGAAGTCGTGAGCCGGCAGTGATCAGACTGACAGCAAAATGGCCAGTTCATCAAAACCTAGTCATCCTTGCGTAAGCCTAAGCCTAGCTCATCTAGTTTCGCTTTCACTTCTTCTAACGATTTTCTGCCAAGATTCCGCACTTTCATCATATCTTCTTCTGTCTTGTGAGCAAGCTCCTGAACAGTATTGATACCAGCACGCTTTAAGCAGTTGTATGAACGAACAGAAAGATCAAGTTCCTCAATCGTCATCTCAAGGACTTTTTCTTTTTGGTCTTCTTCTTTCTCTACCATGATCTCAGCGTTTTGAGCTTCATCAGTCAGACCGACAAAAATATTCAAGTGCTCAGTCAGGATCTTTGAGCCTAGTGCAATAGCTTCCTTAGGACCAGTGCTGCCGTCTGTCCATACGTCAAATACCAGCTTGTCATAATTCGTCATTTGCCCTACGCGTGTATTTTCTACCTGATAAGATACTCGTGAAACCGGCGTATAAATAGAGTCGATTGGAATGACACCGATCGGCTGGTCTTCACGCTTGTTTTGGTCAGCAGGATTGTATCCGCGTCCCCTTCTTGCATGCAGACGCATACGCAAGGAGCCCTTGCTTGAAAGAGTAGCTATGTGAAGATCAGGATTCAGTACTTCCACATCACTGTCATGCGTGATCGATGCAGCAGTGATTGGACCCTCGCCCTGTACATCAATTTCGAGTGTCTTCTCTTCCTCAGAGTAGATTTTCAAAGCTAATTTTTTCACATTTAGAATAATAGATGTTACATCTTCTACGACGCCTTCAATTGTTGAGAACTCATGAAGTACTCCATCGATCTGAATCGATGTGACAGCTGCACCAGGGAGTGAGGATAATAGGATACGACGTAAGGAGTTACCCAAAGTTGTACCATATCCACGCTCAAGCGGTTCTACGACAAACTTGCCGTATTTGGCATCATCGCTGATCTCAACCGTTTCGATTTTTGGTTTTTCTATTTCGATCATCAAATATACCCTCCTTCAAAACGTCGAAACCCCGGCAGTTTTTTTCCCTTACCGAAATTCCCCCATGTATACGTTCCCGTTTGTGCACAACAACTGGATTAATGATTTCTGTATAACTAGAAAATATTTGTATCATATCCCATTATTGACAGGAGTACAAATTCTATACAGAAAAATTAAACACGGCGACGTTTCGGCGGGCGGCAGCCGTTATGTGGAACCGGAGTTACATCTCTAATAGCTGTAACTTCAAGACCTGCAGCTTGAAGAGCACGAATTGCTGCTTCACGACCTGCACCTGGACCTTTAACAGTTACCTCTAGAGTTTTCAGACCATGTTCCATAGAAGTTTTAGCTGCAGCTTCAGCTGCCATTTGTGCTGCAAATGGAGTGGATTTACGTGAACCCCTGAAACCAAGCGCACCAGCACTAGACCATGATAATGCATTGCCATGTACATCTGTAATAGTTACGATAGTATTGTTGAAAGTTGAACGAATATGCGCAACTCCACTTTCAATATTCTTTTTGACGCGGCGTTTGCGTGTATTAGTTTTACGAGCCATTTAAATGTTACCCTCCTTTACGGATTATTTTTTCTTGTTAGCTACAGTCTTACGAGGACCTTTACGAGTACGTGCGTTGTTCTTCGTGTTTTGTCCGCGAACAGGCAAGCCACGACGATGACGCAAGCCACGGAATGAGCCGATCTCCATTAGACGTTTGATGTTTAATGAAACTTCACGTCGAAGGTCACCTTCAACCTTTAACTTGTCGATGATCTCACGGATTTTGTTAAGTTCATCTTCAGTAAGGTCGCGAACGCGAGTGTCTTCAGAAACACCAGCTTCAGCAAGTACTTTCTCAGCAGTGGGTCTGCCGATTCCAAAAATATAAGTTAAAGAAATAACTACACGTTTTTCACGTGGAATATCTACACCAGCAATACGTGCCATCTAGATGCGCACCTCCTTTTATATTAACCTTGTTTTTGTTTATGTTTAGGGTTTTCACAGATCACCATTACTTTGCCTTTTCTGCGGATGACTTTGCACTTTTCACAGATTGGCTTAACAGATGGTCTCACTTTCATTACTCTAACCTCCTTGATAGTACGGAGTCACGGTTTATTTAAAGCGGTAAGTAATTCTTCCGCGAGTCAAATCATATGGAGAAAGCTCAACTGTTACTTTGTCTCCAGGCAGGATCCGAATGAAGTGCATTCTGATTTTACCGGAAACATGAGCCAACACTGTATGACCATTCTCTAATTCTACCTTAAACATGGCATTCGGCAAAGTTTCTATTACTGTGCCTTCAATTTCAATTACATCATCTTTCGCCATAAACTGGTCTCCCTTCCTTATTCAAATACGTATTCAATCATGTCCGCAATAGCGGAATAGTACTTTTCTATTTATGATACAGCCCATGCCATCGAGAATAAAGGTGAAAATACTCAACCTTATAATTATAACACAAAGGTCGCTTCCCGTCCGCAAAGAAAATTCATTTTTGCCTATTTATCGACTAGATATCTGAATTAGACGGCTGAGCACCAGATTCTACTTTGGTTAAGATCTCATAACCAACTTCGGTGATCGCAATCGTATGCTCAAAATGAGCACATATTTTACCGTCAACTGTTATCACAGTCCAATTATCGGCTAACGTATTCACATAGCGGCTTCCAGCATTCACCATTGGTTCTATGCACAAAACCATTCCGGGCTTAAGCCTTGGTCCTCTGTTAGGAGGGCCGTAATGAGGAATTTGCGGGTCTTCATGCAATTCTTTCCCAATTCCATGGCCGACATACTCACGAACAATAGAAAAGCCTTCTGATTCAACATACGTTTGAATTGCATGGGAGATGTTCGAAAGATGTTCCCCTGGCTTAGCTTCTTTCAGTCCTTTGAACAATGACTCTTCTGTCACGTCTAAAAGACGCTGGGCTTGCTCATCAATCTTTCCAACCGGGTAAGTCCAAGCGGAGTCCCCGTGGTATCCGTTGTATTTTGCTCCGATATCAATGCTGATGATGTCCCCTTCATTAAGAACGCGATCTCCAGGTATCCCGTGAACTAGTTCTTCGTTAACGGAAGCACAGATGCTGCCGCGAAAACCATTATAACCTTTAAAAGAAGGAGTTGCACCTTGTTTTCGGATAAAATCCTCGGCAATTGCATCCAGCTCTTTTGTTGTAATGCCAGGCGCAATCTGTTTCTTTAGCTCCTGGTGCGTCATCGCTACTATGCGACCTGCTTCCCGCATCACTTCTATTTCACGAGCGGTTTTCAATATGATCATTCATTTAAGCCCCCAAGCAATTTCTCGATATCAGCAAAAACGACATCAATGTCCTGCTGACCGTTGATATTGCGTAAGTAACCCTTCTCTTCATAAAAGTGGAACAGAGGCTTTGCTTGTTGGATATTAACGTCCAGACGATTTTGAACAGTCTCTGCATTGTCATCTGCACGCTGGTAAAGTTCTCCCCCACAACGATCACAAATGCCTTCCTTTGCAGGAGGATTGAAAACGAGGTGGTAGGTTGCGCCACAGTTTTTACAAATTCTGCGTCCTGTCAATCGTTCCATTAAGATGCTCTGATCTACATCAATGTTAATGACATAATCAATTTTTTTGCCAAGATCGAAAAGCATGCTGTCCAACGCTTCAGCCTGTGCAACAGTACGCGGGAATCCGTCAAGAAGGAATCCGTTTTTACAGTCTTCTTTGCTTAAACGTTCACGGACAATCCCGATTGTTACGTCATCAGGAACCAGCTCTCCCTTATCCATAAATGCTTTTGCCTGTAATCCAAGTTCCGTTCCTTCTTTGATCGCTCCACGGAACATATCTCCAGTTGAGATATGAGGGATGTTGTATTTACCAACAATTTTTTCGGCTTGCGTGCCCTTCCCGGCACCCGGAAGCCCCATCAGAACCAAATTCACAAGATTTCCCCCCAGTCTCTATTAAAGGATTCAAGGGACAAAAGTCCCCTAAATCTTATTTTATAAAGCCTTTATAATGGCGTTTTACAAGTTGAGCTTCCAACTGCTTCATCGTTTCAAGCGCAACGCCGACTACGATTAGCAAGCTCGTTCCACCAATCTGTACCGATTGCGGCAGACCAGCAATTTTAATAAAAAACACTGGCAGCACAGAGATTACGGAAAGGAAAAGCGCACCGACCAAAGTAAGGCGGTATAGCACTCTAGTCAAGTATTCCTGTGTGCTCTTTCCCGGGCGTATGCCAGGAACATATCCGCCCTGCTTCTTTAGGTTATCGGCGACTTGTTCAGGATTGACCTGGATAAACGCATAGAAATACGTGAAGGCGATGATTAACGCCACGTAGACGGTCATGCCGATCGGCTGTGTGTAATCAAACGTCTTCTGAATCCAGAGTGTCACATCATTCGTGCCAAAGAACTGAGCAATTGTCGGAGGCGTAACGACAAACGAAATCGCGAAGATCACCGGGATGACACCAGCCGCATTCACTTTCAAAGGAAGGTGGGTGTTCTGTGCGCCAACCGGATTGTTTCCAGCACTCATGCGTTTAGCGTACTGAATCGGAATCTTACGCGTCGCCTGTTGGATGAAAATAACCCCAACAATAATGGCAATAACCGCAACCAAAATCAGCAGTACAGTTACAATGCGGAGGAACAGAGCTCCCCCAGCGTCCGAGAACTGCTGTGCATAAATCTGATTGACCATTGTCGGAATTCCAGCAACAATACCTGCAAAGATAATGATCGAAATCCCATTTCCCACACCTTTTGCCGTAATCTGTTCACCGAGCCACATTAGGAATGCAGTTCCAGCTGTCAGAACAAGGGCAATCATCAGGTAGGAAGTGACGCCGGCATTTTCGATCAACATGCCACTTGAAATATTGTTAAAACCATAAGACATACCGAATGCCTGGATAAAACCAAGAACGATCGTGAAATAGCGGGTAAACTGAGCTAACTTGCGACGTCCGACTTCTCCTTGTTTAGACCATTCCGTAAACTTTGGCACAACATCCATTTGCAAAAGCTGGATGATGATCGAAGCGGTGATGTACGGCATGATTCCCATCGCAAAGATGGAGAAGTTCTTTAGTGCGCCGCCGCCAAATGTGTTCAGCACTCCGAAGACACTCATGTCATCCTGTGCTTTCAAAATATCTGCATTTACGTTTGGTACAGGAATAAATGTACCAAGCCGAAATACAATCAACATTAAAAGGGTGAAGAGAATTTTATTTCTAATTTCACCCACGCGCATAAAATTGGAGATTGTCTGGAACATTAAATCACCTCAGTTTGACCGCCGGCAGCTTTGATTGCTTCCTCGGCTGCTGTGGAAAACTTATGAGCTTTAACAGTCAATTTCTTCTCAAGGCTTCCCTTAGCAAGGATCTTAACACCTGCTAGTTCCTTCTTGACAAGACCTGTTTCGATGAGAAGTACTGGAGTTACTTCTGTTCCATCTTCGAATATGTTCAGGCTATCTAGGTTTACAACTGCGTATTCTTTGCGGTTGATGTTCGTGAAACCGCGTTTCGGCAAGCGTCGGAATAAAGGCGTTTGACCGCCTTCAAAACCAAGGCGAACACCGCCGCCGGAACGAGCGTTTTGACCTTTATGACCTTTACCAGCAGTTTTACCTTGACCAGAACCGATTCCACGTCCAAGACGCTTGCGTTCTTTACGGGAACCCTCTGCAGGCTTTAATTCATGAAGTTTCATGTTGGCACCTCCTTATTTTAAAAAGGTAAAATTATTTTTCTGTTACTGTTACGAGGTGAGAAATTTTGTTGATCATGCCGCGCATCGCTGCATTATCAACCTTCTCCACTGTTTGGTTCATTTTGCGTAAGCCAAGTGCTTTAACTGTTTCGCGCTGATCTTGCGGACGGCCGATCAGGCTGCGAGTGAGGGTAATTTCTAATTTGTTAGCCATTTGATTTCCCTCCTTATCCTAACAGTTCTTCCACAGATTTACCGCGTAGTTTTGCTACGTCTTCTGCACGTTTAAGTTGAGTTAAACCTTCTAAAGTTGCTCGAACCATGTTGATTGGAGTGTTTGTTCCTAGAGATTTAGACAGGATATCCGCCACACCAGCTAATTCTAGTACCGCACGAACTGGTCCGCCAGCAATAACTCCAGTACCTTCAGAAGCAGGCTTCAGAAGGATTTCACCAGCACCAAAGTGTCCGATTACTTCGTGAGGAATGGTAGTACCAACCATAGGAACTAGGATTAGGTTTTTCTTCGCATCTTCGATAGCTTTGCGAATCGCTTCAGGTACTTCTTGTGCTTTACCAGTACCCATGCCGACGTGACCGTTTTTATCTCCTACTACTACAAGAGCAGAGAAACGGAAACGGCGTCCACCTTTAACAACTTTCGCAACACGGTTAATCGTAACCACGCGTTCTTCAAGTTCAAGTTTGTTTGGATCAATACGAAGCATCTTTTGTGTCCCTCCTTTTTCTATTAAAATTCTAAGCCGTTTTCGCGGGCAGCATCTGCAAGTGTCTGGATGCGTCCGTGATAGAGGTATCCGCCACGGTCAAATACTACAGATTTATAACCTTTTTCTACAGCACGTTTAGCGATTAATTCACCGATTTTCTTTGCTGCTTCCAGGTTATTGCTTTCAACATTCACTTCTTGATCTAAAGTAGAAGCACTCGCTAGAGTTACTCCGTTTACATCGTCGATTAATTGAGCATAAATGTGCTTGTTAGAACGAAACACATTTAGACGAGGACGAGCTTCAGTTCCGCTAAGTTTCGCACGTACACGAGCATGTCTCTTCCGGCGAGTAGCGTTTTTATCAGCCTTCGTAATCATTTACGTCACTCCTTTCGTTAACCTATGCGGCATTACTTACCTGTTTTACCTTCTTTGCGGCGTACATATTCGCCTTCATAACGAATTCCTTTGCCTTTGTAAGGCTCTGGCGGACGTACGTCACGGATGTTAGCAGCCAATGCGCCAACACGCTCTTTATCCGTTCCTTTGATAATGATCTTCGTATTAGTTGGGACTTCAATTTCAAGTCCTTTTTCTGCCTCGATTTCAACCGGATGAGAGTATCCAACGTTTAGTACGAGTTTGTTCCCTTGTTTTGAGGCACGGTAACCAACACCTACTAGTTCAAGGCCTCTTTCGAATCCATTCGATACACCCTCAACCATGTTGGCAAGAATCGCACGAGTTGTTCCGTGCAATGCACGATGTTCTTTGTTCTCCGTTGGACGAGAAATGTTGATTATATTCTCTTCAATCTTAATTTCGATATCAGCGTGAAAAGTACGAGACAATTCACCTTTAGGTCCTTTTACTGTTACGTGATGGTTATCAAGAGTTACAGTAACACCTGCTGGAATTTCAATTGGTTTTTTCCCTACGCGTGACATTTGTTGCACCTCCATTCATTCAGAAAAATCTATTACCATACGTATGCTAAAACTTCTCCGCCTACTTGCTTAGCGCGAGCTTCTTTGTCCGTTAAAACGCCAGTTGAAGTTGATACTAGCGCGATACCTAAACCGTTGAGTACACGAGGTACTTCCGTTGATTTTGCATAAACGCGAAGTCCAGGCTTACTGATTCTTTTTAGACCAGTAATAACACGCTCGTTGTTTGCACCGTACTTTAAGAAGATACGGATGATACCTTGCTTATTGTCTTCGATATATTCAACGTCACGCACGAAACCTTCACGTTTAAGGATCTCAGCGATTTCTTTTTTAATGTTAGAAGCAGGTACTTCTAATTTTTCGTGACGAACCATATTCGCGTTACGAATACGAGTTAGCAAGTCTGCAATCGGATCTGTCATGACCATTTAATTTACCTCCTTCCAAAGCTTTCAGTTTTACCAGCTAGCTTTTTTCACACCAGGAATTTGTCCTTTGTATGCTAATTCACGGAAACAAATACGGCAAAGCCTAAATTTGCGGTATACAGAGTGCGGACGGCCGCAACGCTCACAGCGAGTGTACTCTTGTACTTTGTATTTAGGAGTGCGTTTTTGTTTCGCAATCATTGATTTCTTAGCCACGTTTTCGCCTCCCTCTTATTAGAGATTACTTTTGAAATGGCATTCCGAATTGGGTTAATAGTTCACGTGCTTCTTCGTCAGAGTTAGCAGTCGTTACAATAACAATGTCCATGCCACGTACTTTGTTTACTTTATCGTAATCAATTTCAGGGAAGATTAATTGTTCTTTAACCCCAAGTGTGTAGTTTCCACGTCCATCGAAAGACTTCTTGGAGATACCGCGGAAGTCACGTACACGTGGCAAAGATACTGAAATTAACTTGTCGATGAATTCGTACATGCGCACACCGCGAAGAGTAACTTTCGCACCGATTGGCATTCCTTCACGAAGACGGAAGCCTGCGATTGATTTCTTTGCACGAGTCACAACTGGCTTTTGACCAGTGATCGTTGCCAATTCCTCCACTGCAACATCAAGAGCTTTAGCGTTGGCGACAGCATCACCTACACCCATGTTGATTACGATCTTTTCAAGTCTAGGAACTTCCATGATTGACTTATAGTTAAACTTGCTCATAAGAGCAGGAGTAATTTCATTGTTAAACTTTTCTTTTAGGCGGTTCATCGATTGTACCTCCCTTCTTCAATAGACTATTTATCTAGAACTTCACCGGATTTTTTCGCAACGCGTACCTTCTTGCCGTCTTCGACAGTGTAACCAACTCGGGTTGGTTGACCGGATTTCGGATCTATAGGCATTACGTTTGATACATGAATAGCTGCTTCCTGGTTCAAGATTCCACCTTGTGGATTCACTTGAGAAGGTTTTGCGTGCTTTTTCACGATGTTAATTCCCTCTACAAGAACACGGCTTTGCTTTGGATAAGCTTCAAGGATGATCCCTGATTTGCCTTTGTCTTTACCAGAGATGACCATTACTTTGTCACCTTTTTTTACATGCATCTGTGTGCACCTCCTTAAAGGCATTTGGAATTGATTATAGTACTTCTGGAGCTAATGAAACGATCTTCATGAAGTTGTTATCACGAAGCTCACGTGCAACTGGTCCGAAGATACGAGTGCCACGAGGGCTCTTATCGTCACGGATGATGACACAAGCATTCTCGTCAAACTTAATATAAGTGCCGTCAGTCCGACGCATACCAGTTTTTGTACGAACGATAACCGCTCTGACAACGTCGCCTTTTTTAACAACGCCACCTGGTGTTGCTTGTTTTACTGTGCATACGATAACGTCTCCGATATTAGCAGTCTTACGGCCGGAACCGCCTAGAACTTTAATAGTAAGCACTTCACGAGCACCTGAATTATCAGCAACTTTTAAACGCGTTTCCTGTTGGATCATGCGAGTAACCTCCCTTCGGAATGAACCTTAATCCGAACAATTAAATAATAACAGCTGTTTCCACTACTTCTACAAGGCGGAAACGTTTTGTCGCAGATAGCGGACGAGTTTCCATGATACGAACTACGTCGCCGATTTTTGCCTCGTTTTGCTCATCATGAGCTTTGAATTTCTTAGAGTATTTCACACGCTTGCCGTATAATGGATGCTTTTTGTATGTCTCGACAAGAACCGTAACTGTTTTGTCCATCTTGTCAGAAACTACGCGTCCAGTATAAACTTTGCGTTGGTTGCGTTCACTCATTGTGAGAACCTCCTCTCAATTATCTGTTAACGCCGATCTCTCGTTCACGAATTACAGTTTTCATGCGAGCAATCGCTTTGCGCACTTCACGGATTCGAGCTGTGTTTTCAAGTTGTCCAGTCGCTAATTGAAAGCGCAGGTTGAATAGCTCTTCTTTTAATGATTTTACTTTTTGTTCAATTTCAGCAGTGGTAAGGTCACGAATATCATTAGCTTTCATTAGATTCACCACCAATTTCTTCTCGTTTAACAAACTTGCACTTTACAGGAAGCTTGTGTGCTGCAAGGCGTAGTGATTCGCGTGCGACTTCTTCAGAAACGCCAGCTACCTCGAACATTATTTTCCCCGGTTTAACAACTGCTACCCAACCTTCAGGAGCACCTTTACCAGAACCCATTCGGACTTCTAGAGGCTTTGCAGTATATGGCTTGTGAGGGAAGATTTTGATCCAGACTTTACCGCCACGTTTCATGTAACGAGTCATTGCAATACGGGCAGCTTCAATTTGACGGTTTGTGATCCATGAAGCTTCAAGAGCCTGTAAACCATATTCACCGAAGTTTACTTCAGTACCGCCTTTCGCTTGACCGCGCATTTTGCCACGGTGTTGACGGCGATATTTAACGCGTTTAGGCAATAACATATTATTTGCCTCCTTCCTCAGTTTTCTTCTTCGTTGGAAGGACCTCTCCACGATAAATCCATACTTTAACGCCTAGCTTACCGTAAGTTGTATCTGCTTCAGCAGTAGCATAATCGATATCGGCACGAAGAGTATGAAGTGGAACTGTTCCTTCGCTGTAATGTTCTGAACGAGCGATGTCTGCGCCGCCTAGACGGCCGGAAACCATTGTCTTGATTCCTTTAGCGCCTGCACGCATGGCACGCTGGATAACTTGCTTCTGTGCACGACGGAAAGAAACACGGTTTTCCAATTGGCGAGCGATGTTTTCAGCAACCAATTTCGCTTCGATATCAGCTCTTTTGATTTCAAGAATGTTTATATGAACACGTTTGCCTGTTAGTTCATTTAGCGCTTTACGAAGTGATTCCACTTCTGTACCACCTTTACCGATTACCATTCCTGGCTTCGCAGTGTGGACAGTTACATTCAAGCGGTTTGCAGCTCGCTCGATTTCCACTTTAGAAAGAGAAGCATCGCGTAAACGCTTAGTGATGTACTCACGCACTTTAAGGTCTTCGTGTAAAAGATCAGCGTAGTCTTTGCCTGCGTACCACTTTGATTCCCAATCACGGATGATTCCGATACGCAAACCGACTGGATTTACTTTTTGACCCACTGATTATCCCTCCTTCTTTTCTGATAAAACGATAGTAATATGGCTAGTACGTTTGTTAATTGCACTTGCACGTCCCATAGCACGTGGACGGAAACGTTTCAACGTTGGTCCTTCATTCGCGTACGCTTCGGTTACGACAAGGTTATTAACATCCATTTCATAGTTGTGCTCTGCGTTTGCCAATGCAGATTTCAACACTTTTTCTACGATTGGAGAAGCTGCCTTTGGGGTAAGGTTTAAGATAGCAACTGCTTCACCAACTTGCTTTCCTCGAATTAAATCTAGAACTAAGCGAGCTTTACGAGCAGCAATACGAACTGTTCTAGCAACAGCTTTTGCTTGCATTTGGATGCCCTCCTCTCATTAACGTCTTGTTTTCTTATCGTCATTCCCATGACCTTTGTAAGTACGAGTTGGAGCGAATTCTCCAAGCTTGTGGCCTACCATGTCTTCAGTGACATAAACAGGTACATGTTTGCGACCATCATAGACAGCAATCGTGTGTCCGATGAATTGTGGGAAGATCGTAGAACGGCGAGACCAAGTTTTAACAACTTTCTTGCCTTCAGTTTCATTTAACTTTTCGATCTTTGTGATTAAGTGCTCATCGACAAAAGGTCCTTTTTTTAAGCTTCGACCCATGATTGAACCTCCCTTCGTGATTGTCCTACGGTTCCCGCGAACCGTAGCTCAATCCCGTTATTTTTTACGACGACGTACAATAAACTTGTCGGACTTATTTTTCTTCGTACGAGTTTTGTAACCAAGAGTCGGTTTGCCCCATGGAGACATTGGTGATTTACGTCCGATTGGAGAGCGTCCTTCACCACCACCGTGTGGGTGATCATTAGGGTTCATGACAGATCCACGAACTGTTGGGCGCTTGCCTAACCAACGATTACGACCTGCTTTCCCGATGTTGATCAATTCGTGCTGTTCGTTGCCGACTTGACCAATAGTAGCACGGCACTCAGCAAGGATCATACGCACTTCGCCTGAGTTCAAACGAATCAATACATACTTGCCTTCTTTACCAAGAACCTGTGCAGAAGTTCCAGCAGAACGAACCAATTGTCCGCCTTTGCCAGGCTTCAACTCGATGTTGTGTACGACTGTACCAACTGGGATATTAGCTAGTGGAAGAGCGTTCCCTACTTTAATGTCAGCTGTTGTGCCGGACATAACTTCCATGCCTACCTCTAGGTTTTTAGGAGCAAGGATGTATCTCTTTTCACCATCTACATAATTAATTAACGCAATGTTTGCTGAACGGTTTGGATCATACTCAATCGTGGCAACGCGTCCTGGAATGCCATCTTTTGTACGTTTGAAATCAATGATTCTGTACTGACGCTTATGGCCGCCACCTTGATGACGAACAGTTAACTTACCCTGGTTGTTACGACCGCCTTTTCTGTGCAACGGAGCAAGCAAGGATTTTTCCGGCTTGTCAGTTGTAATTTCAGCAAAATCAGATGCTGTCATATTACGACGACCGTTGGAGGTAGGTTTGTACTTTTTAATCGCCATTTCGTTTCCCTCCTCTTCTTATTAGATTCTATACTTCGAAGAATTCGATTTCTTTGCTGTCTTGAGTAAGTTTAACGATTGCTTTACGACGTTTGTTTGTATAACCGCCGAATTTGCCCATACGCTTGAACTTACCTTTGTAGTTCATGATGTTAACTTTTTCAACGTTAACGCCGAAAATAGTTTGGATTGCGTCTTTCACTTGAGTCTTGTTCGCTCTTGTATCAACTTCGAAAGTGTATTTTTTCTCAGCCATTAAATCGGAAGAGCGTTCTGTTATTACGGGGCGCTTAATGATATCACGTGCATCCATTATGCAAGCACCTCCTCTACTTTTTCAACAGCTGCTTTTGTCATGATCAGCTTATCATGATTTAAAACATCTAAAACGTTGATTCCATCAGCAGTAACAACTGTTACTCCAGGAATATTACGTGCAGACAATGCAACGTTTTCTTCAAGACTTGCTGTTACAATCAATGCTTTCGTATTAACAGAAAGACCACTTAGCACACTTTTGAATTCCTTTGTCTTTGGAGCTTCGAAAGCTAGGCTTTCAAGAACAAGGATGTTCTCAGCTTGCACTTTTGATGATAAAGCAGATTTGATTGCCAAACGGCGAACCTTTTTAGGTAATTTATAGCTGTAGCTACGTGGAACAGGTCCAAATACAGTACCGCCTCCGCGCCATTGTGGAGAACGGATCGATCCTTGACGCGCACGTCCAGTTCCTTTTTGTTTCCACGGCTTACGTCCACCGCCCGCTACTTCAGAACGAATTTTCGTTTTATGAGTTCCCTGACGCAATGAAGCTCTCTGCATGACTACTGCTTCGAACAATACGTGGTTATTAGGCTCAATACCAAATACTGAATCATTAAGTTCGATTTCTCCAACTTGTGAACCAGCTTGGTTGAATAATGCTACTTTAGGCATTCTTGTTTCCTCCTTTCCTGTAAAAATTACTTCGCTTTTACAGCAGTTTTGATTTTTAGAAGGGCTTTCCTAGCACCTGGAACGTTTCCTTTGATTAAAAGAAGATTGCGTTCCGCGTCCACTTTAACGATTTGCAGATTTTGAACAGTGATCTGTTCTCCACCCATGCGTCCAGGCAATAATTTACCTTTGAATACACGGTTTGGAGCAACGGGACCCATTGAACCAGGGCGGCGGTGGTAACGAGAACCGTGAGCCATTGGTCCGCGAGATTGTCCGTGACGCTTGATCGCACCTTGGAAACCTTTCCCTTTTGAGATTCCTGTAACATCTACGATATCGCCTTCAGCGAAAATATCAACTTTGACTTCCTGACCAACTTCATATCCTGCTGCTTCGACTTCGTTGAATTCCTTTACGAAGCGCTTAGGAGCAGTGTTTGCTTTTAAAACGTGGCCTTTTTGCGGTTTGTTAGAAAGCTTTTCGCGCTTGTCTTCAAAGCCAAGCTGAATTGCCTCGTAGCCATCTGTCTCAGCAGATTTCACTTGAAGCACTACGTTTGGAGAAGCTTCTACCACAGTAACCGGGATAAGGTCACCATTTTCAGCAAATACTTGAGTCATACCGATCTTTCTACCTAAGATTCCTTTGGTCATTTCAGTCACACCTCCTGTGAATTATAATGGTTTATTGATTAAAGTTTGATTTCGATATCTACACCTGATGGCAGGTCTAAACGCATTAGTGAATCGACCGTTTGCGGAGTCGGATTGATGATGTCAATCAGACGCTTATGCGTACGCATTTCGAACTGTTCACGAGAATCCTTGTACTTATGCACCGCACGAAGAATTGTGTAAATAGTCTTCTCTGTAGGTAGTGGGATTGGACCAGACACTGCCGCACCAGAACGTTTCGCAGTTTCAACAATTTTCTCTGCAGATTGATCAAGAATCCTGTGATCATAAGCTTTCAAACGGATACGAATTTTTTGTTTTGCCATTACTTTCCCTCCTTTTCGCCTATTTTAAAATAGACATTCTCCGCGAAAATTTCCCACACACTCGCCATGGCAAAGCGGCCGGGTGTGTCAGCAACCTTTCGCATCATCGCAGTCAAAGACCAACATTGTCTATTATACATAAAACATAAATCAAACGCAACATTAATTTCTGCTTTTCTTTATGTTTAACACACTTTTACTATTATAGCGAGCGCAATGGGATTTTACAAGTGGGGGAAGAGAATTCTAACTATTTGGACGTGGTGAAAAATATTCCTTTTGTATCATGGGAGGATATACATTTATATATAGAAGAAACTAGCGTGACTTTGCTTTTTGAAAAAATCACCTCAAACGTGAGCTTGATCTTTTCTTTCCGTTTTATACATGTTGCTTTCTTAATATGTGACCGTCTGTTTCTCTTTCGCTCTTTATCGGGCACATATTTCTCTTTTATGTGACCCTGAGCTTCTCTTTCACTCTTTATCGGGCACATATTTCTCT
>NZ_JXIQ01000090.1 GCF_000934845.1 Mesobacillus subterraneus
CGAGTCACTTCGGTCCGCCCAATGAAGTCAAAGAACGACTTCATTGGGCGGACCTCCAGCGCTTGTCGGGGCTGACCAAGGCGCTTGCGCTTTTCTTATACCTCCATGATGATCGGCAAGATCATTGGGCGGCGTTTGGTTTTTTCATATAGAAACGGTGCAAGTGTATCAGTGATTTCGTTTTTGATTTCAGACCACTGAGTAGTTTTTCTTTCCATCACCTTATTCAAGTGTTTTTGAATTAAGCTTTGGGCATCATTGATCAGATCCCCGGATTCCCTCATATAGACAAATCCGCGAGAAATCAAATCAGGGCCAGCAGCAATTTTAAATTCCTTCATATTGATGCTCACAACCACAACGACAAGGCCTTCTTCTGACAATATCCGACGGTCGCGCAGAACGATATTGCCGATGTCGCCTACTCCGCTTCCGTCGATATAAACATTGCCGGATGGAATTTTGCCAGCAACTCCTACCTCATTGTCGCCTAGTGCAAGAACTTCGCCATTATCCATGATGAAGCAATTTTCTTCAGGCACTCCACAGTCAACAGCAAGCTTGCTATGCATCTTCTGCATCCGGAATTCACCGTGAATCGGCATAAAATATTTCGGTTTGATCAGGCGCAGCATTAGTTTTTGCTCTTCCTGGCCGCCATGTCCAGAAGTATGAATATCATTTAATGAACCATAAATGACATCTGCACCAGCACGGGACAGCAGGTTGATAGTCCTATTGATGCTGATCGTATTCCCTGGGATAGGGGAGGACGAGAAGACAACTGTATCCCCTGGCTGAATCTGGATTTGACGATGCGTACCATTGGCAATACGGGATAGTGCGGCCATAGGCTCCCCCTGGCTTCCCGTACAAAGAATCGTGACTTGGTTGGCGGGAAGTCGGTTGATTTGCTGTGATTCAATGAATGTATCCTTAGGAGCACTGATATAGCCCAGCTCCTGGCCAATTGTGATCGCTGATTCCATACTTCGGCCGAACACGGCAACTTTTCTGCCATTCGCGACTGCCGCCTCGGTCACTTGCTGCAGTCTATGGATGTTCGAAGCAAAAGTAGCGAATATAACCCGACCGTCTACTTTCCGGAAAATATCGTGAATGCTTTCCCCTACACGGCGTTCCGACATTGTGAAGTTAGGCACCTCAGCATTTGTACTATCAGACAGCAAGCAAAGGACGCCTTCCTTGCCGATTTCCGCCATTTTGGTAAGATTAGCCGGTTCTCCTACTGGGGTAAAGTCAAATTTAAAATCCCCGGTATGCACGATTTGTCCTGGTGGTGTTTTGACAACAATCCCATATGAATCCGGAATACTATGTGTTGTTCTGAAAAACGAAACGGATGTCTTGCGGAATTTGATGATCTCTTCTTCTTCAATTTCTATCAGCTTCGTCTTCCGTAGCAGACCATGTTCTTCCAGCTTGTTTTTAATTAGGCCGAGTGCTAATTTTCCACCATAAATCGGGACATTGATTTCGCGAAGCAAATAAGGAATACCGCCGATATGATCTTCATGACCGTGAGTGATAAACAGGCCTTTGATTTTGTCTTCATTTTTTACGAGATAGGAGTAGTCCGGGATCACATAATCAATTCCCAGCAATTCATCTTCCGGGAATTTGATGCCTGCATCAATTAAAATAATTTCATCCTGAAACTGTACTCCATACGTGTTCTTGCCGATTTCACCCAATCCTCCGAGCGCAAAAACGGCTGTTTGGTCATTTTTTACAAATTTCATAAATTATTCGATCTCCAATACTTCAAAGTCTTTTTTTTGTTTTTCATATTGCAAATAATTACCCTCAACTGCCTCGACGTATTCAATATTATACTGGCGGTCAATAATTTTTGTCCGTACTTCTCTTTCAGAGTCCGCTTCAATATAAATAGTTTGTGTTTTTTCGCGAACTGGTACTTGCTTGTTAGATTCCTGGAAGTAAACTTTAAAAACCATGAAAAATCTCTCTCCTTTAATAAATTTTTTCTATTTTATAGGATGCCGTCTTAAAACTGATTTCATGACAGGACGAATGCCGGCTGTATTTGCAGCATAGACATTTGTTGTGGGTTTGAAATCCGTTTTATCTTAGCCCTAAATAAAATGACAATAGTAATATTAAGCCGAACGTATTTTTTTTCGCTATTAACCAATTTACAATAAGGAAGGAGCCCTTCGCAAGTTTGAAGGGCTCAAAAAGTTAGGCGATTGTTTTTTTACGAAGCAAATCTTTCCACTGTTTTAAGAGCTTCTTTCTGAGCTTCTTTAACATAGTGGATCATCTCCTTACTACTTATTTTAAACTATCCTTGTCCAATGTAAAGCAAACAAGGAAAGGTTTAACAAAGTTTATTTTCAAAAACGATCTTTTTGTTTATATTATATGATGAAACAGCAGTTATTTTCATGGGTTTTGATGGAATTGCATAAATTGTCAATTGCTTGCCAGGCTTTATGCTTCATTTTCCTGTACATACACTTTGCAGTTTGGTAAACTACCGGGATTATATGATAAAAAATTTGAAGGAGAGAATCATGAGTAAAATTGTATTTTTTGATATTGATGGCACACTTTTGGACCATGATAAAAATCTGCCTGCTTCCACTAAGGAAGCAATTAAAAAACTAAAAGAGAATGAAGTATTTGTTGCTATTGCAACTGGGAGAGCTCCGTTCATGTTTGAAAATCTTCTCAAGGAGCTCGATATCGATTCTTTTGTGAGCTTTAATGGACAATACGTGGTTTTTGAAGGGGAGCCGATATATAAAAACGCTTTGAACAACCAAAAAATACAGGAGCTTTACAAAGAGGCTGCATACCAGGGACACCCGGTCGTTTTCATGGATAATCAAACGATGAAGTCAGCTGTAAAGCATCACGATTTTATTGAAACGAGTCTGGGAGGACTGAAATTTGCCCATCCGGAGTATGATGAACAATTTTACGTAGACAGGGACTTGTTCCAAACACTTCTGTTTTGTGAAGAAGGCAAGGAGAAGTTTTACGAGGAGAATTATCCGGAGTTTACTTTTATCCGCTGGCATCCGTATTCAGTGGATGTCCTTCCTGCAGGCGGGTCCAAGGCAGAAGGTATTAAGAAGATGATCGAAAGGCTGTCTTTCAGGCCTGAGGATGTGTATGCGTTCGGCGATGGCTTGAATGATCTGGAAATGCTGGAAGCTGCGGGAACAGGTGTTGCGATGGGAAATGCTGTGCCACAACTAAAGGAACTTGCCAATATGATAACCCGAGATGTCGATGACGATGGAATCTGGCATGGCTTGAAGAAGTTAAATTTGATTTAAGTTGTAAAAAAGCCGAATCGAATTCGATTCGGCTTTTATTTTTCTACCGGGACAGCATTTGGGAGGTCGGCAAATGGATCCTGCTTATTGATATGATCGTAAAACATGATTCCGTTCAAGTGGTCGATTTCATGCTGGAAGACAATAGCGGGAAGGCCTTTAAGCCGGAGCTTCACTTCTTGCCCTTCAAGGTCAATTCCTCTTACAGTCACCCTTGCATACCTCGGAACATATCCGGGGATTGTCTCATCGACGGAAAGACAGCCTTCGCCAGCTGTTAAATAAGATCGTTCCACTGAATGGCTGATGATTTTCGGGTTGAAAAGGGCATAACTGATCAAGTTATCTTTCTCATCCGTTAAATGGACAGCAATCATTCTTTTCGAAACATTTATCTGGGGAGCAGCAAGGCCGATACCCGGGCGCAGTCCGTATTTTTGTACGATCTCTGGGTTTTGGCTGTTTATCACGTACTCCATCAAGCTTTGCAGTATTGCTTTATCTTCCTGTGAAGGAGGCATGGAAACTTCTTCTGCGACTTTTCTGAGTGCAGGATGTCCATCACGGACGATATCATCCATCGTCAACATTTCTTTCACCTCTACTATGTAATAATGTTAAGTCTAACAAATGTATGACGAAAAGTTAACTATTCGCAAGCGTTTCCTACAAAATTAGAGAGATAGCAAAAAGCATATATCGCTTTTTCGGAGAATATAATTACGGATAGGACAAGCATATTTAGGCTTATACGGAATTTTATCCTATTGTCAAATCTAATGGAAATCGCTATGGTAAAATTGATATAGGTGAGGAGGGTATTATTTTGTCTGTATTCCGAAAAATAAGTTTCACAATGATAATGATCGCTATTGTTTTGAGTCTGACTGGGTGTTTGAACAAGCAGTCCCCTGAGGAAAAAATGTTTGTAGAGCTAGAAAAGGTCGTTTCTATTGAAAAGACCTTTGAAGATCAGCAAAATCCGCTTGTCGAATTGGAAACAAAGGAAAAAGAAATATATGAAAAGATCATTTCGCTTGGCATGAAAGAATATGATCAAATTGTAAAGCTGGCTGATGAGGCGCTGGCAAATGCCGACAAAAGGGTGGAGCATATTGATAAGGAAAAAGAAAGCATTGAGGAATCACGGAAAGAATTCAGAAACATTGACAAAATTTTGGAAGAAATAGAGGACAATGGTGTAAAGCAGCAGGCAAATGAATTAAGGACAACGATGATAAAACGGTATGAAATACATGATGACCTGTATAAAAATTATAAACTTGGCCTTCAATATGACAAAGAGCTTTATGAAATGCTGAAGGATAAAGAATTAAGCTTTGAAAACCTGGAAAAGCAAGTCAATAAAGTAAATGGGATCTATGAAACCGTGCTGAAGGACAACCAGGAATTCAATGATCAAACTGACCAGTATAATAAAGAAAAACTAGCTTTTTATGAAAAAGCCGGGATAGAATTCAGCCCGGAGAAGAAAGAATAGGAAGAACGTAACCGCTTTTATCCGAAAAAAGGCGGTTTTTTTACGGCTTGTAAAATGGTCGTTAACACAGTTTTATCGATATGCAAATTATTATAATACAGGAATTAACAAGGAATAGTACAGTTTCTTTTTTAGGATAATAATATAACGATGATGATTAAAATTATAAAAGATAAAACATAGTATTTGACGGAGTAATTTTCGTGATGTAAACTAAAAAACGAAAGAGCGTAATTGTATTACTCTGTTCATGGATTTTACTAATACAGACCACAGGAAGCTTGGATGAAGAAAATAATGCGTTTTTTTATTGTGCTTCTGTGGAAAACTATAGAATGGTGCTTGCACATATTAAGCCTTTGTGTTCGGCAATCTATTAGAGAATCGGTTCGCTCCAAATGTGTTTTTCTACCCGAGGAAATGAATCATGAGATTGGGTACCCTATTTTTGGATATATAATTAAATTTATAAGGTAGAAAGGAAGAGGTGGCTCTAATGGCATCTAAAACGAAAAACAACACAATTGATGCAAAAAAGCAGCTCGAGAACATCGAAAGCCAATTTGAAATGTTCCAGATTTTAAATGAAGAGGGCGAAGTCGTAAATGAAGCGGCAATGCCAGAGCTTTCGGATGAGCAGTTACAAGAATTGATGACACGCATGGTTTACACAAGGATTTTGGATCAGCGTTCTATTTCGCTGAACCGCCAAGGACGTCTTGGATTCTACGCGCCGACAGCTGGGCAGGAAGCTTCCCAGATTGCATCCCAATTCGCCCTTGAAAAAGAAGACTTTATTCTTCCGGGTTACCGTGATGTACCTCAGATTATCTGGCATGGTCTTCCGCTTACACAGGCATTTTTGTTCTCACGCGGTCACTTTAAAGGCAATCAAATACCTGAAGGGGTAAACGTGATTTCCCCTCAAATCATCATTGGTGCCCAATATGTTCAGGCTGCCGGTGTTGCGCTTGGAATGAAAAAACGCGGTGCTCAAGCAGTTGCTGTGACCTACACCGGTGATGGCGGTTCCTCTCAAGGTGACTTCTACGAAGGCATCAACTTTGCGGGGGCATATAAAGCACCAGCAATTTTCTTTGTTCAAAATAACCGCTTTGCGATCTCTACTCCAGTAGAAAAGCAGACTGCTGCTCAGACAATTGCTCAAAAAGCAGTTGCAGCAGGCATTCCTGGTATTCAGGTAGACGGAATGGATCCGCTTGCAGTCTATGCAGTAACACTTGAAGCACGACAGCGCGCTGTAAACGGAGAAGGTCCAACTTTGATTGAAACGATGACTTACCGCTATGGTCCACATACAATGGCTGGGGATGACCCAACCCGTTACCGTACTTCTGATTTGGACAATGAATGGGAAAAGAAAGATCCGTTAGTCCGTTTTCGCAAATTCCTTGAGAAGAAGAATCTGTGGACAGAAGAAATGGAAAATGAAACAATCGAAAGAGCAAAAGAAGAAATCAAAATCGCAATTAAAGAAGCGGATGACACTCCAAAGCAGAAAGTCACAGACTTGATGGAGATTATGTATGATGAAATGCCTGACAACCTAAAAGAACAATATGAAATTTACAAAGAGAAGGAGTCGAAGTAAGCCATGGCTCAAATGACAATGATTCAAGCAATTACAGACGCTCTTCGCGTAGAATTGAAAAATGATCCCAATGTCCTTGTATTCGGGGAAGACGTTGGTGTCAACGGCGGTGTGTTCCGTGCGACAGAAGGTCTGCAAAAAGAGTTTGGGGAAGACCGTGTGTTTGATACGCCGCTCGCAGAATCAGGTATTGGCGGACTGGCAATCGGTCTTGCATTGCAAGGTTATCGTCCGGTTCCGGAGATCCAGTTCTTCGGCTTCGTGTTTGAGGCAATGGATTCCATTGCAGGTCAAATGGCTCGAATGCGTTACCGTTCCGGCGGCCGTTACAGTTCACCAGTAACCATCCGTTCACCGTTTGGGGGAGGTGTACATACACCAGAAATGCACGCTGACAACCTCGAGGGCATGGTTGCCCAACAGCCAGGCTTGAAGGTTGTTATCCCTTCGACTCCATATGATGCAAAAGGCCTGTTGATTTCAGCGATTCGTGACAACGATCCCGTCATTTTCCTTGAGCATATGAAGCTCTATCGCTCATTCCGTCAGGAAGTTCCAGAAGAAGAATATACAATCCCTCTTGGCAAAGCAGATGTAAAGCGTGAAGGGAAAGACCTATCCATCATCACTTATGGAGCAATGGTCCATGAATCATTAAAGGCTGCAGAAGAACTTGAAAAAGAAGGACATTCTGTAGAAGTAGTTGATTTAAGAACGGTGATGCCTTTCGATATTGAAACAATCATTGCTTCTGTTGAAAAAACAGGAAGAGCGATCGTTGTCCAAGAAGCACAAAAACAGGCTGGCATGGCTAGCCAAATTGTTGCAGAAATCAATGACCGCGCTATCCTAAGCCTTGAAGCACCAGTTTTAAGAGTGACTGCACCTGATACAGTATTCTCATTTTCTCAAGCAGAAACTGTATGGCTGCCAAACTATAAGGATGTAGTCGAAACAGCTAAGAAAGTTCTGGAATTTTAATTCAAAAAAATTTAGGAGGGTGAATCCCATTGGCATTTCAATTTAAGCTGCCAGACATCGGCGAAGGTATTCACGAAGGTGAAATCGTCAAATGGTTTATAAAACCTGGCGATCAAGTTCAGGAAGACGATGTACTTTGCGAAGTACAAAATGATAAAGCAGTAGTAGAAATTCCTTCCCCAGTAGCAGGTACAGTCGAAGAAGTTTTAGTGGAGGAAGGAACAGTTGCAACAGTAGGACAAGTTCTCGTTACCTTTGACGCCCCGGGATATGAAGATCTTAAATTCAAAGGGGAAGAAGAACATACACCAGCTGAGAAAACAGAAGCACAGGTTCAATCTACAATGGAAGCTGGACAGAAAGTCGACAAAGAAGCAACAGAAGCCCCTGCTCCTGCAGGTGCCACTGGCGCTGGTGCTGCCGCTGCACCTCAGACAGATATAGACCCTAACCGCCGCATCGTAGCAATGCCATCTGTTCGTAAATATGCACGTGAAAAAGGCGTTGATATTCGTCAGGTTGCCGGTTCAGGTAAAAATAGCCGCGTCCTGAAAAATGATGTGGACAGCTTCCTAAGTGGAGGAGCCACTGCAGCCGCTGCACCTCAGACTGAACAAGCACAAGCAGCAGAAACGCAAGCTGCTCCTAAAGCAGCTCAGCCTATCCCAGAAGGGCAATACCCTGAGACTCGCGAGAAAATGAGCGGAATCAGAAAAGCAATTGCCAAGGCAATGGTTAACTCTAAGCATACAGCTCCACACGTTACCTTGATGGATGAGGTGGACGTAACGAAGCTTGTTGCACACCGCAAGAAGTTCAAAGAAGTGGCCGCTGAAAAAGGAATTAAGCTTACCTTCCTTCCTTATGTGGTAAAAGCATTAACAAGTGCATTACGTGAATATCCAGCATTGAACACTTCTTTAGATGATGCAACAAGCGAAATTATCCACAAGCACTATTACAATATCGGAATTGCAGCTGATACGGAAAAAGGATTGCTTGTACCTGTCGTAAAAGATGCTGACCGCAAGTCTATATTCTTCATTTCAAATGAAATTAACGAGCTTGCTGGAAAAGCACGTGATGGCAAACTTGCTCCAGATGAAATGAAAGGTGCATCTTGCACCATCACGAACATCGGTTCTGCTGGTGGACAATGGTTTACTCCGGTCATCAACCACCCGGAAGTTGCCATCCTAGGAATTGGACGTATCGCAGAAAAGCCTGTGGTTAAGGATGGAGAGATTGTTGCAGCTCCAGTACTTGCGCTATCCTTAAGCTTCGATCACCGCATGATCGATGGTGCAACAGCACAGCATGCATTGAATCATATTAAGCGCCTGTTGAACGATCCAGAACTAATGTTAATGGAGGGATAATAAATGGTAGTAGGAGATTTTCCAATCGAAACGGATACTCTTGTCATTGGTGCCGGACCTGGCGGATATGTGGCAGCCATTCGCGCTGCCCAGTTGGGCCAGAAAGTAACGATCGTCGAAAAAGCAATTCTTGGTGGGGTATGCTTGAACGTTGGCTGTATCCCTTCGAAAGCTTTGATTTCAGCTGGACACAGATTTGAAAATGCCAAGCATTCGGAAGATATGGGAGTCATAGCGGAAAACGTCACGCTTGATTTTTCAAAAGTCCAGGAGTTTAAGGCTGGGGTAGTGAAAAAATTGACTGGCGGCGTTGAAGGTTTATTGGAAGGCAATAAGATTGACATCGTCAGAGGCGAAGCATACTTTGTTGATGCTAACACCATTCGTGTCATGGATGAAAATTCAGCACAGACATACACATTCAAAAATGCAATCATTGCGACTGGATCTCGTCCAATTGAAATTCCGGCGTTTAAATTCTCTAAGCGTGTGCTCGATTCTACTGGTGCCTTGAATCTTCAGGAGCTGCCAGAAAGCATCGTTGTCATCGGCGGAGGCTATATCGGAACAGAGCTTGGCGGTGCGTATGCAAGCTTTGGCACAAAGGTAACCATCCTTGAAGGTGCTGACGAAATCCTTAACGGCTTCGAAAAGCAAATGTCCTCCCTTGTGAAAAAGAACCTTAAGAAAAAAGGTGCAGACATCATCACGAAGGCACTTGCTAAAGGTGTGGAAGAAACGGAAACTGGCGTAACGGTTAGCTATGAAGTGAAAGGCGAAGAGCAAAAAGTCCAAGCAGATTATGTATTTGTGATGGTAGGCAGAAAGCCAAACACAGACGAACTTGGACTTGAGCAAGTAGGAATTGAAATGACTGATCGTGGTGTGATCAAAATCGACAAGCAATGCCGCACGAATGTCAGCAATATTTACGCAATCGGCGACATTGTCGAAGGACCGCCGCTCGCTCATAAGGCATCTTACGAAGGCAAAATTGCAGCTGAAGCAATCGCTGGGCACCCTTCTGAAATCGATTATCTGGCAATTCCGGCTGTTGTATTCTCTGATCCAGAACTAGCTTCTGTTGGCTACTCGGAAAAAGAAGCGAAAGATGCTGGCATCGAAGTGAATGCATCGAAGTTTCCATTTGCAGCAAATGGCCGTGCGCTGTCACTTAACCAGACAGACGGCTTCTTGAAGCTAATTACGCGCAAAGAAGATGATATTGTTGTCGGGGCGCAAATAGCTGGTCCTAATGCTTCCGACATGATTGCGGAACTTGGTTTGGCAATCGAAGCAGGCATGACTGCTGAAGATCTAGCTATGACCATCCATGCTCACCCAACATTAGGCGAAATTACAATGGAAGCAGCAGAAGTAGCACTAGGAAATCCAATTCATATCTTAAAATAGCCTAAAATAAAAAATCCTTCCCTAATGGGAAGGATTTTTTATTTTAGAGACTAAGAAAACAAAGGCAGATATTGCTAACTAGGCTGAACAGTTTCTGACACTAATTTTTAAAAAACAAGAGTTCATCTTTCTCGAAATGATAAGTGTTTTTTTCATTCGCATAACACCCGTTAGCTTTACTAATCGTATTAGTCATCTCTTTTGGTAGGGTTAATAATCCCCAGTCACCAGCTTCTTTTTTAGAAGAAATAAAAAAAAGGACTGGGCGCAGTTTGCCCGGTCTTATTGTTTGGTATTTTCAGAATCATTTGTCAATACAGCGGAGATTGCCTCTATGATTTGTTCTTTTGTAGCACTTCCATTTACATTTGCAAGTACTTGATCACGATGGACGATCAGGATGGCTGGAAATCTTTTTTCTTTCAGCAAGTTATCGTATTGATTTGCATTTGCAGCTGGAATGACAACAATCTTATCAAAAACTATTGGATATTTCTGCTTTAATTCTATGATGGCATCATAATACGATGATTCTTGCTTGTAATTCTTTTCATCTGAAAAGAAGACAACCTGGTTTCTATCTTCGTTTAGCTTAAGCTTATCTGAATTATTGCCTGGATTGCATGAAGCGGTCAGAAAAAGGAACGCAGCGACAAAAATAAAAGATAAGCTTTTCATTTATCTTTGCCTCACTTTAATCAGATTCTGTTGCCTCTCGGGTAATCAGTTGCACTTATTCTATCATAGCCATTTCCAAAAGAATGGAATGTTATAGAAATGTTACATAAATGAAAAATATTCATTTGTCCTTTACATATACTAGTAAAAGACTGGTCGGGAAAAACAAACTAGGTGGTGGAGGGTTTGAAGGTCTATACGGTTTTCCTGCTTCAATCACTCATATGGAGTGGATATACCTTAACGGAATGGTTATCCAAACATGATCATCCGATTTACAATGGAATGATGTTTATGGTGTTTTTTTATCTGGCAATAATAATTGGAAATTATATAATCAAATCAACATGGAAGACATTTTTTCTCACTATGATGAGTCTTTCGTTTTATGTGGCTTTTCACTTTACAATGTCTCACCTTATATAATTTCAAGCAAGGCAGGAGTCGGACAAGCAAAGCATCGAGGCCGCTTCCAAGAAAAGAAAAAAAACGGCTGCACTAGCAGCCGTTTCTGAACCCTATTTTCGTGGATAGAAGTACATGATTCTTCCATTGAATAAATGCAGTTCGCCCTGCAATTTTTTTCCGATAAACTTGCTAAACTCATTTGCTTTGCCCTTATCACCAGCCGTTGCAGTGGGCGGAAGGGTGATTTGTATGTATGTTTGTTCGCGTTCCGTGCCGTCTTCATCGGCGATGATTTCCTGATCGACGCCAATTAGAATCGAATTGTAACGGTCCTGTGATGATTGCAGGTAAAACCAGGTACCTTTCCCAGTTTCTTTTTCCTTCAATTCATATGGAAAGGCTGTATTTCCGTAATTCCAATCCACCTGTTCGCCTGTCTTTGAGGTGATTTCTTTGTAATAATGAAATAAATCCTTCAATTCTTCTGTGGAAATGGCTTGCTGAGATGATGATGGAACAAGTTTTATATAAGCATTACTAGACATCGTCCAATCCCCTTTTCCTGACTATTCCACCCTATTTTATCACTCCTGAAAAAGTGTTGACAATAGAAGATAAGCTTTTTTCCTTTACACATACTTGCCTTTTTGTCAAAAATAAATTATAATAATATTCTAAATATTTATTTAAAAAGGAGGAGGCATATGGAACATTTCGAGAAGCTTTATGATGAGCACGAAAAGGTTCATGTTCGATTTGTGGGGTTTACCACCTATGACACCCGCTATGACTTTGGATTCATTTACACCAATATGTTTTTCGGAAAACCGCTTGTAGTTTGCATGCAGACAGGTCGCTCGGCACTCCTCGACCCAAAGGACATAGAAAACATCGAATATTTGCAGAAAGCATTCCATATTACAGAAGTCCGGCAGGCTGAGGAACTTGCGTTATTTTTTAATGAAGAATTGCCTACAGTCCCATTCCAGACTCAATATGAATAAGGTACAAAAGAGAACAGGCCTGGTTCAGGTCTGTTTTTTATAATTATTCAATTGAATTTATCCGTCATAATAAATTTCGAAAAAAGTAAAAGTGTTATACAATATAAGCTTGAAAATTTAATAATGTTATATTATTATGGAATTACAGAACATTAAAACGCTTTCAAAATTCAAAATGAAAAGGGGTTTAAAAAGAATGGGCACAATCGTATGTCAAACTTGCAATTCTACCATTGACCATTTCGAAGATGAGAAAGTAACGGTGTTATATTCAAAAAAATGTAACTGCTGTGATCAGGAAGACGCACAAGAAAGATAAAATCAATCAAAAGGCATGCAAGATGCATGCCTTTGTTTTTGTTTAGGAAATTGTCTAGTTGTGGATAACTACATGTAGTTTTCTTAATCTAGCTCCAGCGCCTAGCCCCTCGAGTCGCTTGTCTAGCTGCGGCTCCTAACTCCTCGAGACG
>NZ_JXIQ01000091.1 GCF_000934845.1 Mesobacillus subterraneus
CCCCTTGTCTGACCGAACTTTCATCCCACCTCTAAAGAGGGTGCTATCGCACCTGCGTGGGCTTTCTCGTTCGGAAAATCTGTAATTCAATTCTCGTGGATTTATGCCGAAAAAATCGCCTGGAAGTCACTCCAGACGATTTTTTTAGTACGATCATTTTAAATAATGTTCCAAAAAATCCAAGACGGCTCGGTAGCCGTTTATCCGGTTTTCCTTTTTCATAAATCCGTGTCCCTCATCAGGGAAGACGATATATTCCACCGGTACATTGTTCCTTTCTAATGCAGTCACGATTTCGTCAGACTCGACCTTGAGGACACGCGGGTCATTTGCGCCCTGCAAAACAATCATCGGCTTGTTGATTTTGTCAGCATGGAACAGTGGTGAGATGCTCCGGATGTATTCTGTCTGCGTATACGGGTCTCCGATTTTTTTGTAAAGTGCGTTTCGGAAGCTTTCCCACCAGGCCGGAATGCTTTTCAGCGTACGTTCCCAGTTGGAGACTCCGAAGATATCCACCCCGACATTGAACTCATCCGGTCTGAAAGCTAACGCGGCAAGAACCATATAGCCACCGTAGCTTCCGCCAATGATTCCGATCCGTTCGCCATCAATATCAGCCTGCTCCTGGAGAAACTTCTTGGCCTGGATGCAATCTTCAAGATCAATTTCCCCGTGCTTCAGGTCGGCCGCGCTAAAGAAGGTTTTTCCATATCCCGAACTGCCGCGGTTATTTACTGCTAAAACAGCATAACCGTTATTGGACAAGTATTGTAACAGCGGGTTGTAATCTGTTCTTGACTGCCCGCCAGGACCTCCGTGGACATATACAAGGGCAGCTGCCTTTTCGCCTGTTTTCACATTTGGCTGGTAATAAATTGCCGGAATCTCCAATCTATCAAAAGAATGGAAACGAATCACTTCCGCGTCTGCCAAGTCCGCTTGGTTGATCTCCGGGTTAAGAGTATCAGTAAGCTGTTTTAATTGAGCTGTTCCAAGCTCGTAGCTATATAAGTTCGTAGGCGAAGTCGTGCTGTTAAACAAGAAAGTTATCAGACTCTCATCTGCCGAAAATTTCAAGTCCAAAATCTGCCCTTCTGGAAGTTGAGGCAGCTCCAGATAATCTCCAGTTCCTGTGTGAAGGACCTTGACGACAGTACTGGCATCCTGATTAACCCCATAAACCATATAGGTATGCTGTTTGGAGAAGCGCGTGAACATGATATCCCAATCTTCCTTCACAGCATCCTCTGTTAGCCCTGTAAAAAGATGATACTTTTTCAGATAGAAGAATTCCTCATTTTCATCAGTTAGGAAATAAAGGGTCTCGGAATTCCTGCAGAATGCTTGTGGGATGTTCTGGATATCCCCTTCATGCGGAGTGGCATGCATAAGCTGCTCTGTTTGCCGGTCAAAAACATAAACATTGGAATCATTGGCACTGTTCACTTTTCCTAAGGAAATAAACTGTTTATTCAGAGAGACAGACCCAAATTCATATCCTTCCTCATTCGTAAAAATACAAGTAGATTCAAAAGTGGCAATATCCATTTCGTAGACGTCCATGAAACTAGGCTTCCGCTTATTGGACCCGTAGAAAAAGCTTTTTCCGTCCTGACTCCAGCCATAAAATTCCGCACGCTCTTGCTCTCCTGGAGTGAGATCAAGCTCTTCCCCATTCTCATTTTTTACATAAATATGTAAGATTTCGTTCCCGCCCTTATCACTTAAAAATAAAAACCGGTCATCATCGGGAAAATAGCCTGCAATATGAACTGCATTATCCTCAGAGTGCGTAAGCTGTGTCCTCACTCCATCGTCAACTGACAGACAATATGCGTTGTAAATCCCGTTTTTGTCTCCTGAAAACAAAACTTTCCTGCCATCAGATGAAATCGAATTATCCGTTATCGACTCTGATTCATAAAACTGCTGTATTGTGTACCGCTTTACTTCAGTGACCTTACTCTCTTTAACCATAATTTTTCCCATCTCCTTTCCATTGCATTAAGAATTCGCTCAATAACTGTAAAAACCTTTTTAAAGATTGCGAAGGGGAGAGCTAATGCATGAACAACTGTTATTGTGTCTCCACCCATATTAATTGCATAGGATATGTTGATAAATTAGGGAGGGATTGACAAAAATGTACTATGATCCAAATGGTTATTACTATGGAAGACAGTCTGGTCAGTGGGCGAACCCTTATGGAGTGCTGCAGGTGAACGGCTTTCATGCATACCGCTATCCTAACGGTAATGGAAGGATTCCTTTAGCGGATTATGGACCAAATCCATATGTGGTCAATATCAATGAAGCGACGAAACAAAACAACACGTACCGCACGGCTTTATGGACAGGACCGCATTTACAAGTCACGTTGATGAGCATCCCTGTTGGCGGTGATATCGGTTTGGAAATGCATCCTAATGTAGATCAATTTTTACGGATCGAGCAAGGCCAGGGGATCGTTCAGATGGGCAAGAGCAAAAAGAACCTAACCTTTCAAAGCCCGGTCAGTGACGATTTTGCAATCATGGTTCCAGCTAGAACATGGCATAATGTGACCAATACCGGTAATACTCCGTTAAAGCTATACTCCATCTACGCTCCCCCTAACCATCCATTCGGAACTGTTCATAGGACGAAAGCCGATGCGATGGCGGCGACAAGGGTGTGACAAGGGGATTGTAAGAATCTAACTATGGAATCTAAAAAGGCTACTCTTCACTATTTTTTTCCGGATAAGACGTAAGGAGAAGGAATCCGAGCTTTGATGTAAATTTAAGGCATGGAAAGCTTTTCGCCTTCCTTCTTCCTTCGTTTTTGTATGAAGGGAAATTCGTTAAAATGAGTCATCTGAACATAACGTCTAGTTGATAAAATCTGGAGTTTACCTTTAAATTGGAGCAAGGGGACATCATCCCTTCATTGTGTGTTGGTAAAATACTAACTAATGTAATATGCTTATATTTCATTGCTTATTGGTTTTGCCAATTTAAAATGGTTAAGACTATTCAATGAGCGGTAGAACAACGTAAAGAATAATGGAGTTGATTCAATGAGTAAAACCAAGGGTAAAAACGGAACAGGCAGTGGAACAGGAAAAAAAGGTTGGAACCGCTGGCAAGCCAGTGCAAACAAAGCAAAAAGTGCTAAACCTTACAAAAGTAAAGGTGTAAAAAACACAGATGGTTCCAAGACGAGTAATGATGACTGATAGAGATTTCAGAAAACACATAGAGTTGATTCTCTAAGTGTTTTTTTCTTTGGAGGGAAAGTTCGTTAATACAAACTATCATCTAAAAACATGCCAGGGTCTCAAGCAGGACCTGCACTTCTCTTTGATTATTTCAGTTGCAACTGAATTGGATATCATCATTTAAAGAAGAGCAAACAGGTTTAAGAAGGAATTGTCGTTTAAGTTGTTGAAGTATCTAACAAGAAAGCATAGATGCAGGAGGAATGATCGTGATTCAGATGAAACCAGAATATGAAGCTTTTCCATTAAAGGCATATGACAAGATCAGATATGCAGATACGGATCGACAGGGACATGTGAATAACGCACTGTTTTCAACCTTCCTGGAAACGGGAAGAACCGAGCTTCTCTATGCAAATGAGCCGCTGCATGCTGAAAACGCCGCGTTCGTCATAGCGAGCCTAAAGCTGGATCTGCTTTCAGAAATACGGTGGCCTGGAACAGTGGAAATCGGCAGTGCCATTACAAGAGTTGGCAGCAGTTCCTTTTCTTTATTTCAAGGAATCTATCAAAAAGGAAAGCTTGCTGCGATGGCTGAGACCGTTATTGTTCAAATGGACGAGCATACTAGAAAGTCGGCGCCGCTCTCCTCTAAAACAAAAGATCGATTAAAGGAATATTTAGTAGAACTGGAAAAAGGATAGAAAACGGAACTATCCTTTGTGATAACTGATACTGAGGTGGGATTATTTTGGAATTATATGATGGAATCCACAGGCACCGATCAGGAATTTTCACAAACAATGCTGAAATACTTGGAGAGACAAAATTTCATGAAAAACGATTGAGGGATAACGGGAGATGGGGACGGTCTTTTTCATTTCCGATTCATCTTTCAAAATGAGCGGGTCTCCTGTATTCCAATCGTGGTGGGCCATAGAAGTGAAATATGATGTTAAATGCTCCTTTAAATCATTTCTTAAAGACTAAATCCTTCAAGAAATATCATCCTATCAAAATATCCATATTGACATCTAGCAGAATTTCTGTGATACTAAGAACAATTAAATACTGGTACCTTTAATTCAGTCCCGTGAGGCTGACAAGGACAGCGGATGTAATGATGGCCATTGGGTGAGGTATACCCATGCTCTTTGGTTTATCATGGCGGAAAGGCTACTTGTCGGAAAACGGCAAGTAGCCTTTTTTCGTTTCCAAATGTCTAAATCGAAGATCTCTTCGGTACCAGATTCAAAACAATAGACATTGGAGGAATTGAAATGAAAAAAGTAGATTTAGATTTTCCGTTACAGGCCGTGCCACAAGGTAACCGAAGTGGATTCTGGAAAATGCTTGTTGTGATGCTAGGGCTTACTTTCTTCTCAGCTAGTATGTGGTCTGGGGGAACGTTAGGAACTGGGTTAACATTTATTCAATTCATCGGAATTGTCCTGGCAGGAAACCTGATTCTTGGGGCTTATACAGGAGCCCTTGCTTATATCGCAGCTAAAACGGGGTTATCAACCCATTTGCTTGCCCGCTATGCTTTTGGGGAAAAAGGCTCCTATCTTTCCTCGTTTTTACTGGCAGCTACACAGGTAGGCTGGTTTGGAGTTGGGGTAGCGATGTTCGCTCTTCCTGTCCAAAAAGTGACTGGAATGGATACGACTTTGCTCATCGCTGTTGCTGGTATTTTAATGACAGCTACCGCATTCTTCGGAATGAAGGCACTCGCAATTCTTAGTTTCATAGCAGTACCCTTAATCACTGTATTAGGAAGCTTCTCGGTTTTTAAAGCAACCGAAACAGTTGGCGGGTTGGAAGGATTATTGCAATATCAGCCAACTGAAGCGATTGGACTGGCAGCGGCGTTAACAATTACTGTCGGATCATTCATCAGTGCAGGTACATTGACACCAGACTTTGCTCGCTTTGCCCATACGAAAAAGTCAGCTGTCATCACAACAGTCGTGGCCTTCTTTATCGGAAATTCTCTTATGTTCGTGTTTGGAGCAATTGGTGCGATTGCCACAGGGCAGTCTGATATCTCAGAGGTAATGTTCCTGCAAAAATTGATTATACCGGCAATCATCGTGCTAGGCTTAAATATCTGGACAACAAACGATAATGCATTATACGCTTCAGGTCTTGGGTTTTCCAATATTACTAAAATCGCAAAAAGTAAGGTCGTCATCTTCAACGGCATCGTCGGTACGATTGCAGCAATGTGGCTTTACAATAACTTTGTTGGCTGGCTGACGATTTTAGGAACTGCTCTGCCATCAATCGGAGCGATTATTTTAGCGGATTACTTCATCGTCAATCGTGGAAAATACAAGCGATTCGAAGAAATGGAATTTAAAGCAGTTAACTGGATTGCAATACTTGCATGGGCCGTTGGTATTGCAGGAGCGAATTTTGTTCCAGGCATCCCGCCAATCAATGCGCTATTGGGATCAGTCTTAACATTCGTCATCGTTTCAAAGATTGCGGTGTTAGTGCAGGCAAAAAATGCTTCTATGACAGAATTGAAGAAGGTGGCTTAAAAAAGTGATTATTAAAAATGCAAAACTCAGAGGAAAAGACGGGCTATGGAATATAGCTATAAAAGCAGGGAAGTTCGATCAAATTACACAGAATGTAATAGAAGAAACAGGGCAGGAAGTGCTCGATGCTGAAGGTTCACTTGTGCTGCCCCCGTTCATCGAGCCGCATATCCATCTTGACACAACTTTGACGGCAGGTGAGCCGGAATGGAACCAGAGCGGGACATTGTTTGAAGGCATCCAGAGATGGTCCCAGCGTAAAGAAACATTAACAGAGAATGATGTGAAAACAAGAGCTAAAACAGCATTGAAATGGCAAGTTGCCCAGGGAATCCAGCATGTCCGCACACATGTAGATGTGACGGATCCTAAGTTAACAGCTTTAAAAGCGCTGCTTGAGGTAAAAGAAGAAATGGCCTCCTATGTAGACATACAGCTTGTAGCCTTTCCTCAGGAAGGAATCAATTCTTTCCCAAGCGGGGCAGAGCTGCTTGAGGAAGCCTTGAAAATGGGGGCTGATGTCGTTGGCGGCATTCCTCATTTTGAATTCACAAGGGAATATGGCGTGTCTTCATTAAAAACAGCGTTTGACCTGGCTGAAAAATATGATCGCCTTGTAGATATCCATTGTGATGAAATTGATGATGAACAATCTCGATTCGTTGAAGTAGTGGCGACCGAAGCTTATGAACGCGGATTGAACAACCGTGTCACAGCCAGCCACACAACAGCAATGGGCTCTTATAATGATGCCTACACGTACAAACTTTTCAGATTATTGAAGATGTCCAACATCAATTTTGTTGCAAACCCGTTAGTGAACATCCATCTTCAAGGCAGGTTTGATACGTATCCGAAGCGCAGGGGAATCACACGGGTAAAAGAATTGCTTGAAGCAGGACTGAATGTAAGCTTTGGCCATGATGACATTTTTGATCCGTGGTATCCACTAGGAACAGGCAATATGCTTCAGGTTCTGCATATGGGCATCCATGTTTCCCAATTGATGGGCTATGAGCAAATCATGAACTCAATCGATTTAATCACAACAAACAGCGCCAAAACCTTGAACATCGAGGAGAGCTATGGAATCGAAACAGGCAAGCCTGCCAATTTCATAGTACTAGCAGCTGAAAACGAATACGAAGCAATCCGTAAGCAGGCCGCAGTACGGTACTCGATTCGTGAAGGGAAAATAATTGCAGAAACGAAACCAAGTGAAGCATCCATTCGAATTGGCGATTCAGAGGAAAAAATTCTTTTTAATAAATAGCAGTTTTCGTAAAGATGGTTGTTAAAATCCGAAAGCCGATTTTAACGGGCTAACACGCTATTTTGTAAGTCGGTATCAAGTGTGCAAGCTCTTTTCTCATAATAAGCGTTCATTTTGTGAAGAAACATAGGTCATTCCATTCTATTTTTGTAGTCAATAGCAACAAAGTTTGAGAAAAGAGCCTAATAAATAGTAAGATCAACCTAAAAGCAGAAGGATTCAGTTTTTGAATCCACTGCTTTTTTTTATTGCCATGAATATCCTCTAGCAAGTATCTGACGCTAATATACATCTCTCCAAAATGGAGAAAGTTCCGCAAAGTCATGGCTATAATCAGTAGTGGGAGTTTTGCGAGGATTAATTATTTTGGTTGAAGCGATTTTCAGGACGATTTTCGTTAAGTGAAATATTTCGTAGAATAACTGTTTTTTCTAGTCTGTAATTGCGTGTTACAATGGTTATAAAAATTATAACAAGGATGTGATAATTTGGAACAATTCGAAAGAAAGTTACTAAAATCGGAAATAGTTTTGGAATCACTCTTCCTATTGAATTACGCAAACAAGTGGGCTAAGCACATGGAGATGATGTCCAAGTTGAGGGGAAGGATGGGAAAATTGTTTTGAGAAAAAAAGAACAGGTAACACTTCCTGAAGGTGTTGATGCAGAATTTATGGATATTTTAAATGATGTTATTAAGGAGCATGACAAAGCATTTAAAGGGTTAGTGAACAGTTGAGACTCCCACGACTAAAGTCGCAAGCTGACTAACGTCAGTGGGATTCTTAGCTACCTGTTTCAGAC
>NZ_JXIQ01000092.1 GCF_000934845.1 Mesobacillus subterraneus
ACCAATACGGCTCATTGGTTACCTCTTTTTCCGGTTTCTGGAGATTCAGGGCACCAATACGGCTCATTGGTTACCTCTTTTTCCGGTTTCTGGAATTTGCAATCGCCAATTCTGCCAACATCGCCCATTTAACTCCATGAAGGTTTTCAAACCACGATTACGGGGTAATATTCAACTAACCTACTTAAAAAGTTTTTTAAAGGAGTTAATTATAAATGAAAGAGATTATCTCATCTAATGTATTGGTCGAAAAGAAATTTACAATGAAGAAAATGCTTGAAATTTATCAGACTGCCAGCAAATTGGATGGGACTACTTACCTTTACAGTCGTCAAAAGGCAGTTGAGGCAACCTCTTTATCCAAGCTTGTATCCTTCTTGTTAACTGTTGAACCAAATACGACTTTAAAAATAATTTTGGAAGGTATCGATGTAGAACCTAAATTGACACTGCTGACAAAATTGGTATCAAATGAAGCTTCTGTTTTACGGGTGAAGCGCAAGCATCTGATTGAGACTACCGAATCTTTTCAAATTTAGTTGTATTTAAGCATAATAAAATTGAGGTGATATTTTGTGGTTAGAACTATTTTAATGATCATTGGGGCAATTGTCGTGATCGGTTTCTTGTTTAGTTTGTTATAAGTTTAGTGAAAAGGGCTGCCTAGGCTAGCCTCTTTTTTTTTCGTTTAGGATAAAGCAAAAATGGTTTGTGCTGCTGCTTCAAAATTTAAAAAAACAGCACAGGAATCCCGTGCTGTTTCCATTTAGTTATTGTTTTTTTCCCTATTTGATCCATCCTCGCCAGTTCCACCGGTTTCTCCTGATCCTCCTCCGGCATCTTCTGCACCACCAGTATCCCCTGTTCCTCCACCAGCATCTCCTGCACCTCCAGATTCCCCTGTTCCTCCAGTATCCCCTGCACCTGAACCATTAGTATCTCCTGATGCTCCGGCGTCTGCTGCTCCTCCGTTATCTTCTCCATTTCCTGCATCATTTTTATCTTCGGTTTCGGGTTTGCTGTCACCAGTTTCGGTTGTCGTAGCGGCTTCCGTTATGTTGTCTTTTTCCTTGTTCTTATCGGGTTTAGCTTTTGGTTCATCTTTTTTCTTCAGCTTCTCTTTTGCTTCTTCCCACTGCTTCTTCAGTTTTTCTGATTCTTTCTTAATTATTGTTTCTAATTTCTTTAGAGACTTGGCACGCTGCTGCTGCTTATGTTCCTCTATATATTTTGAAAGTGGAGGGACACCGAAGGACTCTGCTGTTGTATTTTTCAAGGCCTCTGACATAAAATCTTTAAAAATCAGAGCGGCTCCTTCGCTACTTGTCGTCGTTAAATAATGTTCTTTATCGGTTTTATCGTAACCAACCCATACAGCCCCGACAAGCTGGGGAGTGTAGCCGACAAACCACTGGTCTTTTGTTCCATTTATTCCTTGAATCGGAACTTGGGTAGATCCCGTTTTTCCAGCTAATTCCCTGCCAGGGATTTGTGCTCCTTTTCCTGTTCCATCCTGAACAACATCAAGCAGCATAGTCGTCATTTTTTCTGCGGTTTCTTTTGAGACAACCTTGCTCTTTTTCCCTTTGTACTCCACAATTGTCTTGCCTTCCTTATCTACGATCTTCGTAATCGCGTGCGTTTCATACCGCTCACCACTGTTCGCAAACGACGAGTATGCCTCAGCCATCGTTAAGGGAGATACCCCTTTCGATAAACCTCCTAGTGCCAGACCTAAATTCCGATCGTTTTGTGGATCGAGTTGTATTCCAAACTTCTTGACAGATTCCATCCCTTTGACAATTCCGATCTCATTCAAAAGCCAGACTGAAGGCACATTCAAGGAGTCCCTAAGTGCTTCATACATCGGCACCTCGCCTTTATATTGATCATTATAATTATGTGGTTTGTAATCTTTGAATTCCATTTCCTCATCCTTAAGCATGTCGGTAACATCCCAGCCTTCTTCCACCGCTGGAGCATATACGGCAAGCGGCTTCATGGTTGAGCCGGGCTGTGCTGTTAGCTGGGTAGCTCGATTATACCCACGGAATACATGTTCCCCGCGGCCGCCTACAAGAGCACGGATGCCTCCTGATTTTGGATCGACCAATACAGCGCCGCTTTGGACTAGTTGTTTTTCTGTTCCTTTCGGGAATATTTCATCTTTCTGATAAGTGGCTTCCACCGCTGACTGCATGGTTCTATCGAGTTCGGTATAAATTTTCAGTCCGCCAGTCAGTACATCTTCCTGAGTTAGACCGTATTTTTTTATGGCTTCTTCGATAACATGGTCTACATAAAAAGGGTAGCGGCCGCGTAACGGGTCTTCGCCATTTTTATTGAGGGCAATTTTTTCAGCAACTGCCTGATTGTATTCCTCTTCCTTAATAAATCCGTTCGTTTTCATCATTTGCAGAACAAGATTTCTTCTCTCCATGGCCTGATCATAGTTCTTATGTGGGTCGAGAGCCGATGGTGCCTTGATCAGTCCCGCAAGCAAAGCTGCTTCGCTTATGGAAAGATCTTTTACATCCTTGCCAAAATAGCCCATTGCCGCCTCTTTGATGCCCCATGAGCCATTACCGAAATAAATCCGATTCAGATACATTTGCATGATTTCATCTTTGGAATATTGCTTTTCGATTTCCCTGGCCAAGAAGAATTCTTCCAACTTTCTTTTGTATGTCTTTTCACTCGAAAGCAAAGCATTCTTTGTCAGCTGCTGCGTGATCGTACTTCCACCTTCCACAATGCTGCCTGCCTTGATATTTTGTACAAAAGCCCGCGAAATTCCAACAAGATCCACCCCAGAATGTTCATAAAAGCGGTGATCCTCGATGGCAATGACTGCATTTTTGACATGGTCCGGGACAGCTTCAATCTTGATCCCTTCGTTTTTCACTGCCGAAATTTTGCTTGCGACCTCTCCATTGACATCGTAAATGATAGTAGACTGGGCCATGTCATCGTTCAATGCGCTGATGTCTGCCCCCTCCGAATAAACATGGAAAAAGCTCAAGAATGCCAGTATTGCTGTTGAAACTGACAAAACAAGCACTTGGTTCATATGAAACCTCTTCCAGCCGTTTAAAAAACGTGCTGCTAGTAAATTTTTGCTCACTGAGCACCCCAACCTTTTAAAAATAGTTTAGAAACAGAACACTTTCTTTTACCCATTATTCAAAAGGAATTAACACATTTTGCTAAAAAAAGACCAATCGCCAAATACGCGAGTGATCCTTTCCTACATTAATTTATTTCCTTTTTCTCCATTTCCTCAGCAGCCCTATCCCTTTCCCGGAGAAGCGTTTCCATATACATGTAAACGATCTGTTTTGTTTTGTCATCTGCTTGGATGACATCAAGGTGCTGCAGGCATTTCCGTATTGTCGGATGTATTGCCTTTTGAGAATCTTTTCCCATATAGGCCACTCCTTATCTCAAAATAAACGATTTACAACAAGTTTCGTCGCTTTTTGATCATTTATGAGGGTTTACCCAATTTTTTTCATGTTAGTTCTTTTGGAAAAACGGGTAAGGACAAGAAAAAGAAGTACGAACCTTGGAGGTAGAAGAATATGGCCGCAATGAAAAATGTGGTTCTCGCTTATGATGATTCCGCTGGTGCTCAAAAGGCCCTTCAGTTAACGAAGGAACTTACTAGAAACTTAGACGGGATCAAGCTGTTTGTTGGTCATGTATATGAAGAAAAAGTAAAAAATAAACTGATCGACTCAGTTGACCAACCAAGTATGCCGTTGCCAATTGCCAGCTTTCCTGCAGACGGACTCCAAGTTCCTCCTTTAACCACAGAACAAGGTGCTTTTGACAAATCAGAGCACGCAATTATTACGCATAGTACGGAAACAGTCTTCCAAACGATCAAATCTGAATTGGAATCCCTTCATATGGACAGTGATTTTTCTATTTTAGAAGGAAATCCGGCGGAAAGTATTTTGGAATATGCAAAGGAAGTCGATGCAGATTTGATTATTATTGGGAAGTCAGGAAATGAAGGAATCAAGCGGAAGCTCCTCGGAGGTGTAAGTCAAAAGGTTGCAAGTCATGCTCATTGTCATGTGCTTATAGCAAAATAACAGTGGAAGAGCCGGGGAAAAGGTGCCCGGCTCTCTAACTATCCATTGCTTCTGAAGCAAGTTCCTTCAAACGATGCCTAGTTTCTATTTCTTCAAAACTGCTAAAAATCCGAAAATCATCTTGATCGACGATCCTGTAATGCTGGCTGAGAATATTTTGCTGCATGACAAAGCCACCAACTCTGGCGATTTCCCGCCACCAGACTTTCCCTCCCAACGTCTTTTCTTTTCGGTAATCTGTACCTTCATGAGCAATCGTTTCGAGCACCTCAAGCGGTTCATTGCCGAGCAAAAACTGAATCGACTCCGTCTCCCTAAACAATGCACAGATAGTAACGACAATGGACCACCCGGCCTGTGCTCTGCCTTTTTCGATTTGGACAAGGGTCTTTTTGGAGATTCCAATGATGTCAGCCATTTTATCCTGGGTATAACCTACTTCTGCTCTAAGGATCCTCAATTTCTCCGAAACCCTGCTAATGATTTCATCTCTCGTCATCCGCTTCATCCTTCTTCATTCTTTTAGTGTAATTTTACACTTACTTGCTCGAAATTCAACAAAAAAAGACTCAGAATAAAATAAAACAATTCCGAATCCTCTTTTCCCCTTATTTGACCTGTTTTTTCTGATTAACGCTACAGTTGCTTGAACAGGAGCTTTGGATAGAGCAAGCAGCACATTTTCCTTCTTTTGATTTTTGGATGAATCGATAGAAGGCCCAGCCGGCATATCCGAAAATGGCTCCGCCAATTACAATATTTGCGATCATGTTCCTTTCCTCCTTTAGCTGTTAGCTAAATCCCATCAGCATTCCGCCCTGGTATATGACTAGCGACAACAGATAAGCGACGACTAGCGCATAGCCGATTGAAAAGGCAGTCCAGCGTTTAGAGCCTGTTTCTTTATAAATGGTCGCGGTAGTCGCAAGACAAGGGATATAAAGCAGAATGAACACCATGAAGCTATAAGCAGCAAGTGGGGTATAATGAATCGCGAGCAACCCTTGAAGACTTGCTTCATCTGGCACAAAGTAGATGATGTTCATGGTGGAAATAATCGCTTCCTTCGCCAGGAAACCAGTGAAAAGGGAAGCACTTGCCTGCCATGTTCCGAATCCGATCGGAGCGAATAGAGGCGCAAAGATTCCTCCTAGCAGTGCCAGATAGCTTTCATCCATGCTGACATTCACGCCTTCGGGACCAGCATAGGCGAGCAGCCAAATCAGCACAGAACCTGCAAAGATGAATGTTCCGGCTTTTTTTACGAAGCCTTTTCCTTTATCCCAGGTGCTTCTCCAAAGTGCTTTTGCCTGCGGCATTCTGTATGGCGGCAGCTCAATAACGAAAACGGATGTTTCCCCTTTCAGCAATGTTTTTGAAAAGACCTTGGCCAGAATCAGTGCCACTGCAACTCCTAGTACATACAAACTAAGAACGACAGCAGCCTTGTTGCCTGTGAAAAACGCACCGACAAACAATGCGTATACAGGAAGCCTTGCTGAACATGACATTAGCGGCGTCAGCAGGATGGTCATTAATCTCTCTTTTGGTGTCTCTATCGTCCGCGCTGCCATGATCCCTGGTACATTGCAGCCGAATCCGATCATCATTGGGATGAAGGCCTTCCCGTTAAGGCCGACAGATTCCATCAACCTGTCCATGACCAGTGCGACACGGGCCATATACCCTGAATCTTCAAGCAGCGAAATGAAAAAGAATAAAATGAAAATTTGTGGTACAAATACCAGGACTCCTCCTACCCCGGCGACAATTCCATCAAGGATAAGGTCTTGAATAAACGAGGATGCCCCTGCCAAGTTAAGTGCTGCTGTGATTCCAGCTGTAACGGGTCCGGATAGGACTGCATCCAATGCATCGGACAGTGGGAAGCCGAGCCAGTCAAAGGTTAGCATAAACAGGATGTACATCATGAAGAGAAAGATTGGGATCCCGAGGAATTTATTCGTCACGATCCGATCGACTTTCTCCGACAAAGGAATTTTCCCATCGACTGGAATGGTAGTGGCTGCAGACACAATTTTTTCGATTGCATCACTTCGTTTTCGGTGGATCACCTGGTCGAGCGCTTGTATGCCGCCCGATTGTTGCTGCTGTGCAACCGTTACTGAATCGACAATGGATTCGATTTCTGCCTCTGGCAAAAACGTTGTTAAATAGGTTTTTACATAGGGATTTCCCTCAAACAGTTGAATCGCCAGCCAGCGAACAGGATGCCTTGTCCTCCCATTCAGCTTCTGTCCCAGCTGGAGAATTCCCTCCTCTATCGCTTTTCCATAATAGACTAGCGTTTTTTCGCTTGACACTGTCGCTTCTCCTGTTGCCAGTTCCGCAAGTTCCTTACAGCCTTTTCCCGACCTTGCCACTACTGGAGCAACATGGACACCCAATGATTTTGACAACTTTTCAATATCGATTTGAATGCCTCTGTTTTTTGCGACGTCCAGCATATTCAACCCAACTGTGACTGGTGCTCCATATTCCAAAAGTTGCAGGGTGAGATGTAAGTTCCGCCTTAATTGGGACGCATCCAAGATGTTCAAAAGCTTCTCAAAAGATTCTTCCAGGAAGAAGTTCGTAACCACCCCTTCATCCTTCGACAATGGATTGAGCGAATAGACTCCTGGTAAATCAATCAGCTGATCCTTTCCATTCTTAAAAAGGCCAACTTTCTTTTCGACCGTTACTCCGCTCCAGTTGCCAACATATTCATATGATCCTGTTAAGTTATTAAATAATGAAGTTTTACCGGTATTTGGATTGCCGATAAGCGCGATATTCATCATACCCGCTCCACTTCGATCCGTAATGCTTCTTTGCGGCGGATACCGATGCATTGACCGCACGATTCCACCATGACCGGGCCGCCAAAAGGCAGAATGCATTTTATGCACACTTCTGATCCTTCAGCGATCCCGAAATCTAGCAGTCTTCGTCTGACAAATTTATCCGTTCCCGCAATATTCATGATCCGGCCCTTTTCACCAGTCTTAAGATTTCCCAGCATAGCCATCACCTTTTTTAGTTTCTTAAATTTATTGTATCAGAAAATCATTGACTTGAGGTAACTAATTGAGAATGATTATCTTTATTTAATCAGGTACTGATCTATTTTACTGTGATATAAATCACGAAGAACCAAAACGCCATAAAATCGACAATTTTTTAAAAAAAGAGCTGAACGAATTGTCAGCTCTCCTTGCATTTCATATTTTATTGATTCGATCTTACCATCCTTGACGGAGCGGAGCTAATAACAAGAATGATCATAATGGCGCTTAAGATCATACTTGGAAGCATATAGGTTCCATTATAGATGAGTGAATAAAGCCATGTTGGCTGTCCTTCTGGTGCCCAAACTCCGAAAAAGACCCAGCCGGAAAAAAAGTGAGCGATAAAGCGAAGTGCGCTTCCCACGAAGGTACCTGCGATGATCCAGCCAATCCACTTTTTTTTATCTTCATTTTTGATATTCGCTTGGACTTGTTTGGCAAATAGACCGGCAAATCCTAAAACAGTAAAGGCAATCAAATAATCGATGATTCCCTGAACAGGATGGAAAATTTGCGAAAAGCCTAGGATGAATTGCAATAGCCCCAACAGGAGACCAGTGATTGCCCCTCCCTTAATTCCCCAGCGAAACGCCATCAAAAATACCGGCACCATTGCGATGGAAACCGAACCTCCCTGCGGCCAAATTCTCGAAAATAAAAAACCGGAGAATAGATCCAGCAAGTAAGCCATTGCCGAAAATACCGCAATCTCCACTAAAAATAGAGTCTGTTCTTGTTTCATCTTTGTTCCTCCTCCTTTTCAGAATGAGGTCCGTTTTCAACACGCCTTATCTGCTTCAGTAACAAAAAAAGCAATCAGGGATCGATATAGGCTCCCAAGATTGCTTTCCTATCGCATCCACATTCCTTCGCTAGCATTACCTAACAGGTTCAAAGGGTAAGAACTCGGGCGCTCACTCTCAGCTACACATGGCAGCTCCCCTTGTGGTTATTATTTAATTTCTACGTTATGAATATACTACTTCTTCCATTCTATCACAAGTCAAAAGGGAACCTCCATGTCGATCAACCTAGAAAAATCTCCATCAAAGTAGCAAAAATATCGGTCTTTTGTCACGTTTTTTTCTTTTCGACGCATTTCCACGGATGTTCTCATTTTTCGACAAAGGGATTCCGTGATTTTACAGCGAATTTATATACCGAAAAGAAAAACTGGAGGACTACATAAAAATGCTGCCAATTATGGACAACCGATTGTTTAGCTTCCTCATTAGCGAAAGGGAGCAACTCATAGCCGATTGGACTGTTAAAATTATCGTCTCGGAAGATGATCCGTATAGAGAGAAAATAACCAATAGCGCGGAGAAAATGTATGAAATCATTCTCTCTGTTTTTTCCGACACAAAGGAAGAGCTGGAAGAACATCTCCAAAGTCTTGCTTTCATGGTAGGCGAGGAACAAGTTCACGCAAACATCAATATTGGTGATTTTGTTTTCAATGTTAATTCAGGCCGATCGATCATCTACAAGCATCTGCATAAAATGAATGTTGAGTGGCCTGAAATACAGGAGGCAATCAACCGCATTAATTACTGTTTTGATACCTTCCTGTATTATGCGGTCTCTTATTACAATGAACAGAAAAACAAAATCATTGAGGAAAAAAATCAATTTATCGACTCTACCCATAAGGACCGGCTGACATTGCTTGGCCAGATGACATCAAGTTTTATCCATGAATTCCGTAATCCACTAACTTCCATCCAAGGATTTATTCAACTATTGAAGTCTGAACACGAGGATATGAAGTATCTAGATATCATATCGAGTGAGCTTGGACAATTGAATTTCCGAATTTCTCAATTTCTACTTCTTTCGAAAAAAGAATTAATTGGAAAGGAAAAAAGTCTTTTTTCCTTAAATAAAATGATCGATGAGGTATTGAACTTCCTATATCCCAGCATCCTTGACACCAATGTAAGAATTATCATGGAAGTAGCGGATGAAATGGAATTGTATGGCTATGCCGATGAAATCAGACAAGTTTTGATCAATATCATCTTCAATGCGATTGATGTTCTGAGCCAGTACCGTACGGATCCTAAAATAGAAATCAAGGGATGCTTCGTGAATGATACACATATAAAAATCGAGATTTCCAATAATGGTCCGGTCATTCCCGACCAGCTGCTGAAGACGATTTTTGAACCTTTCGTGACAACGAAAACACTTGGAACTGGTCTTGGGTTATTTGTCTGCCGGGAAATAATTGAGAAGCACAAAGGCATTCTTGCCTGCTCATCCGAACCGGATAAGACTTCCTTCATTATGCTTTTGCCATTACTTAGATTGGAGAACGAATAACATAATCTTGACCCTGCCAGCGCTGGCAGGGTCAATTTTTTTCTTAATATTCAAGTGTTCGTTTATCCTCTGTATTTGTGATTCCGCTCCTTCCCTTTTGAAGGGAGTGCTTTTTTTCCGTTTCCGCTACAATGACAGCACACGCTGCATCCCCTGTGATATTGACAGTTGTACGCGCCATATCCAGCAGACGGTCAATTCCGAGAATCAAGCCGATCCCTTCAACCGGGAGGCCGACAGACTGGAGAACCATGGCGAGCATGATCAAACCAACGCCAGGAACGCCAGCAGTGCCGATACTTGCCAGTACTGCGGTTAACACAACAGTCACTATCTCCGTCATCGTAAGGTCCACGCCATAAACCTGTGCAATAAATATTGTTGCTACTCCCTGCATGATTGCCGTTCCGTCCATATTAATCGTTGCCCCAAGAGGCTGAACGAAGCTGCTTACCTGCTCTGGAACACGAAGGTTTTTTTGGGCAGTTTCCATTGAAACGGGAAGTGTTGCGTTGCTGCTGGATGTACTGAATGCAACTCCCATAGCTGGGGCGAAACCTTTGAAAAACTTGAACGGATTCATTTTTCCAAGGAAGTATACGGTTGATCCATACGTCAAGACAGCATGGATGATTAATGCAAGAACAACGACTAACATATATACCCCCATCGCCTTAATTGCATCGAATCCCTGGCTGCCGATCGCTGTAGCAATCAAACCAAAGGTTCCAAATGGGGCAAATTTCATGACAAGTTCTACTAAATACATCATGATGGCATTGCCTTGTTCAACAAGATTTACAATTCCTTTTGTCTTATCACCAAGAGCTGTTAGTGCTATTCCTATGAACAAAGCAAAAACAATTACTTGAAGCATATTTCCGCTTGTCAGTGCTTCAAATGGATTCGCCGGAATAAGATTTAAAAAGGTTTCGCTTATTGGCGGTGCTTTTTCTGCATTAAATTCGGCTCCTGTTGTATCAAATTGCCCCATCAGCCCTGGCTTAATAAGAAAGGCTAGTACAAGGCCGATTATGATGGCAATCGCTGTTGTCGCTAAAAAGTAGCTTACAGCCTTAAAACCAATTCTGCCGAGCTTCTTTGGATCTCCGAGCCCTGCTGTCCCAAGAATGATCGAAAACAAGACAATTGGCACGACCAGCATGCTGATTAAATTGATGAAAATTTTACCTAGCGGCGTAAATAAGAATTTATCGAAAACAGTGAATAATTCTGGTGAAAAGATGTTAAGGATCAGCCCAGTCATAGCACCAAGTCCAAGGCCAATCAAAATCTTTGTCGTCAGTTTCATACGATTCCTCCCAATCTAAAAAAAAGAATGTATTGATTTATTCCCTCATATGTTCTCTGTAAACCACCGTGCGAAATTAGGAATAAATTCCCTCATAAACTGATACTAGAGGTGTTGTTATATGGCTTACTTAAAAGCAGATTCTGAGATCAGCCTTCGCTTTTTTAGTTCACAGGACGCCATGGAGTTGTTCTGGCTTGTAGACACAAACAGAAAGTTCCTGCACAAGTGGCTTCCCTGGGTAGAAGGAATTCAATCTCCTGCACAGATTCTCTCTGCTATTCAAATGTGGGAAAAAAGTTTACAAGAAGGCAGCAGCTTTCACTTTGGAATCTGGTACAGAGGTATCCTTTCCGGTAGCATCAGCCTTCATTCGATCGACTGGGCTAATTCGCAGGCAAGCATCGGCTACTATTTAGGAGAAAAGTGGCAAAGCAGAGGCATTACCATCCGAGCTGTTAGCACTGTGATTAACCACGCTTTCTACGGACATGGCCTAAATAGAATAGAAATACGATGCGGGAAGGAAAATCAGAAAAGCATAGCAATACCAGTTAAACTAGGTTTTCGTAAAGAAGGAATACTGCGCGACGCAGAATTCCTAAATGGGAACTTTCACGACTTGATTGTTTATGGCCTTCTGGCTAGAGAATGGAACGGCGGGTCTGTTGGATTTTATTAAGACTTACATTCAATACTGGCAAACGATTTACTGGATTGGCAGACTGATTGTGAATATTGTTCCCTGGGGACTTGATTGCACACTCATTTTGCCATTATGCTCTTCAATAACTTTATGACAAACCATTAGGCCAAGACCGTTGCCGTTTTCCTTGGTTGTAAAAAAAGGAGTCCCAATCTTATCGAGATGTTCTTTTGCAATTCCTTTGCCAGCATCTTCGACCTTTATAGTTAAGTCTTCCTCTGTTTTTGAAATCGAAATATTTACCTTTCCCGGCAGGTCCATAGCATCAATTGCGTTCATCAGTAAATTAATCAACACCTGTTTTATTTTATTCCCATCACAAAGAAACATTGCATCCTTTCCTCTTGATTTTCTGATAATTTCGACACACTTCTTCGCTGCCTCAGCATAAAGAAGGGTGATAGCATCATCAACTAATTCATTTATGTTAACAATAGTAAAGTTTGACTTATGAGGTTTCGCTATCAACATCAGCTCTCTAGATACCTCATCAATGCGTTGAATTTCTTCTTCCATGATCGCTAAATAGCCATGATTCAGTTCTCTTCCCGCTTTCATAAGTTGGATAAAACCCTTAAGGCTTGTTAAAGGATTTTTAATTTCATGGGCAATCCCTGCTGCAAGCTGCCCAATAACGTTCAACTTTTCATATTCCAGAATCAAATGCTCCACGTTTACTTTGGCGGAATCATCAGTCTTTATCGAAATCAATTCGTAGTGCTGGTATGTATTTTGGGCACGTGTAACAGACATCTGAGAATTCACCCAGATGTATTCCCCATCCTTTCTCTCTATCCGGTATGTCAGGCTGCAAGTATCTTCTCCTTTAGGCATCGCAATTTTAGCAATTCTTTTATAGTCTTCATTATGTACGAATAAGGTGTATAGTTTTCCGACTAGTTCATCAGGAGCATAGCCAAGCATGGATTGTACAGACGGCGAGACGTACTTTATGATGCCATCAATGGATCTTTTACAAATGAAATGCAAGGAAGGTTCTTCCCAAATTCGCTCATTGCTTTCCCCTTCCTTTTGAAGCTCCGTTTCCAAACCAAATACAATATTTTCCATATAATCCCTCCTTTTGTTTATCTTACTGAATATTTAAATATATTTCCATTCAAATGCACTAGTTGACTAAAGATCATTACTTCCTCTTATGAATCCATTTAATTGTTAAAGTCAGAATTTTTTATTATAATAAACGATGAACTTCATACATTATGTATCTCTTTCATACAATAGTAATAATCATATTAATCTTCCCCGAAATTATTCCGGATATGATATAATTACATTTAAATGATAAAGCTGAGGTGGTATGATGGGGTAAACTATCGTATCAAGAATGTAAGCACCCGAGCGGACGGAACAGCATAACAGGTAATGGGCCTTGGCTGATCCAGCCGCGGAAATGGGCCGTTGCAGATTCTTGAAAAATTTTATTTATTTAATTGAAGTCAATAAAGCTTAATTTACTAGGAGGTGACTCCTTACCTGCAGATCTGTGGGTTAAGGGAATTTATTTGGACATATTTAACTTGGTTTGGATTGCCATTTTAATTGCGCTAACGGCATTTTTTGTCGTTTCGGAATTTGCGATCGTTAAAGTGCGAACTTCCAGAATAGACCAATTAATAGAAGAAGGCAGCAAAAAAGCGATACTGGCCAAAAGAGTCATTAGCGGCTTGGATGAATATCTTTCAGCTTGCCAATTGGGAATCACGGTTACCGCCCTTGCTATTGGCTGGCTCGGAGAACCGACAATAGCCAAATTACTGGAGCCGTTGTTCATTAGACTGAATGTCTCTCCGTCTCTAGGTCATATCTTGTCTGTTGGAATTGCCTTTGCAGCCATTACATTCCTACATGTCGTAATTGGTGAATTGGCTCCAAAGACTTTAGCAATTCAAAAAGCAGAGTGGGTATCGTTGAATACCGCAGGTCCGCTGATCTTATTTTATAAGGTTATGTATCCATTTATTTGGATATTAAATGGATCTGCACGCCTTACAGTTGGCCTATTCGGACTTAAGCCTGCCTCAGAAAATGATTTAGCACATTCTGAAGAGGAACTGCGCATTATTCTTTCTGAAAGCTTAAAAAGTGGCGAAATCAACCAGTCAGAGTTTAAGTATGTAAATAAAATCTTCGAATTCGACAACAGGATTGCTAAGGAAATCATGGTGCCACGTACCGAAATCATTTCCTTGTCGATGGAAGATTCACTGGAGACTTTCCTTCAGATTGTAAAAGATGAAAAATTCACCCGCTATCCTGTCATTGATGGCGACAAGGACCATATCGTCGGTCTCGTTAACATCAAGGAGTTCATGACTGATTTGATTCAAGATCAGGACCGCGGCAAAAAAGCAATCGCATCTTATATTCGCCCTATTATCAGAGTCATTGACAGCATTCCGATTCATGATTTGCTGGTAAAAATGCAAAAGGAACGCATTCACATGGCGATCTTGATGGACGAATACGGAGGTACGTCAGGACTTGTAACAGTTGAAGATATCCTGGAGGAAATTGTAGGCGAAATTCGTGACGAGTTCGATATGGATGAAGTGCCTATGATTCGCAAAATTAAAGAAAGCCACTATATTATTGATGCGAAAATGCTTGTAAGCGAGCTAAATGATCTTCTTGCCCTTGAGATTAATGATGAAGACGTAGATACACTCGGAGGCTGGATCCTTACCAAGAATTATGAAGTAAAACAGGGAGACGTGGTCAGTTTCGGCATGTACCATTTCAAAATCATTGAAATGGAAGAACATCACATCAAGTATATTGAAGTGACAAAACAACCCGAACGAGAACCATCAGAAAATTTTTTTATAAACAAGACTGAAGTAGTCTCTTAATCAAAAGCCCGGACAGATTTTACTGTCTGGGCTTTTTCATCTTTTTAAAGCTTCCACGTCTGGACATCATCCGCTTCGATGATACCCATGACTACATCGTCCACATCCGGATCTGCCAGCACTTTATCCCGGACCCTAAACTTAATATCATCGGCATCTGCCAGTGTCAGTCCTTTACGAAGTTCTAAATAGCTTTCAACATGATACTGTCTACCCTCTTGAATAATTCTTAGTGTATTAATATCCACCACATCTGGATCGGACAGGATCAACTGAGCAATCCGGTCCTCCACTACCTTTGGTGCCGCTACACCAATTAAGCCAACGGTATTTTCATAGCCAATCTTCACAGCAATTCCAACCAGCAAAATGCCAATTAATAAAGTTCCAATGCCATCGAGCAAATAAAAGCCAGTTACATCAGCAAGTACAATGGAAACCAAAGCAATCAGCGCACCGAATGTTGCGATTAAATCCTCATAGAATACCAATCTTGTCGGAGGCGCAGCAAAACTTACTTTTTTAAAAGCGTTAGGGATTATCCCAAAACCTGTTGCTTCACTTCTCGTTTCATGGGAGATTTCCTTCATTGCCTTAATCAGGATACTGCCATCGACAAGAACTGATACTATCATGATCAGTACGTTCAACCACATATTAGAAGAAGATTTTGGATGCTGAATCAGTTCCCATCCCTTGAGGATTGTTTCGTACGCCATAATAGAAATAATAATGACAGCTAAAAGTACAAATAAATTCACAACCCTTCCAAAACCGGTTGGAAACCTTTTAGTTGCTTCCTTTTCTGAAATGGAACTGCCAATGAATACAAAAAATTGATTTAGAGCATCGGCAATTGAATGAAGGGTCGTAGCCAACATCGTACCACTTCCACTGATACCTGCCGCAACTCCTTTAATGATGGCAAGGAATGTATTTCCTAGCGCAGCAATTCCCGAGGATTTGTTTCCTCTTTTTAAAAATTCTATCATCGATTCCCTTCCTCCATCCGCTAATTACTTTCTGATTCTCTTATATTTTTCACATTTCAAGCATCTTTAAACATGGATGTTCTCGAATGATTGCCTAAAAGATTTTTTAAAATAGAAAAAAAGCCACCAGAATTGTCCACTGACGGCTTTTGATTCGCTATTCATATTCGGCTTTTTGAAGTTTCTGCAAGTTGCTTTTGATCCGCTTTAAATCGTTGCTTAACATTGATTAAAATGTCCTCTGCCAGGAGTTCCAATCCAATCGAAGTCAGAGAGAAGATATTTGCGTAATGCTTTTTCACTTCCCATTTTAGCTCATGCTTTCCGCAAATACTGTATTTGTTGACCTCCTCCATTTCCTTGCTTAGGAGGGCCAACTGACGATTTTTTTCTTCTTCAGGTAGGGCAACAATTTGATCAATTTTCTCTATATATTCCAGTGATTTGTCAATTTTTTCGATGACTTCATCATGCGTTTTCTTGTCAACAAGATCATACTTCCACTTGAATTCATTCAGTTTTTTAGCAGAATCATAGGTTGATTGGACTATTTCATCTCTAGTCATATATTCTGTTTCAAAGCTAAGCATATATTTCCAGGAAGGCTGGGTGATTGCTTTTCGATGATCTTCAATTGTATTGCAGAACTTTTTATAGCCGTATTTCTCCGGATGTTCAAAAGCTGGGCTTGCCGGATCGAGAAACGGCGCAAGCGGAGCGACAAAATACGATAACCGCTTATCTTCACCGCAGGCATTATGAATTTCCTCACAAAAATCGACATTTTTTAGTGCACTTTGGGTATCTTGATGCGGGATACCCACCATGAAGAAAATGTCTATCTTTTTGCAGCTGTGCTTTAATGCAGACTGAAGTGTCTCAATGACTTTCACATTCGTGCAGTTGAATTTCCCATTGAATCGGCGAATTTTTTCATCATGTGTCTCTAGGGTTAATTCAATGCTATACTTTGGCACAGCCTTCTCCATTTTTTCAAAGTACTCTTCATTTGCAAACTGAAACAGTTCAAAAACCAGTTCATTTTTAAGCTTGATTTTACTGAGCCTCTCGAAAAAATCATCCACATACTCTTTGCCTGCCTGGCGGATATCATGAAGAATGAAGATTGGCGCCCTGCTGAATCGTTGGATGAACAAAATGTCCTCAATCAATTTCTCAGGGGAACGCTTTGCAAGCGCTTTGCGATTGCAATTATCCTTGTATGATTGCTTGGAGCCTCCACAAATCAGGCATCCTTGGGTGCATCCTTTTGCCGTGAGAATCGCTGTATTCGGATATTGCAGCCAGCCATTATAAGGAAGCGGATCTAGGAAGTTTCGATACTTAAACACCGATTTGATCGTGTAGCGGTATCCAGGAATATCAAATTCATCCAGACTATCTGGAACATAACTCAGTGCATTGTAAACCGGTTGGTTGCTATCTTTCCATGTTAAATTGGCAATTCCGTCAAGCGGATAGGTTCCAAATTTTATATACTTCATCAATTGCAGCATTAATTTTTCGGTAGAATCGCCTCTCAGGACATAATCAATGAAGGGATACTCAATCAATTCTTTATAGTAATAAGTGGCAGATAGCCCGCCGAAAACGATCGGGATTTCTGGATGAAGCCTTTTGACTATTTTTGCAAGCTCAATGCTGCCATGTGCATGGGGAAGCCAGTGAAGATCAATCCCAAAGGCCCGTGTCTTAATTTTTTTTAGCTTCTTTTCGACATCGAAGCTCTCATCCATCAGCATTCTGTTTGCGATATTGAGGATCTTCACACGCAGCCCTTGACGCTCTAAATATTCTGCAATACTTGTCAGCCCAATTGGATACATTTCAAATACTGGAGATGATGGTACAACATCACTGATTGGGCCAGCCAACAATGCATTCTTGCGGAAATCATATACACTTGGTGCATGGAGAAGAACTAAATCGAATTTCAAAGCACTCACCTCGTAAATATAGAATCTATTAAAATTGCAATAACAGAACAAGTTGAAGACACTTTTATCATAACTCCAGCACTCTTCGTCGAAGACAAAGAAAGGTATCGATATTGTGAACTGCCGCGTTCTTAAAAGTGTAAAAGCGTTTCCTAATCATGTATAACAAGGGTTTGTGGATTTATGAAAATTTTGTGGATATAGCAAGAAAAGCGCAAGCGCCTTTATGATTGTCGCAACTACCTAGTGGCAAGCACCTTTCTACTAGCCGTTTCCTTCTCCTGCTTCAGACAGAACTTGTTCAGAACGGAGATCATATGCTAGGTGTATAGGCATTTTTAGCACCAATACAGCTCTTTGATGACCTGTTTTCTCGATTTTAGTTCATCTAATAGAGGAGCCCGCCTGCTCTTTGGTCAGCTTCATATGTTGCAGGATTAGTGGCATATTCCGGCGAATTTCACCATTTTTCCGGTTGCATCCACGAAATTCCTCCGTTCAGGAATTCTACAATTTTTTGGTCACCAATACAGCTTATTAGTAACCTTAAATCATAATCAACTAACTTACTTACTTACTTTTAAAAGGAGTTCATAATAAATGAAAGAGATTATCTCATCTAATGTAATAATTCGAAAGAGATTTTCCATGAAGAAAATGCTTAAAAAAAAAGAGATTGCACCTCGGCAATCTCTTTCCTGGAAAGTAAAAATCCCTTCAGACATATCTTTTCGCTTTAAATGCCTGATTTTTTGGCTAGATCAATTGCTTCCGGAAGTTGCCTTCAGACCAATGATCCCAATTAAAATGAAAGCTACAAACAACAATCTCAGAAGACTGCGCGGCTCTCCGAACAACACGATTCCAAGCAGCACGGCACCGGCTGCACCTATCCCCGTCCAGATGGCATAAGCAGTACCAATCGGCAGTGTTTTAACGGCCATGGATAAAAAATAAAAGCTTATTCCCATCCCAGCGATCGTGATTAGCGATGGATAAAGCTTGGTAAATCCATCCGTATACTTCAGGCCAATCGCCCATACAACTTCAAATAAGCCAGCGATCACCAAAAAAATCCACGCCATATTGATTCCTCCCTTTCATAAAAAACTCAGGGCACCTTGTTACGAAATTTCAGTAAAAAAACCCGGGAGATATCCATCGATATCTCCCGGGTTTTTTTCCCTCCGTGTACACAGGTGTTCCTGTGTGTCCTCTCTCGGACCAGTCCAGCCATGCAGCTGCGGAACCCTAGAGGACTTTTCATATTTGGAATAGTATCATAACGGAAGTCTCAAGTCAAAAGAACGCGTTCATTCTCAGGAAACTCTCTGTTCATCTTGGTTTCATATTCTGCCGAGGGCAGCGGCGGTGAATAGTAATAGCCCTGGACTTCCTGGCAACCAAGTGACTTTAGCAATTCAATCTGGGATTCTGTCTCCACTCCCTCTGCGATGACCTTCAAGTTAAGGTTCGTTGCCATTGATACAATCGTAGAGATAATTTCACTATTTTCCTGAGAATGGGCAACAAAGCTTTGATCAATTTTCAAGCGATCAACAGAAAGCTTACTCAAATAACTCAAGGAGCTATAACCTGTTCCGAAATCATCAATGCTGACTTCAATCCCCATTTCCCTAAGTGCCTGAAGCTGTTCATTGATTCCATCTTCTTTTTTGATCATAATGCTTTCGGTCACTTCAATTTCTATCAATTCCCCACTTAAATCATACTCTATAAGAGATTGGTGCATGAACTTTACGAAATCTTCCTGGTAAAAATGAATGATTGAGATATTGATGGATGTCCGCGGAACCTGGTATTTCTTCCCTTTCCAAACAACAAGCTGGCTGAAAACCTGCCTGATAATCAGCCTTTCAAGGGATACGATCAAGTTCGCCTCTTCAGCAATCGGGATAAACACCCCAGGAGGAATCATGCCATGACGAGGATGCTTCCATCTCGCCAACGCTTCTGCCCCGGTGATATTATTAGTGTTTGCATTGTACTTTGGCTGATAGTATACGGTAAGCGAATCGTTTTTGATTGCGTTTCGCAAGTCATTCTCAAGTTCAAATTTATTGACATCCTGATCGACCATACTCTTGTCAAAAAATTGAAAATCATTTGTCCCGTTCTGCTTCGCTTTATACATAGCCATATCGGCGTACTTCAGCAGAACCTCAAGATCACTTGTATCATCCGGAAAACGAGCAATCCCGATGCTTGCGGTAATCAAAAACTCCATTCCACCGGCAAAGACCGGTGTCTGGAATGCCTTAACCACCTCGTCTGCTACACTTTCTGGTTTATTCCCTTTTGTCACGAGAATCGCAAACTCATCCCCACCGATTCTAGAAGTCAGGCAGTTACCTGGCGTTACTTTAGCAAGCTGTCTGCCGATTTGTTCAAGAATCTGATCTCCAAACGAGTGACCAAATGTATCATTGATCCTTTTAAAACGATTAAAATCAAGGTAAATCAACGAAAAAATTTCACCCTTACTATCCAATCTTGCCATCTCTTTCTCTAACTGTCGCCGGTTCGGCAAGTTTGTCAGATCATCATGATACGCTAGATACTTAATCATTTTATCTGTTTTTTTCTGTTCCGTAATATCCCTGACAATTCCAAAAACACCAATAGTCGTATTCCTTACGATGATTCTGACAGCTGTGATCCTCACTTCAGCAGAGGTCAAATCCGCTTTTTTTAAGGTCGTTTCAATTACCTTTGTCTCTCCGTTGAGTACTTTCCGGTAATACTTTCTAATTTTCTCGCTTTCTTCGCGGTCGGCAATCAACTCGATAAAATCGAGACCAGTGAGTTCACTGGCTGTATAGCCTGTCAACTCAACTGCCTCTTTGTTCACATTCAGGATCATTCCTTGTAAATCAACCCTGAAAACAGAATCTGGATTATGGCTAAACAAGGATAAATGAGATTGGACATTCTTTAAGATCATTTTTTCACCGAAAAGATCAGGGATGAGCATAAAGAGGAAATTAGCGGCAGCCATATAAAGGAAGGGAGCCAAAAAAGATTGGAATCCAGCTTCTTCCATAGTCGGTATCATCGAAGTCAAGACAATATATGGGATACCACCTAGGGCCATTCCCCCAAAGATACTCCCCAAATACTTATATTTCTTTATAAATTCGTAGAGATCCTCATTCGTAATTTGGATTATAAACCTGACCAGCAAAAAAGAGGTGACTGTTACCATTAACGTGCTTAACATTGCTAACATCCACTGTATCTCCGTTGCATCGCTAAAAATGAGCTGAAAGGCTGTATACTCTGCAAACAGAATGGTGGTGGCGATCAGCATACTTGTATAAATATACTGTGGCGTAGTGGCAATATCGCTTTGCAACAGTCTCATAGCTGAGTATGCACCTAGCGAACATATGCCAAAAAACAGTAGAAGGAATAAATAGAAGTTGTCCGTTGAAAAAGGAATATCTGCTGAAATGATCACAAATAAGTGTGTCAATAAAAAGATAGCTGCCAGAAGTAGAGAATACAGAATACTTCTTCGTTTTTTTCGAACCGGATTTTTTTTGACCTGCCTAGTAAATTCGACCCCCATCAATAAGGAAATGATCAAAAATACGATGGTCAAGGCAAATGTTTTTACGTCAAATATGTACATGTAAGGGATCTCCATCCTGCCCTCTGCTTTTGCGTTATTTATCGCTGCTTTTCCTTCTATTTCATTTATCGGCCATAAACAGCGAATTTTTAGCAGTACAAATTCAAGATCAAAATAAAATAGAAATTAAATACAATCCGAGCAGCAAGAATATAAAAAAGATGATTCCTGTCGATACTTTTATCAGTCTATTTGCTGATTCGAAGGTTTGGCTATTAATATTTCTCTGAACGAAAAAATAATGTCTGGTGGCAAGAGCCAAGATGGCAAGACCAACTAGCAAGGAAAAGATGCTCACAAAAACTGCGATCGTGTCGGCAAGTTGGCTTACTTCTTTGATATTATTGAAATGCAGACTTGATGCCAAAAATCCAATCCCAATAATAGTAATGGATGTCCTGACCCACGCAAGATAAGTTCGTTCATTCGCAAGATGCTGTTGAATATATTTTGATTCAAGCGTTTTGTTCTCTTCCATTCCATCCTCACTTTCATTCCGCCTCTTGTCCTACCTATGTTATCTTTCCACCCGATTAGTAATCGTTATTCATCAAGCATAGAACATGCTCTAATTACAAGGCTCATGCGCACAAGGGCAACCTTGTTCCTCCGCTTCGACTTGGAGCGTACTGTGGTCGATTCCAAAACGGTCATGCAGAAGTGTCTGCGCTGCTCTTAGGACATGGTCATGTGTTCCCTTTCCTTCAACCGAAATATGGCCGCTAAGCATGAAAACCCCTGATGTGATCGACCAAACATGAATATCATGGACATCTCTAACTAGTGGAATCTTCATTATTTCCTCTTTCACTTCTGCTAATTTAATTTGTTCTGGCGTCCCTTCCATCAAGATATGAAAACTCTCCTTAGTAATCCGCCATCCGCTGATAATGATCAGGATTGCGACGAATATACTAGCGATCGGATCTGCAAGTCCCCAGCCAAAAAAGTAAATAAGCAATGCAGCAACGATTGCTCCAACTGAACCAAGCATGTCACCTAATACATGCAGAAAAGCACTCCTTACGTTCAAATTCTCCTCTTTGTCACCACGCATTAACATCCATGCCGCCAAAATATTGACCAGCAATCCGATAACTGAAATGGTCAGCATTCCAAGACTTTGCACTTCTGGTGGATTAGCCATGCGATGATACGCTTCGACAAAGATATAAAGCGAAATAATGATCAATGTCAAGCCATTAAGTGCGGCGGCAATAATTTCAAAACGTTTAAAGCCATATGTTTTCAAATTGGTCGCTTTTTTTTCGCCAAGCTTCATTGCAAATAAACTCAACCCAAGTGCAGCTGCATCAGAAAGCATGTGACCAGCATCGGATAGAAGCGCGAGACTATTGGTAAGAAAGCCGCCAATCCCTTCCACCACCATATAACCTGCGATTAAAAGGAAGGACCATAATAATGCCTTTTTATTGTTTGTATGACTGTGACCATGACTATGTGAATGATTATGCCCCATTTTGCCAGCCTCCTTTCGAAAAATGAACAATTGTTCCTATAGATGATTATGACTTAATTACGAGTATGGTTCAACTATTAGCTTATCTATTCCTATTCACTTTATTATCAGCTTGAAACACGAAAAGCCGCTGATATTCAGCGGCATTATCCAAGACTTATAAATATTTACGGTGAACACCTTTTCCATCGTACGTATAAAGCATAGCCCTGCCTTCGACAACTGTTTCAATATGGCAATTTCGTCCCCAAAGCTGATGGAGATAGGGAAGAACTTTTTCAAGGTATTTAATGTCCAATTCTATTCCTTCGAAGCCATGTGTAATATAAAGCTCGCCATTTTTAAGATAATCGCCATCGGTTACTGTCAAATAAGGAAAACCGCCATTTACTCTCATGCTTACGAGCTGGTCACGAACGAGCTCCCATGCTTTGTCCACGACTTTGTATTCTCTCCCCTGCTTTTGAAAGAGATATAAATCCTCACGCATCACCAGATCCTTAGTCAAATAATTACGTAAAAATGAACTATCCGATTCAATCTCTCGGACTTCGAACATTTTTTCCCTTCCTGAACCAGGTTTGACACCAAGACGTTTCATTTCCTCCGTTGGATGATCATACCGTTCTTCAATATCTTCAAAAATTTTGATACCCAGGTAATATGGATTGATTCCTGTTTTCGAAGGCTGAACGACACCAGCATTCAATTTGGCGAACTCAATGGATTCTCCGCCAGTTAGATCCATCTCGCGGAGGATGCGCTGATGCCAATAAGATGCCCAGCCTTCGTTCATGATTTTCGTCTCCAACTGCGGCCAAAAATAGAGCATTTCCTCGCGCATCATCGTTAGGATATCCCTTTGCCAGTCAGCTAATTCCCGGCTGTAGCTTTCAATGAACAAAAGGAGGTCTTTCTCTGGTCTCGGCGGAAATTTCTTTTTGCGTTCTTTTGGCGGGACATCCTTCGTTTCCAGATTCCAAAGATCATCATAAGGAGTCGTTGCCGAAACAGGCTCCTCATCGCCTTCATCCTCTTCCATGGACCTTGCGAGCTTTGGCCTCATCAAAGAAGGATCAATATGCTCTTCAATCGCCAACACAGCATCGAGAAAGGACTCTACCTTTTGTTTTCCATGTTCGATTTCATATTTGCGGATCCTGTCAGCAGTTGCCGCCATGCTTTCAACCATATCTCTTTTCGTATTATGAAAACGAGCATTATTTTTAAAAAAATCGCAGTGAGCAAGTACGTGAGCAACAATCAATTTGTTCTGGATAAGCGAATTCGAATCGAGCAGGAAAGCATAACAAGGATTCGAATTGATCACCAACTCATAAATTTTTGATAGCCCTAAATCATAATGAAGCTTCATTTTATGGAACTGTTTCCCGAAACTCCAATGCGAAAACCTCGTTGGCATTCCGTAAGCACCGAATGTATAGATGATTTCGGCAGGACAAATTTCATACCGCATCGGATAAAAATCCAGCCCGAATCCCTTCGCAATTTCAGTAATTTCAGAAATGGCATATTCTAGCGACCTTTGTTCTTCCGACACCATCTCTCCCCCTTTCCCCTCTTACATCAATGTATGAGCAAAAAAGGAGAAAGATGAACAGGTTAACAATTTTACTGCTGGTAATGTGCCGTGATGCTAAGGCTGATTAACCGGTTGTTTTTGAGATCATGGGTTACTTGCACCGTCATAAAAACCGGTTTTTCTTTCCCAGTAATTTTGTACTGGAAGGAGTCCTGAACCGTTAGATCATCCATTTGATTTCGGCCCATATATTTATAATCCTGACTCGCCTCACCAGGAAATTCTTCTTTGATCACCGCTGTTGCAATCCGGCCATACCTTTCATAGTCAGGTCTTTGCGCGTTACTGTTGATCGGCAGGAAGCCGATCAACAAGTACAAGGTTATCGCTACTGACACAAAATACTGTTTCATAAAAAACCACTCCTCCCTGTAATTATACAGGTAAATATTTAAAAACCCTGTAAACAAAGACGACCAAGATTTGCTGAGGAAGTTCTGCACCCAACTCCATATAATATAATCAACTCCTCATAAGGAGGATATACAATGAATCAAACGGATTATGATCGCGCATTATTTTACACCCATCGATCTCAATGGGATAACTTGCTCATCTTGATGGTCAGGACAAAGGATCAATTCCTGGCAAAGAAAATTGAACATTTTCTCCACGCTTATCATTTCGAAAAAGACTATACTGTCATTGAGAGAAGCCTGTATTCCCTGTTAAGATACATTGACCACGCAAATGAAGCCGGCGGCGATGAAGGCCTGGAAACCGCTACTGGTTCGATTTAGAGAATTCCACCAAGAAAACACGGCACCTTTATTAAGGTGCCGTGTTTTCAACTTTTTTATACGGTTTTACAAATTTTTAGCAGCTTGCATTTTTTTGTCAACAAGTTCCATGAATTCCTGCTCTACCTTCTTGAGTTTCAGCTTGCTGTCCATGAGATTTTGATCATTCACACCAAAATAAAATTTGATTTTCGGCTCGGTACCTGATGGTCTCAAACACATCCACGACCCATCTTCAAGATAGTATTTGATCACATTGGAGGATGGAAGGACGATTTTTTCCTCCTGGCTACCCTCTTTCACTCTTACTCCTGTTAAATAGTCCTCGATCATCGTGACTTTCCATTCACCTAACTGTTTAAGCGGCTCCCTGCGGAAAACCTGTAGCGTTTTCTCAATTAAATCGGCGCCTTCTTTGCCTTTCAGTGTAAGGGAACGAAGCCCTTCCTGATAGTAACCATACTCTTCAAACACACTAAGAAGCGCTTCGTATAAAGACATGCCTTTCTTTTTATAATAGGCGCATACTTCGACTGCAAGCATTGCAGCCTGGACGGCATCTTTATCGCGAGAAAAGTCACCGATCAGGTAGCCATAGCTTTCTTCGTACCCGAACAAGAACTTATATTCGCCAGTCGCTTCAAATTGCTTTATTTTCTCCGCAATGAACTTAAAGCCAGTCAGAACATCCATCGTTTTAAGTCCGAAAGCCGAAGCAATTCTTCGTCCAAGTTCGGACGTAACGATTGTTTTTAACACGATTCCATTGGCATGGAGCGTACCTTTTTCCTTTTTCTGAGTAAGAATATAGTGCAGCAACAAAGCTCCTGTCTGGTTACCTGTGAGCACCGTGTACTCTCCGTCCTTATCCTTTACCGCAATACCAAGACGGTCTGCATCGGGATCTGTTGCGATCAAGATATCTGCATCGATTTTTTTCCCTTCGCGGATTGCCAGTTCAAAAGCAGCATGTTCTTCTGGATTCGGACTTTTCACTGTAGAAAATTCTGGATCTGGCAGCTCCTGCTCCTTTACTACTACAACATTCTGGTACTTCAAATTGGTCAGAATATTGCGCACTGGCATATTAGCCGTTCCATGCAATGGAGTAAAAACCACTTTGACATTGGTTTCGTCCGATAATGAAGGATTTTCGGAAATAGTCATCAGTTTCTCGAGATAAGCTCGGTCCACTTCAGGCCCAATCATTTTGATCAGCCCTTTTTCCTTTAGCTCCTGCTCGTCCAGCACTTCGAGTGACAATTCATTTTCTATTGCATTCACTTTTGAAATGACTAAGTCAGCACTGTCAGTCGTTAGCTGTCCACCATCAGGACCGTACACCTTATAGCCATTGTACTCAGGTGGATTATGGCTAGCCGTTATTACGATTCCAGAATATGCATGCAAGTATCGGACAGCAAAGGACAGCTCAGGAGTCGGCCTTAATTCTTCAAAGACATATGTCTGGATCCCACGGGTGGCTAAAGTCTTAGCAGCTTCCATCGCGAATTCCGCTGACTTATGACGGGAATCATAGGCAATCACGACACCGCGCTGCTTTGCCTCATCCCCATGTTCTTCTATGTATGCTGCCAGTCCAGCCGATGCTTTGCGCACGGTGTATATATTCATGCGATTGGTTCCGACGCCAATCTCGCCGCGCATTCCTCCAGTTCCAAATTCAAGATTTTTGTAAAACGCTTCTTCTAAATGTTTCTCATCGCCCTTTAATGAATCAAGTTCGATTTTAAGCTTCGGATCCAATCCGGCAAAACGAAGCCACTTGTCAGCGTTCATTCTCCAATCCATCGAATGACCTCCCGAAAAAAAGATTTAAATCTTACAGCTAATTATAAAACAAGATAGATCATGTTTGATATCTTTTATGCTTACTTTTTGTACTGAATCCGATAAAGATCGTGTCTGCGGTCTTTCAACTGGCGCACCGTTCCATCCTGGCGCTGGCGGCGAAGAATTTCGAGGTCGACGTCGCCAATCATGACCATTTCGATGTTCGGGTTGGTTTCACCGACAATCCCGTCCCTAGCAAATTCAAAATCAGACGGCGCAAAAATCCCAGACTGGGCATACTGGATATCCATATTTTCTGTTTGTGGCAGGTTTCCTACTGTTCCTGAGATAACAGTGTACACTTGATTCTCGACTGCTCTTGCCTGTGCACAGTAACGGACGCGAAGATATCCTTGGCGATCTTCTGTACAAAATGGGGTGAAAATGATTTTCGCCCCCATATCGGTGGCGATCCTGGAAAGCTCAGGAAATTCAACATCATAACAGATCAGGATAGCAATTTTCCCCGAGTCGGTATCAAACACTCTCAATTCATTCCCAGGGCTAATGCCCCACCACCTGCGCTCATTTGGTGTAATGTGAAGCTTATATTGCTTATCGATTGTGCCATCGCGTCGGAACAGATAGGAAATATTATAGACTTCTTCATCTTCTTCTTTAACAAGATGGGAACCGCCAATAATATTGACATTATAACGGACAGCTAAATCAGTAAAAAGTTCAATATATTGTTCTGTATATTCAGCCACATGGCGGACGGCCAGCGAAGGTGATTTTTCATTCATGAAGGACATGAGCTGGGTCGTGAAAATTTCCGGAAACACCGCAAAATCTGATCCAGCATCAGAAGCAACATCAGTGAAATATTCAACTTGGTGGGCAAAGTCCTCAAAGGAATGAATTTGCCTCATCATATATTGGACAACACAAATGCGTACCGGATTGCTTGTTTTGAAAAACCGCTTCGATTTCGGATGATAGTCGACATTATTCCATTCCATCAAGGTTGCATATTTGTTTGACTGAAGGTCATCCGGCAAGTAATTCGGATTAATCCTCATTAATATGAAATCATTTCTTAACTGAAAAGAGAGAACGGGATCATATATTTTATGTGATGTAACCTGTCTTACATACTCACGAGGTGACATTTCCTTCCCATGCAGATGATAATTCGGAATCCGTCCGCCAATAATGATACTCTTCAAGTTCATCTGCCGGGCAAGATCTTTTCTTGCCTCGTACAGCCGATAGCCGACCTTCATTCTCCTAAAGTCAGGATGAGTCATAACTTCAATTCCGTATAAGTTATAGCCATCGGGATTATGATTGGTAATATAGCCTTCATCGGTAATATCATCCCAGCTGTGGCGATCATCGTATTCATCGAAATTGATGATTAGACTCGAACAGGACCCAACCACCCTGCCATCATATTCCGCTACAAACTGGCCTTCGGGAAAAATGTCCAGATGGCTTTCCAACTGATCACGCTTCCAAGGCTCCATACCTGGAAAGCAGCTATTTTGCAGTTTAATGATTTCCTCAATATCAGAAGGTATCGTATTTCGAATCATCATTTTTTTTTCAAATTTAGACAAATCCAGCTCCGTCATTTAACATTCCACCCTTTCTTAATCGTCTCGCTTTTATGTATAAAAAATACCCCATCATGCCCTATACCCGCAATCAGCCAAAAGTATGACACGATTTAGCTTCTCCTGATTGATTCGGAAAAATTATTTTAGGAAAAGGGAATTGAAATATTTCTATCCATTCCTTAAGATGGAAGGAGGGATAGTTGTTTCTTTAACCCTGAGTTAGTTGGAAGAAAGTGAAGGAGGAAACTTCAGTTGAAGAAAGTTATTATTTTTTTGGTTATCATCATCGGATTGTTCGCGGCTTTATTTTTTGTCACGAAAGCGCAGAATGAGGAGAAAGCTGGAAATAATCCTTATGGAAAGGATACGCTCCATCCTGAAACCGTTAAGCAGCTGGATGATCCAAACTATCAAAACATCATCCTCCCTGATGAACTAGCTAACAAGCTTGACGCTGGAGAAGATGTTACGGTTTACTTTTTTAGTCCAACATGCTCTCACTGTGTCCGTACAACCCCTGTGGTCGCACCACTTGCAAAGGATATGAATGTTGAGCTAGTACAATACAATCTTCTCGAATTCGAACAAGGCTGGGATAAATACGGAATCCAATCAACTCCCACCATTGTCCAGTACAAGAATGGGGAAGAAGTCGCCCGAATTGTCGGATACCAAGAAGCAGCCACTTTTCAAGATTGGTTTAATGAAAACACCTTGAAATAGCCAAAAACGCCTGTGGATTAAGCAGGCGTTTTCTTTCGCGATCGTAATTCTATAATAATAGTCTGTTGGCTGCTTTTGTATACGTACTGATATACTCTAGATGGATATGGTTGGATTCAGAGAATTGACTGTAATTAAACGGGAAGCAAATCCCATAGTTCGTCAAAATTTGGACATTTTTACGAAACATCATCTGATATTTTTTAGGAATATTACCTGACTCCAGAATCGAAATCAGTGTTTGCATACTTGTTATCACTTGGAAAGCATCTCCAAGTGTACTGAATCTTTCGAATTGTTCCTGCCTTATATGTAATACTTCCAGCCTTTCAAAATCCTGTATGTCTTCATCCGTAAAGTATAATGGAAAAATATCAGTGTAAAAATAATTTGCAAGTTCTACAATTTTTTCTTCTTGTCCGGGCGTAGACGCATAAACAATTTTCAATGTCGACCCACCTTTTTCCCTTTGTAATATCACTGTAATATATATTCTTAGAATAACATATCCATGCCAGCTAACCGGGTGGTAATTATGACCATCAGGAAGGTAAAAGCCGACAAATCGGGAATCTGACCACATAGAAGAGGAGAGTACGATGATTCACACAAATAAAAAAGGCAGTTGGCTTGAAATCACAGTACCTGAAGAATGGGAAAAATACACGCTTGAAACGCTATTCAAGGATTTTTGGATGGCACCGAAAAAGCTTGTTCATGCATTCCGAATGGAAAAAAGCGTCTTACTAAACGGGCAAGTGCCTGATTGGACACTTCCATTTCAAAAGAATGCCCGATTAAGTCTGAAGCTTTTTACCGAGGAAAAACCAACCCACATTCCTCAGTATTTAAATGTCGATATCATTTATGAAGATGATCACCTAATTGTCTTCAATAAGCCAGCTGGAATGGATACCCATCCAAACGAAGATGGCCAGACGGGCACCCTTGCTAACGCAGCTGCATTTCATTTGCTGGCAAGCGGTGAAGTAAGCCGTCCTCGCCATATTCACAGACTCGACCGTGATACTACAGGTGCTGTTCTTTTTGCAAAAAACCCGCTCACTGCCGCCATCCTTGATAAGATGCTTCAAGAACGTTCCATCAAAAGAACCTACTTGGCGCTGACAGATGGGATCATCAGACAGAAAAAAGGAATAATTGATAAGCCGATTGGACGGGACCGGCATCACCCAACAAAAAGGCGTGTTTCCGAGAACGGCCAACAGGCAATTACCTATTTTCATGTGATAGAAAAAAAGAAACAACACACCCTTGTCCAATGTTCATTGGCGACAGGCAGGACTCACCAAATTCGCGTCCACTTTAGTGCCATTGGTCATCCGCTCACGGGAGACTTGCTTTACGGGGGGAGTGATGGAGTTTCCCGTCAAGCGCTGCATGCAGTTAAATTGGAATTCACTCATCCGTTTACACAGGAAAAAATCACCTGTCATGCTCCATTTATCGATGAGGAACCAATTTTTACTATTGATCCGTATAGCATTTGATAAAATCAAAGAGCCCTTCCACACCGGAAGGGCTCTTACTTTCTTTATTTAAGCTTTGCGCATGCTTTTCATAACGAGGCTGACGATGAATACTAACGCAATTGCACCAATCAATGCTGGAATAATCGCAAAGTCGGAAACCACTGGTCCCCAGTTGCCAAGGATGGCTTGTCCAATCCAAGCTCCTAAGAAACCTGCGATAATATTGCCGATTACTCCACCTGGAATATCTCTTCCAAGGATCAGCCCTGCAATCCATCCAATAATACCACCAATAATTAATGCCCAAAGAAAACTTAACATAATTGTTATTCCTCCTTATAAATATGAATGTAAAGTTAAGTAGTAGTGCCAGGTATACTTGCACCTATTTTTCTTACTGCAGTTTGTGTTATTAGGACTTGCTGATCCATTTGCTTCCCGGGAGCGAATCAGCTTGTTCTAATAGTATCTTACCTCTTTATCGATGAGGTTAAACCAGAGATCCTGCAGCGTTCAAGCAGTGAGAGCCAAGGCGTTTCTGCCTGTACACCTACATTACCACCCTCAGAAGATTTTAAAACCTACTTGTAATTACATTTGTTTTAAAAACTTGCACCGGGTACTTTCACTGCTTTAGTGTATCCAGTTTCACAAAAAAAATAACGGATCGATAAAGCTCAATCCGTTTTGTTTTTGTTAAAAATCGATATAGTCGGGATCCGCTCCAAAACGCTGTTCCTTATTAAGTCCATCAATTTCCGCTATTTCTTGTTCACTGAGCCGGAAATTAAATACGTCGGCATTTTCTTTTAGCCTGGACGGTGTGACTGATTTTGGAATAGGAATGATATCGTGCTGCAGATGCCATCTTAAGATAACTTGAGCCGGGGTTTTTCCGTGGCGATCTGCGATGTTTCCTAGTATTGGTTCATTCAGGAACCTTCCCCTTGATAATGGCGACCACGCTTCCACTGCGATGTCGTTTTGCCGGCAATACTCCCGAAGCTCAGTCTGTGCAAGCAACGGATGAAGTTCCACCTGATTAATCACTGGCCCTTCCTTACTCTGGGAAAGGAGATCCTGCAAATGATGGATCGTGAAATTGCTAACACCAATCGCTTTCACCCTGCCCTCCTGATACCGTTTTTCAAGGGCACGCCATGTTTCGATGTACTTCCCTTTTACTGGCCAATGAATCAAGTACAAATCCAGGTATTCAAGCCCTAGTTTTTCCAGACTATCGTCGAAGGCTCTCAATGCATTGTCATATCCTTGGTCTGAATTCCAGACCTTCGAGGTAATAAATAACTCTTCCCTTGGGATGCCGCTATTCCGGATCGCCATGCCAACGCCTTCTTCATTCTGATAAAACGAAGCTGTATCAATCAGCCGATACCCCAATTCAAGTGCTGTATGAATCGTTTCCTCAATTTGATTTCCTTGCTCTACTTTGTATACACCCAAGCCAAGTATAGGCATTTCCACACCATTATGTAGCTTGATTTTATCATAAATGCTTTCCAAGAAATTCCCTCCTTTCCCCCATTTTATCCCTCGCCAGAATGGATTACAAATAAAAGCGACTGCACAAGAGCAGCCGCTAAATTCTATATAAACGGCTCGATAGCCGCTATTTTCATCATCACTCACTCTCTATGTTCCCGGCAAAAATTTGTCCTAAACAGCCGGACAACTTTGATTTTTCTCTTCTTTCGAAAAGAAAAACAAAGCCCCAGGAGGGCACCTAGGGCTTTGTTTTTCACTATTTAATGCTGTCTATTGCTCCGATCAGTCTATTTTCGATGTCTGAGGCAATCACTTGGAGATCATCATTGTCTACAAACCTGATCAATTCAGTAGGTTTCGGTAGGCCGATCTTTGTTGAACCGTTTTCTTTATACACAACAATTTTGCATGGCAGAAAATAGCTTACAAGGGGATTTTTCTCAAGTACCCGCTTTGCTTCATGTGGATTGCATACTTCAAGGATAAGATAGTCTCCGTCTAGCTCCACACCTTTCCCAGCCAATGTTTCCTTCATATTTAACGACCAAAGGACACCAAATTTTTCGCTTTTTAAGCTTGCTTCCAGTGCTGAAACCGCTTCATTCAATGACTTGTCCACTTCAATGGTATAATGGAACATCTTCATCTCTCCTTTCAATTTTGATACCTATATTATAGGTACTATTTACATTGTGCCATACAAAAAAACCGCCGTACATTTTTTTGCATACCGGCGGTAATATGTCCCAATTAAATTTTTTCTTGCAACTCCGAAATCTCGACAGTTGTTCTCTCTTCGAGTGGTCCACGCAGATGAACAGTTGCCGTCCGTTCATCTTCACTTAAATGATCAATCCAAACAGATGCCCCATTGTAGACAACATCAATTTCTGCAGACGAAGATAGAATTTGCTTCACCCGGTTCAAATCCATTTCTTTCCCTCCATAAACCATTTTCTCCACTATTTTAGCTAGAAGCTTTCGTTTTTATGCGGAACAATAAAGGAAACTTTCCAAACTTCGGTTAAGTTTTCTCTTGTAAAACAAAATAAAAACGAATATTATATTTATTGTGTTAAAAAAACGTTCGTATTTTGGAGGAGTTATGTTTAAATTAAAAGAGAACAACACAACCATTAAAACTGAATTGATGGCTGGGTTTACAACCTTCTTCACAATGGTTTATATCGTAGTCGTCAATCCCATCATCCTAGCTGATGCTGGTGTTCCTTTTGAACAGGTTTTCACCGCGACCATCATTGCTGCTGTCATCGGTACATTGTGGATGGCTTTATTTGCTAATTATCCGATTGCGATCGCTCCGGGCATGGGTTTGAATGCTTACTTCGCCTATTCCGTTGTCGGCAACCACCAAAATATTACGTATGAGACGGCTTTCGCCGCTGTATTTATCGCTGGTTTACTGTTTATCATCCTCTCGCTGACATCGTTCCGCGAGAAATTAATCGAAGCAATCCCTGTCAATCTAAAACATGGAATTACTGCTGGAATCGGCCTGTTCATTGCTTTTATTGGCTTGCGCCTGACGGGGATCATCACCGCCCATCCAACAAATCTGGTTGCACTCGGGGATCTACATTCACCATCCGCACTGCTTGCTTTGGGTGGACTTGCCATTACGCTTATCTTAATGGTGCTCAACATCAAAGGGGCTCTTTTCCTTGGCATGGTTGCCACAGGCATGATTGCCTTTTTCACTGGACAGCTGAATTTCAATGACGGTTTCATGGCGATGCCTTCTCTGCCTGAAGGGATGATTGTCCTAAATCCTTGGACAGCATTGATGGATGTAATCCAAAATAGCTTGTATGCAGTTGTCTTTTCTTTTATCTTGGTAACTATTTTCGATACGACCGGTACAATGATCGGTGTTGCTCATCAAGCAGGACTGATGAAGGGAAATTCATTACCGCGAGCTCGGCAAGCACTTCTTTCTGACTCCATTGCCACTGCTTTTGGGGCCATGTTCGGAACTAGCCCGACGACTGCTTACATTGAATCGTCTGCTGGTGTAGCAGCAGGCGGACGTACTGGACTTACTTCACTGACAGTTGCAGGCTTGTTCATTTTCGCTGCTTTCTTCGGACCGCTTGTAAGTGCAGTTTCTGGATTGTCCGCTATTACTGCACCGGCATTGATCATTGTCGGAAGCCTGATGATGGGAAGCATCTCTAACATCACATGGGATGAACTTGATGAAGCCTTCCCTGCATTTTTAATCATCCTTAGCATGCCGCTAATATCGAGCATTGCTACAGGAATCGCACTTGGCTTCATTTCCTATCCTCTTCTAAAAGTCGTCAGAGGAAAATGGCGTGACGTCCACCCGCTGCTTTATGTTTTCGCAGTCCTGTTCTTTTACCAGCTTGCATTCTTGCCTCATTAAGAAAAACCGGGCAAACTTCGCCCGGTCTTTTTTTGGTTTGGCTGATCATCGGGGCTGTTGATTGGAACGGATGACACTCGCTTTCCGCGGGGCTCCTCGTCGCTTTGCTGAGAGCACTTAAAAAGTCCGATAAATTTTAAGAAAAACAAGTCCTCCCCACTTTAGTTTTTAAAATGAGTGGGAAATTGGACTTAACTTCCCACTCGTAAAGAAATAAGGGCGTAATATGGGATTGTGATAAAACTCCTTAATCTGGTAGTTGTTTTTTATAGCGCCCATCCTGATTGTTTAGCAAGTTTACTCTTTTAAGCCTGTTTGAACGAGCGAATTGAAAATCACAACTGCCAAATTTTATGTTTCGTATATTTTTTACTAAAAAACTGCCATAAGGGTGCAATTCAAGCGGAAAGATACCCTTATGCAAGCAATTTCACCTCTATAAGAGCATCTCTCATGCGGAAAGATACCCTTATGCAGGCAATTTCACCTCTATAAGGGCATCTTTCATGCGGAAAGATACCCTTATGCGAGCATTTTCACCTCTATAAGGGCATCTCTCATGCTGAAAGATACCCTTATGCGAGCATTTTCACCTCTATAAGAGCATCTCTCATGCGGAATGATACCCTTATGCAGGCATTTCCACCTCCATAAGGGCATCTTTCATGCGGAAAGATACCCAGTTAATTCCCTAATTAATATAATTTTGGTCATTTGGACCAGCGAAATAGATTACGTACCGCTTTCCTTGAAGTTTTAAACAAAATATGGATCTCGCGTATCTTATTTAATTTCATGTGATGCTCGTCCGAAACATGCCGAAGATATCTTGGCTCGTTTATGTTATGGGAAAAAATGAGAATAATTTTTCCGATTCGCTACCCTCATTTCGAATTGTCTAGTGTAGCCTCTTAGAAACTCTGAAACTTCCACTCCGCTGGCAGAAAGATAGAAACACACAGTATAAAAAAAAGTATCCACGAACAAAAATATACTTCTTGCCCCATAGCTCGCTTTTTTTTTAGTATCCTTACGCTTCCGCTTCGATTTTTTGATTCATGTCTGTATAAATGGTCGGATCGATTTCCTTAGTGATTCTGCTTGTCAGGATTCCTGAAGTCATCGAGCCGCTGACATTTACTGCTGTGCGTCCCATATCAATCAATGGTTCAATTGAAATCAGCAAGCCGGCAAGGCCCACTGGGAGGTCCAATGCTGACAGCACGAGTAAGGCTGCAAAGGTAGCCCCGCCTCCAACTCCAGCAACTCCAAAGGAACTGATCGCAACGATCGCAATCACGGTTGCGATAAAGGATGGTGATAAAGGGTCAATCCCAACAGTTGGCGCAATCATAACTGCGAGCATTGCCGGATAAATACCAGCGCAGCCGTTCTGTCCAATTGATAATCCGAAGGAGCCTGCAAAGTTTGCGATTCCTTCTGGTACCCCCAGTGAGCGCTGCGTTTTGATATTTAAAGGCAGTGCTCCTGCACTCGTTCTTGAAGTGAATGCAAACGCTAGAACAGGAAATGCTTTTTTGATGTAAGTGACCGGATTCAATCCAGAAATAGTCAATAGAAGCAAGTGGATGATGAACATGATCGTCAGTGCCACATAAGAAGCAACTACAAATTTGCCCAAGTTAATAATTGCAGCAAAATCGCTTAATGCCACCGTTTTTGTCATGATGGCAAGAACGCCATACGGAGTCAGTCGCAGGATCAGCGTGACTACTCTCATGATGACTGCATAAAAAGCATCTACGATTTTAGCAAAAAGCTCTGCCTGTTCAGGAGACTTCCTCCTGACTCCAAGAAATGCGATTCCCAGGAAAGCCGCGAATATCACGACAGATATTGTAGATGTCGGCCTTGCACCCGTGAAGTCCAGAAATGGATTGGCCGGCAACAGATCGAGAATTTGCTGCGGCATTGTGCGTCCTTCGATTCCCCCATAGGTTTCCTCAAGTTTCATAGTCTGTGCTTGCTCTGCCTCCCCTTGATTGATTTGAACTGCTTCAAGGTCGAATCCTACTGCAGTCACTATCCCGACCATTGCTGCGACAGCTGTTGTACCAACCAGCAAGCCGAGGATCAGGGTACTGATTTTACCGATATTATTCGTGAGCTTCAGTTTTGTAAATGCAGCAAGAATGGAAATGAATACAAGCGGCATGACTACCATTTGCAGGAATTTAACATAACCGCTTCCCACGATCGAGAACCATTCCGCACTCTTCGTGAGGACTTCAGAACCCACTCCATAAATGAATTGCAATGCAAAACCAAACACAATCCCAATTCCCAGTGCAATGAAAACTCGTTTAGAAAAAGATACATGCTTTTTTTGCATGTAAAAAAGAACAGCGAGAATGCCCAGCATGATCAAAATATTTACTATCACTAATCCAGTGGTCACTGCTTTTTCCCCCTTCGTTTTCTTTCTCAAATAATATAATACATGTATTCTGATAAGTCAACTCGGAATTAAAATCATTGCCCTACCATGACAGATTACTATATGTTAATTTGGTTCCATACCAACTAAAAAGCCATCCCATTTGGGATGGCTTTTTAGTTTTAGTTATAAGCTACCTACAAGTTTTTCAATTTCACTCCGGTTATTTTCAAATCCGATCAATACCTTTTTATTTTTTAAGAACAGCATCTTTGTATTTGTAAAAATGAAGGCTGGAACGATTATGGTTCCGGTCAATTCCTTCAGCTGTTTCTCCACTTCCGGTTCATCCTGTACATTGATTTCTTTATAAGGAACATGCTTTTGCGAAAGGAACTCCTTCGCCTCCTGGCAATCTGTTCACATCGGCCTAGTGTATAATGTTAATGTGCTTTTTGACATTGCCTTCCCTCCTAAAACCAAGCTTTAATGGTAGTATATATGCAAAAGTGCCGATAATCCAATATCCCGATTTAAATTCTGAAGTTGAGCTTAATCACTTTCGCTTTTCTTAACGTTTCATAAATAATCACAACGATCGGACCGATAAAGACCCCTGCTATTCCTAATAGTTTGAGACCGATATACATGCTGATCAATGAGGCAAGCGGCGAGATCCCCAAGCTGGAAGAATAAATTTTTGGCTCAATCACTCTTCGGACTACCGTAATGACGAGAAACAGAATGAGCAACCCGATCCCGAGAAAATGGTTGTTCTGGAGAATTGCAATGACCGCCCAGGGAACAAGTACCGAACCTGTCCCGAGAATTGGCAGAATGTCCACTGCAACAATCAGCAAGGACAGAAGACCGGTATACTTCACCCCTAATATGCTCATACCAGCCATTGACATGACGAATGTGACAAAACTCAAGATGACTTGAGCTTTTAAAAATCCAATTCCTGCCTTGTTTAATTGGCTGCCGACAAAAAAGACTTTTTGACGGGTTTCTTCTTTCAAATGGGCCTCAAGCTTCAATTTTAATTTGGGAAGTTCAAGACTGAACAAGAATAACGCAATTAAATACACAAGAAACTCAATCATGAATCCCGGTATAGCAGAGAGCAGGTTGATAATCCCTGCTACAACTTGCTGAAGGAAGGAATCGAGGGCATTAATGTTTTTTTCGATTGTTTGCTCAATTTGAGCAATTACTTCCAACGGGAAATTTTTCGAGTAGAATTCCCATTTATGCATCAATGGCAGAATCCCAGTTTTGTACATGTCCTTTACAAAGGTTGGCGTCTTTTCCGATAATGACACTGCCTGGTGAGCAATAATCGAGACAAGATTATAGCCAATTACTGCCAGAAGAAGCACAAATCCAAGGAACACAGCGGTCACGGCATGAAGACGCTGAAATGAAAATCTTTTCATGATCCATTGAACCGCACCTTCGAGCATGACTGCTGTCAGGAAGGCAAAAATGAGCGGCAGGCTGTAAGGAATAAGAAAGAAGATGACTGCTGTAGCCACACCAATCGTTAACCATTTTTTCCACATAATCTATACTCCCTTATAAAAACCTAAAGCATGTAGCTTTAAAATTACTATATACCATCTTGGCGTTTACGGCTATTTTTTCGCAGATAATTTTGTTTTTCCGTTTGAAAGGGTATAACGATAAAAAGTACGAAAGGAGGAGATCATATGAGGGAGCAATTTACCTTTCTGTCTCCGCTCAAAGAGGATTTCTTTCATCAGCCTACTCTAGACTTGGCCACCTCCCTGCTGGGCTGCATCCTCGTAAAAGAAACTGCAGAAGGAGCAGCAGCTGGAATGATTGTCGAGACGGAAGCATATATGGGCCCGATAGATCAGGCAGCACACAGTTACCAAAACCGAAGGACGCCGAGAACGGAGATTATGTTCCACCAAGCAGGATTGGCCTATACATATGTCATGCATACCCATACTCTTTTCAATATTGTCAGCGGCAAGGCAGGCAATCCGGAAGCTGTGTTGATCAGGGGAGTGGAACCACTATTTGGCTTGGATTTAATGGTGAAGCGACGAGGGATGCCATTATCAGCCAATCTCACCAATGGGCCAGGGAAGCTGACAAAAGCGCTGGGGATCCAAATGTCAGATTACGGACATCCGTTAACGAAGAAACCTCTTTTCATCGCAGCACGTGATTCGATACCAGAAAGCATTTCGTCTGGGAAAAGAATTGGCATCGATAACTCGGGAGTAGCAAAGAACTACCCATGGCGGTTTTGGATCACCGGCAACCGATTTGTTTCTCGCCACCAGAATGCTGACAAAATAAGCAGAACCAATGGAGGATCAAAATGAAAAAGCAAGCGATCTTTTTAGACAGGGATGGTGTTCTCAATGAAGTATTATCCCACCGGGTCAAATTCGTCAACTCCCCGAAAGACCTATTTTTGCTCGAAGGGGCTGGTCAAGCCGTAGCAGAATTGAGCAATGCAGGATATGACATTTTTGTTGTTACCAACCAAGGAGGAGTTGGACTGGGATTTTTACAAGAAAAACGGCTGCACGAAATCCATGACACTATGAGCGAGAAAATCAAAGGATATGGCGGCCAGATCAAGGAGATAGCCTACTGCCCTCACAAGCCAAATGCCGACTGCGATTGCCGAAAACCAAACGCCGGGATGCTCCTGGACCTCGCCAGCAGGCATAACATTGCACTGGAGGGAAGTGTGATGGTCGGCGACCATGAGCGCGATATAGAAGCTGGAAAAAAAGTCGGTTGCAAAACCGTCTTTATCGGTTCCGACAAAACAAGTGCAGACAGAAAAGCACCTTCCCTACAAGCTGCTGTCCCACTCATACTCGAACTTTTAGAGGAAAAAACGGACAAATGATCAGAAAAACCGGGCAAAAATCGCCCGGTCCTTTTTGGTGTTTGGCTGATAATCGATTTTCACTCCAGACACTCGCTTTCCGCGGTGCGACAGGTGAGTCTCTCCTCGCTTTGCTCAAACCTTTCCGATAGCAACCGAGCCTATCACCATCCAAATAAATAATTTCACCCCAAACTCTCAC